>JBCCEE010000120.1:0-19158 GCA_039030415.1 Acidobacteriota bacterium
AGCCGCGGGGGTGGCCGGGACCGCACCGTGAAGCGCCGCGCGTCGGTGCGATCGGCCAGCAGGTTGGCATCGCGCCAGCGGCGCGCCGGCAGGACTTTGTCAGCACCGCAACCGCACCGCCGGTGGCCGCCGCCACCGTCGACATCGCGGTGTCGGAATGGGCGCCGCAGATCTGCCTGGTGGTCGACGGCGACTGCCAGCAGAGCCTCGCCCTGCCGGTCGCCGAGATCCAGACCGGCAGCTTCATTCCCGAGGTTTGGGTCGCCGGTGAGGACGGCGCCGCCGTCACCCTGCGCTGGCAGATCTGGGACTCTGAGCAGGGCTGGCGCGACGCCAAGGCGTCTTCGGTGGAAACGACCGCTAGCGGCCCGCGGCTCGATCCCGAGGCAGCCGGCTCGGCGCCGACCTCCACCGCGCCACTGCCGTTCGACGATCGCGCGGGCCAGGCGATGCTCCACGCCGAGCGGGTCGTCACCCGACCCGGTGATGGCGCCGAGATCATCGTGCGCAGTAACCCACTGCTGGTCAGCCTGTACGAGGAGGGAGCATGAACGCCATTCCCTCAGAGCTGGCGGCTTCAGGTTCGACTCCCAGCTCCGGAGCACCGAGCCTCGAGCTGGTCGCCGAGTGGAACCGTCTCGAGACGCTGGCGCATTGCCTGTCCGAGGCGCGTCAGGATCGTGAGGTCCCGAGCTCGACGTTGGCCAGCCTGCGGACGCTGCAGCATGAGGTCAACGAGCTGCGAGGCGAGGGCTGGCGAGCCGTGGTCGGCGACGCTCGGCTGAGCGATCTCGAGCATGACGTGCTGGCCTGCGCCGTCGCGCCGGAAGCCCTGCCTCGCCTCGGGTCATTGTTCCAGGGTTTGCAGCAGGGGGGCAGCCCGCAGCCTTATCCCACCGGCGCTCTGCTGTTCGACCTGCTGGCGCTGGCACCCGAGGACGCACCGCGCCTGCACCGGGCTCTCGCCGAGACCTCGCCCCTGCGCCGCCGCGGCCTGATCCGGATCGAAGGCGATGATCTCTTTCAGCCGGTCCGCCCCGGCATCGGCATCACCGCCCGCCTGTTGGGTGGTGGAGCAGAGGAGCCGGCGCCGCCGGGGGCGACGCGGGTAGACCTGCGGGCCGACTGGGACGAGCTGATCCTGCCGGCCGAGCACCTGGCGATGCTGCGCGAATTCCTGCTGTGGATCCAGCACCGTGACCTGGTGCTGGAGGAGTGGGGTGGTCGCAGCTGCGGTGGCCCGGTCGCCCTCTTCGCCGGCCCTTCCGGCACCGGCAAGACCTTCGCGGCATCGGTGCTGGCGAGCGAGCTGGGCTGGCCGCTCTACCGCATCGATCTCGGCACTCTGGTCAGCAAGTACATCGGCGAGACCGAGAAGAACCTCAATCGCCTGTTCGACGCCGCCCACGGCCGTCCCATGGTGCTGCAGTTCGACGAGGCGGATAGCCTGTTCAGCAAGCGCGGAGAGGTCAAAGAGGCCCGCGATCGCTACGCCAATATGGAGGTCAGCCACCTGCTGGCGCGCATCGAGGCGCACCACGGTCCCTGCGTCCTGACCACCAACCTGCGCAGCAACCTGGACCAGGCCTTTGCCCGGCGCTTTCAGATCGTGGTGGACTTTCCGCGCCCCGACCAGGCCGCCCGGGCTCGGCTCTGGCAAAGCCTGCTGCCGCCGCGCGCGCCGCGGGCTGAGGAGGTCGATCCGGAGGCGCTCGCCGGTGCCGTGAACCTCACGGGGGGACAGATCCGCAACGCCGCCCTGCACGCCGCCTACCTCGCCGCCGGCAACGGTCGGATGATCGCCATGCCGCATATCGCTCTGGCGGTGTGGCGGGAGCTCGGCAAGGACGGGCGTGACCTGACGGCCAGCGACCTCGGCGCTCTGGCCGCCCATCTGCCGGTAGGAGGCGTGCTGTGCTGAAGATCGATCGCCTTTCCCTGACGTTGCCCCGCGGCTTCGAGAACCGCGCCGAAGCCATCGCTCAGCGCATTGCCGCCGACCTGGCCGATACGTCTCGAGAGGCGCTGCCGGCGCAGCCGGGAGGCGCCGCCACGCACATCGCCAGACTGGCGCCCTCGGCAGTCACCGCGTTACCGAGCGCCAGCGACGCCGAGGTGGCGCGTCGGATCACCGTCGCCATCCGTCAACAGCTTGCTAACGCATCCCCAGGAGGATCCCGCTAATGCTCAGGACCGTTCGTGGAGCTCTGGTCGAGTACGGCGTCACCGTGCCGCCGCTCGCCTTCGTCTTCGAATTCAATCCCGAGACGATCTCCCGCCGCCGCAGCATCTCGGTCAAGACCGGCGGCGTGCCGGGCACCCGCGGCGGCTACGACTTCACGCTGCCGACCGAGACGCCGCGCGCTTCGCAAGGGGTGACGGTGCAGCCCGAGACGCTGTCCGTGCGGCTGCTGGTCGACGCCACCGACCGCATGGAGCAGGGCGATCCCGTGGCCACCGCCCATGGCGTCGAGCCGCAGCTCGACGTGCTGCGCACCTTGCTCGAGCCCAAGTCCCAGGGACCGGCTGGGGTGCAGACGCTGTCCAGCCTGGGGCTCGCCGGTGAGCGTGCGTTCCAGCGGGCCGAGACGCCATCGGTCCTGCTGTTCGTGTGGGGCACTCAGGTATTGCCGGTCTTCCTCACCGGCATCTCGGTCGAAGAGATCGCCCACCTGCCGTCGCTGGTGCCTTATCGGGCGCGGCTGACGATCGATCTCCAGGTCATCGAAGGCAGCAATCCTTTCACCCGGGTCGAGAAGGTGCGGCAGGTTGTCAGTGCCGCGCTCGGTACCCAGACCGGTGTAGCCCAGGCCCTCGGCGGGCTGAGCTGAAGGAGGCGTGATGATTCTCAAGGGCTCTCGATACGAGCGCGTGCGCGCCTTCACCGGCGAGGCAGCGTTTCCCGGTCTGCGTCCGCGACCCGTCGAGACAGCGCTCGGCGCGGTCGAGCACACCGTGCAGGCCGGCGACCGTCTCGATCTGCTGGCGCGCCACTACTACAGCGACGATCGTCTGTGGTGGCGCATCCTCGACGCCAACCCCCGACTGCTGTTCGCGGGCGACGTGCGGGCCGGTGACATACAGGCCGGCGACGCTCAGGGCGATAGTGACGGCCGCCTCGAAGGTATGGCCGGCCAGGTCATTCTGATCCCCAAGGCGAGGGACTGAGCCATGTTGTTGGATCGCCTGATCGAACGCCAGCGCCAGCCCGCCGACTGCATCGTGCGGATCGACGGTGACGAGATCGTCGATCTCTATCCCTTCCTGGCCGAGGTCAGCGTCGAGACTCGCCGCAGCGAGGCGGCCACCGCCATGCTGCGTTTCGACACCCGGCGCGACGAGCTGGGACGCTGGTCGGTGCAGGACGCCGGCGTGCTCGAGCATTGGAAGGAGATCTCGATCGAAGCGGCGTTCGGCAGCTCGGTTCAGACGGTCCTGCGGGGTCGCATCGGCCAGGTCTCCGCCGACTATCCAGACGATCCGGGCGCCACGTCGGTACACGTCGAGTGCTTGGATGAGTCCTTCGCCTTGGACCGCGCCCACGTACGCAAGGTGTGGGGAGCCGAGGCGCCGACCAGCGACGGTGCCATGCTGGCCGACATCCTGCGTCGACACGGGCTGCGTCCGCACCGCAGCTCCGAGAACGGTCTCAGCGGTCTGGTGATCAGTCAGGACACCACCGACGCTCGATTCTTGCGCCAGCGCGCCGAAGCCAACGGCTATGAGCTGCTGTTCTCGCCCGATGGCGTCTACTTCGGGCCGCCGCGACTCGGCATCGAGCCGCAGGCGACGATTCGGGTCTACGCCGGCGAGTCGACCCACTGCACCCACTTCCGGGCCGAGACCGATGGCCATCGTCCCGACCGCATCGCCTTCGACAGCGTTCCGCAGCAGGGAGCTGGCCCGATCACCCAGCGCGTTCTCACCTCCGATCTCATGCCCCTCGGCACCGATCCGGCGACCAGTGACGGCGCGGGGCTGGACGACTTCACCTGGCGACTGCGCAGCCACGGCGGTGAGAGCCCCGCCGAGCTCGAGGCGCGAGCGCTGCACCACGCGCGTGAGAACGCCTTCAAGCTGAGCGCCGAAGGCGAGCTCGACGGCAGCCGCTATGGCCACGTGCTGCGGGTCGGTGAGCCGGTGCCGGTCGACGGCACCGGCGAGTGGCTGGGCGGCGTCTACTACGTCGACCGCGTCTCACACCATTTCTCCCACGACGGCTACCGCCAGAGCTTTCGTCTGCTGCGCAACGCCTACGGCGACAACCTCGGCGGCGGCGTTCTGGGCGGCCTCAGCCGGCTGGCCGCCATTCTCTAACGTGTCTCGACCCGTCTCATTTTGAGAGCTAGGAGTTCGAAGTGGAAGAGCTGCTGACGCAATTGGCCCGCGAGGTTCGCGAGAAGAGCTTCGGCAAGTATCGCGGCTTCGTGGTCGACAACCAGGATCCCGAGCAGCTGGGTCGCCTGCGGCTGCGGGTGCCTTCGGTGCTGGCCGACGCGGTGACCGGCTGGGCCTTGCCCTGCCTGCCTTATGGTGGCCTGTCGCAGCAGGGTTGGTACGCGGTGCCCGATGTCGACGCCCAGGTGTGGGTCGAGTTCGAGGCCGGCGATCTCTCGCACCCGATCTGGACCGGCACTTTTTGGCAGCAAGCGGGCGAGGCGCCGGCAGAGCCCGACCGCGAGGCCCCGACGGCACGCGTCCTCAAGACCGCCAGCGGCCACCGCCTGATCTTCGACGACGAGCCGGGCGAAGAGCGCATCCTGATCGAGCACACCACCGGCGCCCAGATCGAGCTCACCGCGGATGGCTCCATCGCGAGCCGCAACGCCTGCGGTGCCCAACTGCTGCTCGACGCCGACAACAAAGAGGTGCGGATCGAAGACGGCATGGGCAACGAGCTCGAGATGACGCGCTCTGGCACCCGCCTCACCGACCCCAACGACAACCGGGTCGATATGAGCCCCGGCGGCGTGACCGTCAAAGGGCAGAACGTGGTCATCGAAGGCGGTCAGGTGGCGCTCGGGGGTGACGGCGGTGAGCCGCTGATCAAGGGCCAAAGCTTTCTGCAGCTGTTCGCGACCCACACCCATCCCACTCCGGCCGGCCCTTCCGGGCCGCCGATTCCCCAGGGCGAAGCCAGTGCCCTTTCCAGCAAGGTGAAAACCCTATGAAACGTCTATCCCGCACCCGCCTCGTGCCGTCGCGTGGCGTGGCTCGTCTCCGACGGATCGCATGCGATCCGGTCGCCGGGAGCAGGTCATGACCCGGCTGAGCTCTCCCTCCTATCTCGCGTTTCCCTTTCGCGTCGGCGCCTCTGGGCCGGTGGTCAGCGATCGCGCTCGGCACATCCGGGAGCAGATCGAACAGGTGCTGTTCACCGACCCCGGCGAACGGGTGTTCCGTCCCGACTTCGGCGCTGGCGTCAAGAGCCTGATCTTCGAGCCCAACGACTCGCCGCTGTGGGAGCTGGCCCGTCAGCGGTTGACCGCTTCGCTGGCTGCCGCCCTGCACGGTGAGGTCGATCCGCGGTCGCTCGGCATCGAAGTGGCGGGCGACGGCGAGCGCCTCGAGATCCACATCTCCTACACCCTGGCGACGCTCGGCCTGAGCGAGCAGCAGAGCTTTCTGCTCGGCGCCGAAGGAGGCGGCAATGGCTGAGACCCCGCAATCCCAGCTGGTGTTCACCGGCGGTTGTCCGGACTGTGGCGAGCGCCGCATCGAGCTGCCGTCGCCGCTGCCCGACGTCGGCGATGACTTCGACTGGCGGGTGCGCGACTACGACGGCTTCCGGCTGTTCATGATGGAGGAGCTGGCGGCCCGCTTCCCGGAACGCCAGCGCTGGACGCCGGCGGATCTCGAAGTCGCTCTGGTGGAGGTGCTGGCGACGGTCTTGGACCAGCTCTCCGACATGGCCGACCGCGTCGCCTCCGAGGCCACGTTGGCTACGGCTCGACGTCCCGACTCGGTGCGTCGCCTGCTCGCGCTGCTGGGTTACGACGCGGTGGCTGAAGCCCTTGCCGACGGTCTGATCGCCGATCCCGAAGCGGCGCCCGCCGAAGCCCCGGTGCTACCGCTCGCTAGCCAGCTCGAGAGCCTGTGGCAGCGCCAGCCGCACCTCATGGAGGCGGCCCGCGCCGCCGGCCCGAGATCGGTGCACACCCAGCATCGCATGGTCACCGCGACGGACTACGCGCGTCGACTCGAGGATCACCCGCTGGTGCTGCGCGCTCACGCCCGGCATCTGTGGAGCGGCTCCTGGAACAGCGTGTGGATCGCCATCATCGGCTGGAATGATCATCAGCTCGACGAGCAAGGTCTGCAGATTCCGAGCGAGCTGCAGGCGGCGGTCGACCGCTTTCACGAGCGGCGTCAGCTGGCGCCGGTCGACTGGCAGACCGACCCTACTCTGCGCAGCCTGCTGCGCCCCTTCCTCGACGCCTATCGCATGGCGGGACAGGAGGTGATTCTGGAAGACGCCGCGCCGGTGCCCGTCACGATGGCGCTGTCCCTCCGGGTCGCGCCGCACTATTTCCGCTCCGAGATCCGGCAAGCGGTGACCGAAGCGCTCGGCACGGGTCCCGGAGGCTTTTTCGAGCCGGGGCGCTTGAGCTTCGGTGAAGACTTGCACCTCGGCGACCTGGTGCAGGTGATCATGACCCTCGATGGCGTCGAGCACGTTTGCTTCAACCGCTTCAAACGCCTCGGCAGTCAGTTCCCCGATCGCGCCGCGCTCGGCCGGATCCCGCTGCAGGATCTCGAGATCGCGGTGTGCGACAACGACGCGGTACGCCCCGAGCGCGGCTACACCCGCCTCACGCTGCAAGGAGGACGTCCGGGATGAGCTCGCGAGACTTGACCCGCTGGAATCGCGCTGGCCTGAGTCGCCTGCGCTACGTCGACGGCAATGCCGCGACCTACCTCGAAGACCTGCGTCAACAGCTTGGCGCGGCGTTCCCCGACTGGCAGACCATGGCGGCGACGCCGCCGGCCGGTGAGACGGATGCTCAGCGCATCTCCCGGCTGCTAGCTCAATATCACGGTGAGCCTAGCGATTGGGGTTGGGAGCTGGCGCGCTGCCTGGCACGCGCCACCCACATCCTCACCGAGCACGTCGACGCCTACGCCAATGAGGGCTTTCTCGGCACCGCCAGGGAGTGGGAGAACGTCCGCCACCTGGTCGAGATGCTGGGCTACCACGTCGCGCCACCGGCGTCGGCCAGCACCCGCTTGGCCATCACCGCGGAATCTCCCGGCCTGCTGCCGGCTGGCTTTCAGGTCCAGCACACTCCCGCCGACGGCGGCGCGCCAATCGTGTTCGAGACCCTGGCCGGTCTCGAGCTCGATCCCGAGCTCGACGCGCTGCGGCTAGCCGGCTGGAATCGGTCGCGAGAGGCGATCGGACCGGTGGGGTCGCCGGCGGTGGCGACGCGCTCCGCTGCCGATCTGCGGGACCTGACCTTCACTGAAGGCGTCGACTTGCCGTCGATCGTCTGGGTGGCGGGTCTCGGCCGAGCGCCGGCTGCCGAGCTCGGGCTGCCGTCATCGGGAGTCGAGGCAGCAGCGAAGCGCGCGACCCTGACGCTCGGCCTGGAGCCTCCGCCCGAGCTGCTCGAGAGCCACGGCACCTCGAGCCTGGCGCAGGTCATGGCGACCAGCAGCAGCGAGCTCGCTGAGCTGCGCGATCGCCTCGAGCTGGTGCGCGAAGCGCTCAGCGACAGCGCCTTCGCCGACGTCCGGCTCGACGAGCTGGCCGACGCTCCAGCGGCCGAGGTTGCCGGCATGGCTACCTGGCTGGCCGAAGCCGACGCCGATTTGACCGCCGGCAGCGTGGCGCTGGTGGTGCGGGAGGACGGCGACGGCGAGACGGCTGCGGTGGTCGAGATCAGCGACGTGTCCGGATCAGGACAGATCGAGCTCGAAACCGTCACCCATGAAGATCCGCGCTGGCGCTACTGGCCGCGCGGAGAGGCGCGTCTGCTGGCGTCTGCCGCCGACATTCGTCGCCCGTTGTTGGGCGGCCAGGGAGTGGTCGCCCTCGACGCCGCGGTCGGCCTAGCTGGCGGTGACGTCGTCGCCTGGAACGAAGGCGATTGGCAGCTGGCCGACGTGCTGTCCGCGGAAGGGCCCAACCTGCGCCTCGATCGAGTGCCGCCGGCCGGAGCCGAGATCTACCGCGTCGGCATCATTCCGCGGCAGGCCGATGGCCGGCTGCTCTTTCCGGTCGAGACGACCGCCGCGGCGCGTCGTGACTCGGACGACTTCCTGCTGCTCACCGACGACGATAGCGAGGTGGTCGAGCAGGGTGCGGCGCGCGAGCTCGTCTCCACCGCCGAGCCAGAGATCTACCTGGTGCCAGCCGGCGCCAACGGCATCGCGCGGGTCCAGACCCAGGCGGAGCGCGGAGGCTACCTCTTTGCCGGCTCGCCCGGTGCGCTGGCCAGCGGCCAGTGGGTGGTCGGCGACGACGGCGAACGTCTGCACGCGCTGCGCGTACGGCGAGTGGTGGCGGCGGCGGATCAGTTCTCGCTCGAGCTCGACAACCCCCCTAGAGCCTTGCCTGTCAAGCTCTCCGAGTCCGTGCTGATGCTCGCAGGGGTGACCGAGGCCGAACGCTCCAGTCTCGAGCAGCTCGGCATCGTCACCGTCGGTGACCTGGTGGCGCATCGCTACCGCCAGGTCAGGCTCGCCGGCAGCGGCATCACGGCGCTGCGCTTCAGTGGGCTTCTAGATCAGGCTGGCATCGTCGCCGATTTCGAGCTCGATCGAACGCGATTCAATCTGCTGCTCGACAGCCCGTTGCCGCAGCTGTTCATAGAAGGTCCCAGCGTGCCCGCCCTGCTGATCGGGCAGCCGGTGGCTGAAGTCGAGGGTCTCTTGTCGAGTCTACGGCTGCTGCAAGCGGCGGTGACCGAGGACGTCTTCAGTAGCTCGGTCCTCGGGGACTGGGGACCCTCGGCGGAGACCGTTGGGCTCGAGCGTATCTATGGCTCATTCAGCTACACGATACGGCCGAATGGTTGGGATCGCAACGATACGCCGATCTCGGGCGAGCGCCTGCGGCTAGCTGATCCTCGTCCCGAGCTGCTGGGAGCGGGCCGAGAGCTAGTGCTCGAGCAGCGCGATGGCGATGCTCTTGTGCGAGCCCAGGCGGCGACTGCGATCGGGCGGCCGACGGCGGCGAATGAGATCGTCATCGCGCCTGAAATTTCGAGCGACGAAGGCTGGACCGTGGGCAACCTGGTCGTGCGAGCCAATGCGGTCTCGGCCGGTCATGGAGAGCAACGGCCCTCACGGGTGCTGGGCTCCGGCGATAGCGCCGCTACCGACCAGAGCTTCGTGATCGAAGAGGAAGGCCTGAGCTTTGTCGCTGATGCCACCCAGCCGACCGGCGTGCGCGCGGCGCTCGAGGTGACGGTGGCCGCCCGCACCTGGCGGCAGGTGCCGACGCTCGACGAATCCGGGCCGACGGATCCGCACTTCACCGTGCGCATGACCGAGGACGGCTATGCGCGGCTGACCTTCGGCGACGGTCGCCGCGGTCGCCGGCTGCCGACGGGCTCGAACAACGTGCGCGTGCGGCTTCGCGTCGGCAGCGGCCTGGCGGGCAATCTATCGTCAGGATCGCTGATGCAGCCGGTGCGACCGCAGGCTCTGGTCGACTCCGTCAGCCAGCCGCTGCCGGCCACTGGCGGCAACGACATGGAGTCGGCCGAGTCGATGCGCCAGGGTGGACCGGCCAGCGTCTTGACGCTGGAGCGCGCCGTCTCGCTGAGCGACTTCACCCACCTGGCATCGCGCCAGAGCAGCGTCTGGCAGGCTCGCGCTTTCGCTCGCTCGGGCGGTCGCCGCGGCCAGACCCGCGTTGACGTGGTGGTGGTGCCAGCGGGTGGCGGCGAGCTTGGGCCGCTGGCGGTGAGCCTGCAGCAATTCTTGCAGCAGCACGCCGCGCCGGGCATCTCGGTGCAGGTGGCGCCCTATCTGGCTGTGCCGTTCGGCGTCGAGGTGCTGGTGCGCGTCCGGTCCAGCGAGTTTCAGCCCGAGACGGTGCTCGAGCGGGTGCGCGCCGCGCTGCTCGATGCCTTTTCTCTGCGTCGTCGCGGTCTCGGCCAGCCCGTCTACTTGAGCGAGATCTACCAGGCGGTCGAGAGCGTCAGCGGAGTAGAAAACTCGCAGTGCACTTTTAGCGGACAGCCCGGCACCCGGCGTCTCGCAGCAGCGCCTGAAGCCGTTCTCACCCTCGAGCCGGCGGCCGCCGAGCTCACAAGCGAGGAGTACTTCCAATGATCCGTCCAAATTCCCTCAGCGGCCAGCAGCTCTATGACTTGCTGCCGGCGGTCTACCGGCGTCGCGACGGCGAGGGTCTCGGCAACGGTGGCGGCGACCTGGCGCGCTACCTCGACGCTTACGGCAGCCTGCTCGACGCCGTCCGCGCCACCCTGGAGCAGAAGCTGGCGGACAGCTTCAGCGATGCGCCCGCGCAGGGCCGTCTGGCCCAGGATTGGGTGCTGCCGTACCTCGCTGAATTCCTCGACGTGCGTCTGCTTTCGCCGCACGTCGAAGGCCAGCGCTTGGAGGTGGCTCAGGCGGTCTCCTGGCGGCAGCGCAAGGGCACCCTACGGGTGGTCGAGGACATCGCCGAAGCGATTGGCCAGACCGAAGCCAACGTGCAGGAAGGGCGCGATCGCGTGGCGGTGACGCCGCGCATCGGCGTGCCGCTGCTACCGGCGGCGGCGCTCGGTGGTGCCGAGGTCGATCCGAGCCATCCGGCCTCGGCGGCCCAGCATCTTGGCCTGCCGGCGGTCACCCCGGACCTGCGACGCCGTTCGCGCGCCGTGCGCAGCCCGGCTGACAGCTCCGCCGTGCATCGCGATCGCTTCGCGGGCGAGGACGTCGCCTGGCGCCAGCACCAGCCTCACGGCGCGCCCTGTTTCCCGGACAGCTACGAGGATGCCTCGCGGCGCACCGTCGACCTGCGACCCGCGGCGGCGCAGCGTGGCCACGCTCACCCGCGTCGCCTGACGCTCTTCGTGCCGCCACCGCTCGGCATGTTCGGAGTCGACACCCACCGCGTCAACTGGAGCCAGCGCAATCAGCTGCCGGTCAGCGACTTCTTCGTCGAAGATCAGCCTGAGCCCGGCCTGGTTCGCTGGCACCATCAGGCGCCGGATGACGCCACCCTGGTGTTCCGCAGTCGTCCGCCCAATCAAAGCGGGCGTCTGCGGATCGAGAACCTCAACTTCTCCGATACCTTGACGTTCGAGGTCAACTCGCCCGACGACGTGCTCGAGCTGCGCGGCGTCTCGGCGACGCGAGTGGTGATCCATGGAACGCGCGGCGATCAGCCGGTGCTCGACGCCAAGGATTGCATCCTGCACAACGTCACCGTCGAGGAAGGGTTGGTGCGTCTCGAGTCGACCACCGTCACCGGCCTGTTGGACTGCCACGCAATCCAGGCCAGCGACTGCCTGCTGTCGGATTTCCTCGAGGTGCGCGGTGCCGGCAGTGATAGCTGCATCCGCTACTCGCGGATTCCCATCCCGAGCAAGCTCCAGCAGATACCGCTGGCGCAGCGGCCCAAGCTGTTCGCGACCACCGATGCCCGTCCCGCTTTCTACCATTTCGAATTCTGTGACGCCGAGGGCGTCACCCGAGAGTCCCGACTGCATGCCGAACCGGGCTACGGCGTGCTGCATCCCGATTCACCCGACGCCGTGCGCTTCGGCGCCGAGGATGGTGGCGAGCTCGGTGCCTACCACCGCTTTCGCTATTCATTGGCGCTCTCCGCCACGCTCGACAAGCTGCAAGATTTCCTGCCATTGGGCATGGAAGCCGCGATCGTTTACGACCCGCGGCGTCTGAGTCGGCCACCCGCCATCTCGGACGCCTGATGCAACCCGCTGAGGAATGACCATGAAAACTCAGATTTCTCGATATAGCCACCGACCGGGGAAGCGTTACTCCGGTGTCTACGAACAGCAGGGGCGGATGATCACCGATGCCGACTGGAATGAGATGTCGGAGATCTCCAAACAGCGTCTCGACGATCGCTTGACCGATCTGGTCGGCTCAGGCGCTCCGCGCACCGGCGGGGCCGGCGTGGTCGACGACGGCGGCTCGATTCGCATCGAGACCGGCCGGCTCTACGCCGACGGCCTGGCCGGCGAAGTGACCGCCGATCCGTCGGCTCCCGATGCCCAGCTGATCGCCTTCGATCAGCAGGCGGATTTTCCGCTGACCCAAAACTGGCTGCAGCCGAGCGGCTCCTACGTGCTCTACGGCGACGTCTGGGAGCGCACGGTCACCGCGCTCGAGGATCCGGAGCTGATCGATCCCGGTCTGCATGGTGCCGACACGTGTACCCGCACCCGCACCATGGCGCAGGTCAAGTGGTGCCCGGCGGATACTGATCCGCAAGACGAGTCGCAGAATCCCCGCCGCGGCAACGCCGAGCTGAGTCTCGATCTACGCTCGCGTCAAGGGGGCGCCGACCCGTGTGATCCCTGTGCCGAGGAGGTCGCTATCGAAGGCGGCGTCGGCAACTATCTCTTCCGAGTCGAGGTGCACGAGGTGCTTGGCCCGCCGACGGCGCCCACCGGCCTGACCCTCAAATGGTCGAGCGAGAACGCCGCCGACGTCTATGCGATCGGCGAGGAGCCCGCGGAATTCAAGCAGGGTGACTTCGTGTGGGAGCTCTTCTACGCCGACAGCGAGCTGCGTCAGGGGGTCCATCTACAGCCTACGATTCCTGACGAGCGCGGCCTGCTGCAGAGTCCCTATCCCGACGTGCCAACCCGCGAGCTGGTACGCCGCTGGGATGGTTACATCGAGCTCGAAGTGGACGGCAGCGGCGACTGGACGCTGGTGCGCGGCAGCGATCGAGGCGTCACCCTGGCGCTCGGCGACGACGCCAGCACCTCGCCTGGGCGGGTGGTCCTCGGCTCGGAACTGGCCATCAACCTGCAGAGCCTGTCGCTCACTCTCGGCCTCGATCAGCGGGTCTTCGTCACGGGAGACTATTGGCTGGCGACAGTGCGCGAAGCGGCACAGCAAGAGGGCGACAGCGTGCTGGTGCAGGAGTTGCCGATCGGCATCGAGCATCGCTACGTTACGCTCGCTCGGGTCGACGCTGCGTCCGGCCTGGAAGCTGCTTCTGACGCCGAGCGTCGCCGCATGGCCTTTCCGCCGCTGACCGATCTCGCCGCTACTGATGTCAGCTTTCAAGCGTCGGCTCTGTGTCCACAGTTGGACACCGCCGAGACCGTCAAGCAAGCGCTCGAACTGCTGTGTCAGGCGCAAGCCGGTGGCTGCCGTGTGCCGGTGGGTCCGGGCGGTACGTTCGAGACCCTCGATCAAGCGATCGACGCCCTGCTGGGTGCCGGCGAAACCGATATCGCCCTCTGCCTGACGCCTGGTCTACAGACTCTGTCTGCCGGCCTGGTGCTGGACAACCCAGACGTGCGGCTCGACATCGAGGGCGTTGGCGGCCACGGAACCAGCCGCGTGCTGGTCGAAGGCGGAGCGATCGATCTCAACGTCTCGTCCCTACGGCTGGCGGCCGTCGACCTGCGCACCGCCCAGCCCCTGCCGACGATGCAGCTGCAGGGTTTCGAGAGCCTGACGGTCGAAGACTGCTCGATCTCTGGCGAGCTCGAAACCCAGACGTCCCAGGCGCTGATCAGCGTGCGCTCTAGCGGCGAGATGCTGATGCGGGCCAACCACATCGAGGGCATCGAGCGTAGCGGTCTCAACCTGCTGCGCGAGATCTTCGACAACGCGGCCAGCACCCAGCTACTGGTGCCGCTGTTCGACACGGTCGATCGCTGGGCCTTTGATGGTGAGGCTCGAGCACGGTCGAGCGAGCTCGCCGGCAAGCCGCTGGCTGAGCGAGAGGACATAGCGGACGACTTGGGGGATACGCGCGGAGGGAGATTCAGCGGCCTGACCGATCTGTTGGATCGGCCGCTGCGGAAGCTGGAAAGCCTATTGCGCTCGCCATCCCCGGCCGCCACCGCCTTCCGCAGTGTCCTGGAGCTTCTGCGAGCGGCGGGCATCAATGAGGCCAATGGCATCGCCCTGCTGATTCCAGACGGCTGGATGGCCGGCCGGATCGAAGACAACGAGATCCGAGGGCGCATCAGCCTTTATGGCCTGCCCGACGATCAGTCAGATCTGACGGCGAGCGAGATCGACAGCCTGCAGGCGTCGTTTACGGAGCCTATGCTCAGGGGTCTGGGTTCGACGGGGCAGACTCTGCACGTCAGCCGCAACCGCATGGGTGCGGTGGCGGTGGGTAGCGACATCCTGGCCCAGCTGCGAGAGCTGATCAGCTCGGGTACCGAGCCCGTTATCGACGGCATCTTTGGCTACCTCCACCTCGAGTCCAACACCATCGGCAACGGTCGCCTTCAGCTGGTGGCCTACCGGCATCAAATCCAGGGCAATGCGTTTCACGACGTCGATCATGTGTCGCAGCGCAACCGACTGGCTTGGATTCTGGGCTATACCGCAACCTACGTTGGCAATCAGGGGGTCGGTACGTTGACCGACGTGTTCGAGGACATCACCAACGAGGACATTCGTGCAGCCAATCTGAACCTCTTGTTCACGACTAGCGAGCGGCCCTGACGCCCGTCGAACCGATCGACCTCGAGGAGGATGCCGTGAGAGCGCACGCCCAGCCTGCCGCTGCCAACGCTACGCCGGCGCGATCTACGCCGATGTCGGCGGGGCGCAGTGCCAACCGCCAGCGTCAACAGGTGCGCGACATTCTCACTCAGCCGTCGTCGGATGAGCTGAGTGATGAGGAGCGCGAACAGCTGCGACAGCGTCTGCTGGCAGTGCTCGATCTCGGGGGTGCTGCGGCAGAAGAAGATCTGGCGCTCAATGCCATCAGCAAGCTGATGGCTCAGCCCGCTACCCGGTCCAACGCGGTCCGTCGCGTCGAGCTGTTGACGATCGCTTTCCGGCTGCTCGAGCCCGGTGAGGCTGAGCGCGTCCACCAAGCACTGACCCGGCCCCAAACGTCGGCCGCCAAGACCTTCGCGGCGCGCTTCGGGCGTCTGTCAAGGCATTCTCGCCGGCGACTGGAGAACATCTTGGCGCGTCGCCGGCAGGCTTCGCCGCGGCGAGCATCTAAGGAATCGACCGCGCCGCGGGTGGCGCGTCGGCGACGCCGAACCGGCGTGCCGCAGCGCGTCGCTAACCAGAAGCTGCGCGATTTCATCCGCGTCCGCAATACGCGCCATCCCCTGGGACCGGGTGTGTTCGGTCCAGCTCCGCTCACCGGCGAAGTCGTGGGCAAGCCGTTGGCAGCTGCCTACAAGCCGATCCGTAAAGCGTTTCGGCTGTTACCCAAGGCGATCAAGAGGCTTGTCATGGCGGCGGTCTACCTCGGCCGGTCGGTGCTCGGCTTCTTCGACGGTCTCACTACCGGCTTGACCAGCAAGCTGAGCAGCAAGGATTTGGATCGAGTGCTCGACAAGCGGCCGGCGATCTGGGAGCTACCGGTGTTCTTTCCGGCGTTCTCGGTCGGCATCAGCGTCGGCATCGTGCGTGACGTGGCCAAGACCCTCAAGGAGCTGTTCACCACCAATCCCTTGACCCTGCTGGAGGAGATGGTCGGCTTCGTCCTGAAACTGTTCACTGCGGAGGGAGAGAAGACCGCTCGCTTGATGGGAGAGGCCACCGGCTCCGAGTTCTCGAAGAAGATCAGCGCCTTGACCCGCAAGGACTTTGTAGGCTTCGCTTACGGCATTGGCGAGTTGATCGGGCCGATTGTGCTGGCGGTTCTGCTGGCGGTGATTCCCGGCGGCGCCCTCGGCCTCGCCGGCCGGCTGGCGGCTCGCGTCGCTCGCATGGCCAAGCTGGCCAAGCGTCTCGAGACGTCCACCAAGCTCCGAAAGATGGCAGAGAGGCTGGGAAATTTCGGCCGTCGCCGCAAATCAGGTGATGGTGAGTCCGGTGATGGCGACTTTTCGATTACCGGTAAGCGCAAGAAGAAGGGTAAGCGCAAAGGCAAGGGCAAGGGGAGGCGGGGCTCCTCGGGATCCGGCGGTGGAGCCCAGACCAGCGGCAGGAGCTCGGACGGTGGAAGCGCGGACGTCGAGACCAAGCCTGCGAAGAAGGGCTGGCGCGGCAAGCCCCGGATCGAAGATGGCGATAGTAAGAAAGGCTGGATTCATATCGACGAGCGCCACGTCAGCGGCACCAAGTCTCACGGCGTTGCCGATCTATTCCCGGCCGGCACGACCCGTGAGCAGCTGCAGAAGCTCGCCGATGACATCGTCGACAATGGCGAGCGCATCTCCGAGGTCGGCAAGACCATCCAGAACTTCGAAAAGAGGGTGACGATCAATGGGCAATCCGACACCGTCCGGGTGGTGGTCGATACGAGCGACGGTTCGGTGATCACGATGTTCCCGGTGCGCGGCGTGATGCTGGACACCTTGGGCAGCGCCAAAGGCTGGGACCTCGTCTTCAAGAAATACTTGAAGGGCGACGATAACCAGGGTTTCAACCTGTTCCCGGAAGACACGACCCGAGCCGAGCTGCAGACCGCGGCGCGCAAGATCGTCCGGACCAGTGCCAAGCTCAAGCAAGACAAGGCCGTATGGCCGGCGGATCCCAGCAAGAAGGTCGACGTCTATGAGAAGGGCATCCGCATCCAGGGTCAGCACGACACGGTGAGGATCATCGTCGATCCCAAGAAGAGCGCGATCCTCGAGATGTTCCCGGTGCGCCGCATCAAGATGCCGAATGGCGATATGAAGTCCGGTTGGGCGCACATCGAGGCCAAGCACATCAAAGGCCAGCATCCCGACGGAGCGGGCGACCTGTTCCCGGGCGGCACCACCCGTAGCCAGCTGCAGGACGCGGCGGAGGACATCGTTGGGAATGGCAAGCAGCTGACGGGGACCAAGTGGTATGACGACGAATCCAAACTGGTCCGCAAGTACGAGAAGGAAGTGGAGCTCGGTGACGGAGCCACCAAGAAGACCACCAAAGTGCAGGTCGTGATCGACGCCAGAAGCGGCAAGATCCTCACCATGTTTCCCCTCCCAGGAGCCGATTGATCATGCTGCGTTTCAGTCTCACCGTTAGCGAAGCCGAAGAGGAAGTCTGCGGCTTCTCTCTCGGCCACATGGTCGTGACCGGCCGGGAAGGTGCGGCCACCTCGGTGGGTCACCGGCCCGACCAGTCGATGATGATCTTTCTCGCCGCCGTCGAGCTGCTTGATGGGTTGCGGCGATTTCTGCGGGATCCCGCACAGGCCAGCTACCATTTTGTTGGCGTCGATTCGTCGTTTCAGTGGGTCGCCGAGAAGCTGCGCGACAGCGTTCTCTTAGTAGGAATTGAGGGCAGGGTCGACGAAGTCCCAGCCAGTGAGTTGACCGCCGCTGCGCTTGCGGGAGTGCGGAACCTGGTCGCCGAACACCATCATCAGCTGGACGAAAACGACGCGGCGTGGCGCGACTTGCAAGTCGCCGTCGCCGACTTCGAAGCGGCGTTCCAGCTCACCAAGGGACTCTCTGGGGAGGCAGGATGAAGGCGCTGGCTTCCCCGCGCAAGGCCCGGTCCAAGGCGAATGCGGCAACTCCTCCGATCTCGCAACAGCCGGTTGCCGAGGCGCAGCGCGACGAGATTCGCTCGATTCTCGAGACGGCTGGGCCGGTTCGCGAAGAGGCGGCGGCCGACGCGACAGGCGCCGGCGCGACACCGCCCGCAGACCTGTCGCCGATCAGTGGGCTGCCGAGCTCGGTGCGAGACGTGCTTCAGTCTCCCGGCACGCCGCTCGACGGCGCTGAGCGGGGAGAAATGGAAGCCGGCTTCGGTCGCAGCTTCCAGCACGTGCAGATCCACCGCGACGATCGTGCCGCCTATTCCGCCAAGCAGCTTGGAGCCGCGGCTTACACCGTCGGCCAGCATATCGTCTTCGGTCGCGATCGCTACCGTCCGCGCAGTCGGCAAGGCAAGATGCTGCTGGCTCACGAGCTGGCGCATACCGTCCAGCAGAGCGATGGGCGCAAAGGACTTCCTGGCCGCTCCGCCGGTACCTCTTCGAGCGAAGCTCGCGCTGACTCTGCGGCTCGCAATGTGCTCGCAGGTCGAACCGCAGGCAGCGTCGGCGTCATGCCGGTAGGTATCGCCCGCAAGGACGAAGGGGCCGACTTCGACTGGCCGCCGCCCAACGCCATCCTGCAGGTGGTTGCCAAGCGCGGTGGCCGGATCGTCGACACCTGGGTCGGGCCGATCGACTGGTTCTTTGATCTACCGGCGGTGTTCACCGCCACGCGGTCCGGCGGTCAGTGGCAGCTTAGCGATCCGCTCATGGCGCAGCTCAGGGTCCAAAGCAAGTCGCGCCGCAAGGGCGGTACCGACGTTCGAAAATGGGCACGCGAGAAAGGCGCCGACTCGATACACGTCGTCCTCACCCGATACCGCAGCAAGAGCTCCACCGATGAAGATGAAGACGAGCCCGACCTGCTCGTTGGCTTGGATGACGAGCTCGAGATCGCAGAGCCCAAGAGCGAACAGAAGCCCAAGAGCGAACAGAAGCCCAAGAGAGAGCGCAAGCCCGAGACCGATCCCGAGCCACCGACCACCAGCCCGAGCTCGGATACCGATCCAAACGCCACAGCTACCGAGGCTAGCGGACCGACTGACGCCGAGATCGGCGACGAGGTCAGCACGGGGCGCGGAGCGGGGCAGGGCTCTGGCACCGGCAAGCGCAAAGATGCCAAAGGCGAGCGCGGGCGCGGCACCCATGACACGGGTACTACCGACGGTAGTCGAGACGGCAGCGAAGATCCGAGCTGGGCAGCCGAGGCCGGTGCGGCGGTGGCCAAGCCTGGCGAGTCCGGAGCGCGCATCGCCAAGGCAGGTAGTACTGACTTCGGCCGCGCGGGCGGCGAGAAGGGCGGCAAGCAGGGTGGCATCGTCGGTGGCGGCGGGCTGATCTTCGGCGGTGTGATCTCGGTGCCGGCGTCGATCGCGCCCGCCGTTGAGGTTGGCCTGCTGGTTTCCGAGGCCAACGTCTTCGGCGTCGGTCGTTCGCTGTTCAAGAAAGCGCTCAAGAAGGTCAGCCGCCAGGCCTTGAAGAAAGAAGTCGGCGATCAGGCCAAGAAAGCAGCCAAGGCCGGCATGCGTAGGGCGCAGGAC
>JBCCEE010000121.1:0-19153 GCA_039030415.1 Acidobacteriota bacterium
GGGGGGGCGCGCCGCCCCCCACCCCGAGGTCGAGGCGATCCGACGGAACCAGCAGCGACTGACGGCAGACGAGGAAGATTCCGTGGGTAGCTGACCCGTCCGGGTGATTTCTATCGAAACTCCTGGATCGATCTAAACAGAGTTTGTGCCAAACGACTCTGTGTGATTTACGAGACCTGCTTGGTTGCAAAGACCTGTTGATCGAGCTTTGGAGGCATTGCTCGCGACGAGCGAGCGATGCACAAGCCGCTGCAGTCGTGGATCGCCGGGCCGCAGCCCACGTCATGCTGCCGAGAGCCGCGTGATCCACGCGACTGGCATCTTCGAGATGCCTTGTTTCGAGAGGTTAGCTTCGAATGTACTTCTTGTTGAGACTTGCTTTGAATGATTCGAACTTCTGCGAGGTCCATCCATGAATTTCATCTTTGCTCGTGCCCGCTTCGCTCTGCTCTTCCTCATCCCCTGCGCCGTCAGCCTAGCTCAGGTGCCGGTGCCGCTCGGGCCGGCCTTCCCCATCAACTCGACGATCGATCAAAGCCAGGCGGAGCCCGATGTCGCGACCGACTTCGACGGCGCGCTCATCGCCGTCTGGACGAGTGCCGACCAGGATGGCTCCGGCACCGGCGTTTACGGTCAGCTTTTCGACGAGCTCGGGAATAGCCTCGGCCCTGAGATCCGCATCAACAGCACGGTGGAAGGCGATCAGAGAGAGCCGGCCGTCAGCATGACCGACGATGAATTGTTCGCGGTCGTCTGGGCCGGCTCGGACGACGACGGCGCCGGCATCTTCCTGCGCGTGTTCGGCGAGAAGGGCGCCACCACCAAGGAGGATATTCAGGTCAACTCGACCACCGAAGGCATGCAGTCCGAGCCCGATGTCGCGCTGGCCGAAGACTCGGCCATCATGGTCGTATGGCAGAGCTCGGATGGTGACGGCCAGGGCATCCGCGGGCGACTCTTCGATACCGACGGTCAGCCCCTCACCGAAGAGCTGATGATCTCGATGACGACCATGGGCGACCAGCTCGGGCCGGTGGTCGACGACGTCGACGAAGACGGCACCTTCATCGTGGTGTGGGAAGGCCCCGATTCGGACGGCCAGGGGATCTATGCCCGGGCGATCGACGATACCGGCAAGCTGCTCGGATCCGAGATCCTGGTCAACACCACCGAGCTCGGCGAGCAGATCGAGCCCGCCCTCGCCGTGCGCACCAATGATTCGGATCTCATCGACAACGGATTCGCGATCACCTGGCTGGGGCCCGATGGCGACGGTGACGGCACCTTCGTGCGGTTCTTCAACGAAGACGGCATGCCGGTGCTGGGAGAGATCCGGGTCAACCCGTTGGCGCTCGGGATCCAGGACGACGCCAGCGTTTCGATCGACGATGACGGAAACTTCATCGTCAGCTGGACCGAGCCCGACCCAAACGCCGTGCTCGATGGTGACGGTTCGGCGGAGCTCCTCGGCAGCCCGATCCTGATTCGCGGTCGGCGTTTCGGTGGTGGCGGTTCGTTCGGCCCCGAGCTGGGTGTTGGCATCGGGGAGGCTTTCACCATCGCCAGCGGTCTGCTCGATCGGCCGGTTCTCGCGCTCGAGGCCAACGGCGACTTCGCCTGCGTCTGGCAGAACGCCGATGACGGCTCGGGCAGCGGCGTCTTCGGCCGCCGCTACGGCATCGGCCTATTTGTCGATGGCTTCGAGACCGGCGATACGTCCGGCTGGTCCGGGACGGTGCCCTAGCCGTCGCCCGCGGGAATCGCTCGACCGAATTGGCGGTGTAGATCTGCGCGGAGACAGAGATTCTCCGCGCGGAGTACTGAGGTAGAATCAAATTGACTGACACAGTGCCGCGGTTCGGCCCAGGGGGGGCGATCGATCCGCAATCGCTGCCCGTGAGGAGGGTACGGGTCGGCGCTTGGTGCCGTGATGTGCACCGGGCTGGGTTAGTGGAGACGTGAGAGGGAGGCTGCGAAGACAAAGTGGGTGCGTTCTACAACAGCATCTGTGTTCCGGGGAGGGAGCCTCGAGAGGTCAAAGGTGCGCTGATGCGCTGGCTGAGCTTGAAGGGGTTCGAGCTCTCTGATCGGCCGGTGCTGTTCGATCTCGACGGCGACAGCGAGCGCTGCGCGTTTCTGGTGTCGAACGAGCGTTGGACCCTGCTGTTCTTCAGCCGCTACGAAGAAGAGCGGCGCTTGATCCGCGAGCTGCAGCGGGACGTGCTCGAGCTGCTCTACATCTGGGTCCAGGACTCGGACGTCTGGGGCTATGACCTGATCGACGGCGACGGTTTTGTGGCGTCGTTCAACTCCGACCCGCGCAGCTTCCGATCGTTCGCCGATGAGCCTGGCGAGCGCCCCGAGGCTGATCCCGGCCTGGTCTGCCAGCGACTCGACCTGAGTGGCCAGGAAGACGCGCTGCGTCGCATCCATCGACTCAATTCGGTGTTCAGTGAAGACGCCTGTATCGAGCTCTGCAGGCTGATCGGCGCTGAAGCCGCCTTGACCAGCTATGACGACCTCGAGCGCGGCGCGACAGATCATCTCGAGGGCTGGCATATCGAGCAGCTGCATTTCGTTCGCTCTGAGAGTCGCCGCGACGAAACAGTCGATCTGCACGAGCTCCATCTCGGCGGGCGGGATGGTCTGGCGACCCGCAGCTTTCGCGTCCAGCGGTTCGAGATTCCGCCCGAGGTTTTGGCCGAGGCCGAGCGCCGGCGCAAGCGCGTGCGCTGGACGATCTACGTGCTGCGGCCGCTGTCCTGGCTGGCTCGCTCGTGGCGCAGCCTCTTGCAGGCGCTGGCACCGAGTCGCAAGCCGGTTGTGACGCCGCCGCTCGAGCTGGCGCCGGTGGGAGAGCCTTCACGCGTCGAGTCGAGCGACATCATCGAAGTCCGTCATTTGATCAATGAGCGGCATCGCTGCCGGATCCGGCTGGCGATCGGCGGCGAGACGCAGTCCGGCTCGGCCAAGCCGGCGTCGGTGTTCGCCTTTCAGATCGCTGAAACGGCGGTGACCTGCACGGCGCGGCGCAGATCTCGTATCCGAGAAGTCCTGCAGCAGCCCAGCAACTCGAAGGTCCTGCGCGACGAGAAGTACCAGATCGGTGGCCTCAAGGCGCGCCATATTCTGTTCGAGCTGCCTCCGCTGTTCCTGGCCGGCACCACCGGCCCTTCCTACCTCGGCCTGCATGTCGTGCAGACCGAGCTGGCGCTCTACGTCTTCCTGTACCGCTTCCAGACCAAAGTGCTCAAGGAGGTCGAGCGGGCGATTCGCTCAACGGTAGGCTCGTTCCGGCTGTTGACCTAAACTCGCTCCATGCTGCGCCTCACCAACCTCCGGCTGCCTCTCGGCCACGACGAGGCGGCACTGCGCCATGCGATGGCTCAGCGGCTCGGCGTCGAGGCGGATGCCGTGGGCGAGATCTCGGTGTTCAAGCGCAGCGTCGACGCTCGCGGCCGTAAGGCGATCCAGCTGATCTACAGCGTCGACGTCGATCTGGCAGGCGAGCGGGAGGTGCTGGAGCGGCTCGGTGATCATCCGCACGTCGCGCCGACGCCGGATACCACGTATCGCTGGGTCGCCCGAGCGCCGGCTGACTTCGAGCGTCGACCCGTGGTGATCGGCACCGGCCCCTGCGGGTTTTTTGCCGGCCTGGTGCTGGCCGAGATGGGCTTCCGGCCGATCATTCTGGAGCGCGGCAAGGCGGTGCGCGAGCGTACCCGCGATACCTTTGGTCTGTGGCGCAAGCGGGCGCTGAACCCGGAATCCAACGTCCAGTTCGGCGAGGGCGGTGCCGGCACCTTCTCCGACGGCAAGCTCTACAGTCAGATCCGCGACCCCCAGCATCGTGGCCGCAAGGTGCTGACCGAATTCGTCGCGGCGGGGGCTCCAGCGGAGATCCTCACCGTCAGCAAGCCGCATATCGGCACCTTTCGACTGGTGAAGATGGTCGAAAACCTGCGCGCCAAGATCACGTCGCTGGGCGGCGAGATCCGCTTCAACAGTCGAGTCGCGGATCTGCACCTCGAGGACGGCCAGGTACGCGGCTTGCGGCTGGCGTCGGGGGAGGAGATTGCGGCCGACCATGTCGTGCTGGCGATCGGCCACAGTGCGCGCGACACCTTCCAGATGCTGGCGGACCGCGGGGTCTACCTCGAGCCCAAGCCGTTCTCGATCGGCTTCCGGGTCGAGCACCCTCAGACGTTGATCGACAAGCGCCGCTTTGGCCGCCACGCTGGGCATCCCATGCTCGGGGCGGCGGACTACAAGCTGGTCCATCACGCCAGCTCGGGGCGCTCGGTCTACAGCTTCTGCATGTGCCCGGGCGGCACCGTGGTGGCCGCGGCGTCGGAAGCGGGACGGGTGGTCACCAACGGCATGAGCCAGTATTCGCGCAGCGAGCGCAACGCCAACGCCGGTATCGTCGTGGGTATCACGCCGGAGGACTACCCGGGCGGTCCGCTCGCCGGCGTCGACTTCCAGCGCCAATGGGAGGCGCGCGCCTTCGAGCTCGGCGGCGGCAGCTACGACGCGCCGGGGCAGCTGATCGGCGATTTTCTCGCCGGCCGAGCGTCGACCGCCTTCGAGCGCGTGGTGCCCTCCTACACGCCGGGGGTGCGACCGACCGATCTCTCGGGCAGCCTGCCGGACTACGCCATCCAGGCGATTCGCGAGGCCATCCCGGCGTTCGACCGCAAGATCAAGGGCTTCGCCATGCGCGACGCGGTGCTGACCGCGGTCGAGACCCGCACCTCGGCACCCCTGCGCATCCGCCGCGGCGATGACTACCAGAGCCTCAACACCCGCGGGCTCTACCCGGCCGGCGAAGGGGCCGGCTACGCGGGAGGCATCCTTTCAGCGGCGGTCGACGGCCTGGCGGTGGGTGAAGCTGTCGCGCGCAGCCTCACAGGCTAAGCCGTCGCGTCGTGCACGACGGCTACCAGGTAGCCGACGCCGAACGGGTGCTCGTAGGAGACGACTCGGGTGCCGCTTGCCGCATAGTCGACCGCGGCGGCCGCGATCAGCGTGGTGTCGGCGGCGTCTTCGGCGGCCAGCTGACGCAGCTCGGGGTCGATCCCGGCGATGCGGTCGAGCTGGCCAGCAGCCAGCAGGTCGGTGAGGGCTTGATCGAACTCGACGGCTCGTGGATGGTAGCCGGCGGGTGCCTCCGGCAGCACCCGGTGGCTCATGTCGCCGCTGGCGATCAGCGCCAGGCGCGTCGTCGGAGCCATGGTCGCTGCGGCGACGGCTCGTCCGAACGCGATCATCGCGGGTGACGTCGGCCACTGCGGCAGCGCGACGATCGTGGTCGGTCCCCTCCAGCCCGCTTCGACCAGGAACCACAGCGGCACCACGGCACCATGGTCGAGCGGCTGCTCGGCGATGGCGCGAGTGGTGAGCCCGTTGGCTGTCGCAGTTTCCGCCAGCGCATCGGACAGCTCCGCGTCGCTAGCCAAGTCGACCGCGCAGCTCGGCGCCCCAAAGCGTCCCAGGTCACCGCGCAGGCGTGTGCCGCTCCACAGGCCGAAGGCGCCATTGCGTCGCGGTGCGTGCGGCGACACCAGCACCAGCCGATCCGGCCGCGCCGCCATCATGCGGCGCGCGACGTCGCGGCAGGCGTCGAACGTCGCCCGGCAGTCGTCCAGCCGCTCGCGCCCGACCTCGGGCACGATGATCGGCGGATGGGGCAGCAGGGCGGAGAAGGTGGGCGCCGGCATCGCGTCCCGCGTGACCTAAGACTTCGGCAGCTCGCCCCCGACCACCCGCTTGATGCGCTGGCCGCGCTCGAGCCGATCGGTCGCTGCGACCCCGTTGAGGATAGCGAGCGCCTCGAGGTCGATGGTCGACGGGTAGCGGCGGTGGAACTCTTCGAGGGTCATGGCCCGATCCAAGCGGACGATGTCGACTTTCTTGGCTTCGACGTCGAGGTAGCGTCGATCGGTGAGGCGGCGAAAGCTGCCGATGGCCTGCTCCATGGCGCGGCTGTTGGGCGACCATTTGTCGTCTTGGGTGTAGGTCAAGAGCTGGAAGACCTCACCGGCGTAGGGGAAGAAGCCGGCCAGCCCGACGATCCTGCGCTGGGCCTGGTTGGGGGCGGTGCGAAAATAGCTGAAGCCTCCTTGGCGCCAGTTGTCGCCGCGTTCGATGCCCTCTTGTGCGTAGAACGCCCGGATGGCCTCTTCCGCCGTGTCCTGGGGCGCCAGCGATAGCACGACGATAGCGTCTTTGTTGGGGCTCATCGCCCCGACCGCCTGCCGCTGGTTGTTGACCTGCCAACCCTCGGGAAAGTCCAGCTGGAACTTCATCACCGGGTGATAGAAGGTGTTGCCGACGAGGTAGCCGCCGGCCGGATCGTCGCCGAAGGTCATGCCCTCGAGGCGCTCGAGGTAGCTGTCGCGGTTGATCGTCACGCGGTTCGGATCCGGCGGCAGGTTGGCGATCTGCTGCGAGATGCGCTCGGCGCGGTTGCCGGGATCCGGATGGGTGGCCAGCCAGGCAGGAATGCGTCCCCCGCCCTGGGCGGCGCTGACCCGCTCGAGGGTGCGGAAGACCTTGGGCATCTCGCCCGGGTAGTAGCCGCCGCGGCTGAGATAGCGCAAGCCGAGGTCGTCCGCCTGCCGCTCGTCGTCGCGGCTGAATTTGAGAAACAGCAGACCGAGACCCTGGCTCGCCAGCTGGGCATAGTCGCCCGCGCCGGCGATCGCCGCCACCCCGATACCAATGGACGCCAGCTGTGCCTTGCTGGCACGCTCGACGCCGTGTTTGCCGGTGACGTGGCCGATCTCGTGACCGAGCACCGAGACCAGCTCGGCCTCGGAATTGAAGTGGCTCATGATGCCGCGGGTGATGTAGATGAAGCCGCCGGGCAGGGCGAAGGCGTTGACGATCGGGTCGTCGATGACCCGAAACGTCCACGGAAGATCCGGCCGCTCCGATTCCGCCGCCAGCCGCGAGCCGAGCTCCTGCATGTAGGCCTGCAGCTCGTCATCGGGGTAGAGCCCCATCTGCTGGACGATCTGCTTATCGGCCTCGCGTCCCATGGCGATCTCTTGCTGCTCGCCGATCAGCACCAGCTGGCGCTGGCCGGTCGCCGGGTTGACCGCGCAGCCGGTGGACAGCAAGACCGCCAGGGCGAGCAGCGGTGCCGCCCAGCGGGATGCCGCCCAGCGGGATGCCGCCCAACGGGATGCCGCTGGGCGGAGCGAGAGCATCGCATGCCCGCGCCGGGCCATCTGATTCGAGGTCATAGTGTGGCGGGCGCTCAGTATCCCCATACTCCCAGCTCCTCTCAGGTGACTTGGTATTTTGATGGTTATCTTAGTACCGCCGAGGCGCTGGTAGCGGCATCGAAGCCGCTAGCGTCCCAGCAGGAGCTGACCCAGCAAGCCGGCGAGCCAGCTCTTCTTCTCGCGCGGTGCGAGGCGGCGGCGCAGGAAGCTCTGAACGTCATCGAGCACGCGAGCGTCGCCATCCTCCTGAATCAGCGCAGCGATGCCTTCGGCTCCCAGGGCCTCTCGGTCACGTTTCTTGGCCAGGGCCGCCAGTACGACAGGCGTCAACATCGGAATGATTCGGCGCGCGTCGTCGGCGTCCAGGGCGAAATGGTCGGCTAGCACCTGAGTCGCGGTCGATCCCGTGTCTCCGAGCAGGTCGCCGGAGTCGAGCTCGGACCCCTGGGCATTGGCGATCCGACGAAACCGCTCGCCAAGATTCTCGAGCGTTTGCTCGTCATCGTGGCGGGTCAGCAGTTGATCGACATGCTCGACCCCGCGCTCCTGCAGCTGGCGGTTCAGGCCACCCAGAATCAGCGGCGTGATCTGCTTCAGAAGGCGGCCCGAGGTTTCGGGGTCGATGCCCAGGGTGTTGTTCAAGTGCGTTGCGATTGTGGGTCCCAGGTCGTATGTCAGCTGATGGACGAGATCAGGCATGACGGATCCTCTTTGACGGTTCCTCGTGTGCCCTGAAAAGTTGGGCAGGAAAATGAAATGACGCCCCCTGAGCCAATAGATATTAGCAAAAAAGGTGCCAAAATCTTGGTCGCGGGAGAATCGGTTCGAAGCGCTGTTCGATGGCGGTTTCTGCGTGCTTCGGCCCGAGCACTCGCGGTGTCGTGCTCAGCGCATGCCGGGCGATTTTCCCGGCCCGGGTAGATCTCCACGAGGCGCGTCGCGCTGGCGAGCCGCCTGGCTCGGGCGGTATTGCATGCCTAGGATGGCGCGGTTAGGATCGACGCGCGTTCCGTCGTCTCATTCGGTGCCTGTCGATCCTGCGCTTGGCTCGCTGGCGACGAGTGTGTTGTGTTTTGTAAGGAGATGGGCCACGCCTCATGGCCCCAACGCAATTCCCCGGACCCCAAAAAATGGTCAAAGTCTTCGTTCCCAAGGAAAGTCGCGTCAACGAGACTCGGGTCGCGGCGACGCCAGAGTCGGTGAAGAAGATGGTCGACGCCGGCTTGGAGGTGGTCGTCGAAGCTGGCGCCGGTGCTGGCGCCTATTTCGCTGACGGCCGCTACACTTCGGCCGGCGCAACCCTCGCGGCGGATCGCGCTGCAGCCTATGGTGAAGCCGACATCGTGCTCACCGTGGGCCCGCCGTCGTCCGACGATCTCGCTGGCGCCAAGGCCGGCAGCCTGCTGGTCGGGCTACTCGCACCGCTGCAGAACCTCGATCTGGTGCGCGAGCTGCAATCCAAGGAGATCAACTCCCTGGCCATGGAGCTGGTTCCTCGGATCAGTCGTGCGCAGAGCATGGACGCCCTGTCGTCACAGGCCTCGATCGCCGGCTACAAGGCCGTGCTGCTGGCTGCTGAGCGTCTCGGCAAGTACTTCCCGCTGCTGATGACCGCCGCCGGCACCATTCCGCCGGCCAAGGTGGTGGTGATGGGTGCCGGTGTCGCCGGCCTGCAGGCGGTGGCGACGGCCAAACGCCTCGGCGCGGTGGTGGAAGTTTCCGACATCCGTGACGTGGTCAAGGAGCAGGTCGAGTCGTTGGGGGGCAAATTCATCGACCTGCCGGACATGGGCGGCGGCGAAGGCAAGGGCGGCTACGCGCGCGAGATGACGCCGGAGTTCCTGGCCGAGCAGCGCAAGATCGTCACCCGCCACATCCAGGCCGCGGACGTCGTCATCTGCACCGCGCTGGTGCCCGGCAAGAAGGCGCCTACCCTGGTTACCGCCGAGATGGTGGCCGGCATGAAGGCGGGCTCGGTCGTCGTCGATCTGGCGGTCGAGCAGGGCGGCAACTGCGAGCTGTCCAAGTCCGGTGAAGACGTGATGTCGGACGGCGTGCTGATCCTCGGACCGTCGAATTTGCCGGCCGAGACGCCGATCGACGCCAGCCAGCTCTACGCCCGCAACGTCTGGGCGCTGCTGCAGCCGATGATCAAGGACGGCGAGATCACCCTCGACCTCGAAGACGAAGTGGTCGACGGAGCCCTACTCACCCAAGCCGGGAACGTTCACAACGCCATGACCCGCAAAGCTCTGGAAGGAGACGGCGCATGACCATGGGACCCCTGTTGATCGGGATTTACGTCTTCGTGCTGGCGATCTTCGTCGGCGTCGAGATCATCACCAAGATCCCGCCGACGCTGCATACGCCTCTCATGTCGGGTGCCAACGCGATCTCGGGCATCACCATCGTCGGCGCGCTTTCAGCAGCGAGGTATGCCGACACTGAGATTTCGAGCCTGCTGGGCTTGTTCGCCATCATCTTCGCCACCATCAACGTGGTCGGCGGCTTCCTCGTCACCAACCGCATGCTCGGCATGTTTGGCCGGAAGAAGAAGAAATGAGCTCCAGCTTCATCGGCACGACCCTGGTTCCGGTCCTCTACCTGCTGTCCGCGATTCTGTTCATCCTCGGGCTCAAGGGCCTGACCAAGGTGCGCTCGGCGCAGCGCGGCAACGCCTTGGCGGCTCTCGCGATGCTGATCGCGGCAGTCGCGGCGCTGCTCGAGATGGGGACCTTCGATCTGCAGTGGATTCTCGTCGGGCTCGTCGTCGGTGGCGCCATCGGCGCGTTCGCCGCGATCCGCGTCGAGATGACCGGCATGCCCGAGATGGTCGCCTTGTTCAACGGCTCGGGCGGTTTGTCCTCGGCGTTGGTGGCGGCTTCCTTCATCTGGCTCAACGTGATCGAGAAAGGCGGCGACGGTACCGCCGCCGCCACCATCGGCTCGGCGAGTGCCATCACCGCGGTGCTGTCGATGTTCATCGGCGCCCTGACCCTGTCGGGCAGCGTCGTGGCGTACGGCAAGCTGTCGGGCAAGATCAGCGGCTCGCCGATCATGCTGCCCGGCCGGCACGTCATCAACCTGCTGTTGATCCTGGGCTCGCTCGGCCTCGGCATCTACACCCTGTTCGGAGTCGCCGACTCGGGCTCGGTCACCACCTACGTCATTCTGGTCATGGTGTTCAGCCTGGTGCTGGGTGTCATGCTGGTGATCCCGATCGGCGGTGCCGACATGCCGGTGGTGATCTCGTTGCTCAACAGCTACTCGGGCCTGGCGGCTTCGGCTACCGGCTTTGTGCTGCAGAACAACGTGCTGATCATCTCGGGCGCTCTGGTCGGTGCGTCCGGCCTGATCCTCACCCAGATCATGTGCGTGGCGATGAACCGTACCCTGGCCAACGTGCTCCTCGGCGGCTTCGGCGCCGAAGACTCCACGGGTGCCGCCGATGACAGCCGCGACTACACCAACGTGCGCTCGGGCGGAGCCGAAGAGGCCGCCCTGGTGCTCGAGAACGCCGAGTCGGTGGTGATCGTTCCGGGCTACGGCCTGGCCGTCGCGCAGGCTCAGCACACCGTCAAGGAGCTCGCCACCGAGCTGGAAAAACGCGGCGCCAAGGTGACCTACGGTATCCACCCGGTCGCCGGCCGCATGCCGGGTCACATGAACGTGTTGTTGGCCGAGGCCGACGTGCCTTACGAGCAGCTGCTCGAGATGGATGTCATCAATCCCGAGTTCAACAACACCGACGTGGTGATCGTCGTTGGCGCCAATGATGTCGTCAACCCGGCGGCCGAGAAGACTCCGGGCAGCCCGATCTACGGCATGCCGGTGCTCGAGATTTGGAACGCCGCCAGCGTCATCATGATCAAGCGTAGCCTGAGCCCGGGCTACGCCGGCATCAAGAACGAGCTCTTCGAGTACGACAACACCATGATGGTCTTCGAAGACGGCAAGAAGGCCGTCCAGGGCATGGTGACCGAGCTCAAAGACCTCTAGTCGCGCTCGCTACCCGCCATTCGGATGTCTTTTGCGCCGGGCTGCTGCCCGGCGGCCTGCGTTGCAGTGCTCGGGGCTACGGGGGAGCACCGGGACCCGAGTCGGTGATCGCTTCGCCGTTTGAATTGCGCCCTTAGAACCGAAGGTGGCCGGGATCAGCGACTGCCGGTCGGGTTCGACGAGTTTCAAGAAGGTGATGGATAGCGAACGGAGTGCGGTTCGCCCTCAACAAAAACTCTGTTGCAACGTAAGACTTGTTGAGGATTATGAAGTGCGTTCCGGCAGAGATGCCGCGGACGCTATGTTGTGGATCGAACAAGGGGGAAAGAAGATGAGATGGATTGCACTGCTGGCGTCGTTTCTGGTGGCCGCTCCGGTTCTGGCTCAGGCGGGGCGCCCGGCCCCGCTGCCGAGCCGATCGACCCTGACCGACATTGGGTCGGCCAACCGCGAGCGCGATGCGCTGGGGGCGGTGGACAACATCGTGGCGCGGTTGTTCATCCGGATGGATTCGCACGGCGACGTCACCACCAGCTTTGTGAAGTCGCGTCCCGAGGGATTCTTCTACAAAGTCTCGAGCGATGGTGGCCTCAAGTGGAAGTCGGTTTCGCGCTCGGCCAAGCCCAAACGCACGGAAGGACGGCCCGGCTACACGTTTGTAGGCGCGGATTGGAACGCCAGCAACCACCGACGTCACGCCGACTGCCATGCCGATCTTCAGCCGGGCATGCACCAGGTGTTGTTCATCTGGGGTAGCGATACGACGGACGAAGAAGGCGACAACTTCGTCTGCCGTTTCGCTGAGCTGGCGGTACCGGCCGAGGACGTGAAGGCGTGGGCGGATGCGATTGCCAAAGAGCAGATCGAGACCTTCAACGCCTGTTCGGAGGCGTCCGGCAACCAGGCGAACGCCGGGTTCTGGGCCTGTGTCGACGCCGGCGGCATTGCGCTGCCGCCGCTGACCAAGGAGATGACGGCGCGCCTCAAGGGCTGAGCCCGCTCCGGGCGTCCGGCCAGCTAAGATAGCTGGATGATGCAGGGGACCCGATCACGACGACGAGACCGTGACCTATGAAGCGCCGGGAAGCTCTCGGGCTGCTCGGCGCGCTCGGAGCGTCGGTGCTCTTCCCGCGACGTGCCCGGGCGGCTCGCGCCTACGATGTGGTGGTGATTGGCGCCGGGGTGTTTGGGACCTGGACGGCGTGGTACTTGCAGCGTGCCGGCAAGCGGGTAGCGCTGATCGACGCGGTGGGTCCCGCCCACAGCGGTGCGTCCTCGGGCGGTGAGAGCCGGGTCACCCGCTGCGCCTATGGCGGCTCGGACCTCTACACGGATTGGGCATGCCGATCGATCGCCGAATGGCAGGATCTGTCGCAGCGGGCGTCGCTGCCGCTGTTCCACCAGAGCGGAGTGCTGTGGCTGCATCGCGAGGGCGAGCCCGTGGTCGACTCCATGGCAAAGACGCTGGGGAAGTTCGACCTGCCGTTCCAGCGCCTGTCGGCGACGCAGCTGCGGTCGCGGTTTCCCGTGCTTTCGCTCGCCGGTGACGAGGCTGGCTTCTTCGAGCCGCGTGGCGGTGCGCTGATGGCGCGGCGTGCCGTCCAGGTTCTGGCGGCCGAGACCCAAAGCGCCGGAACGGTCGTGCGGCAGGGCCGAGCTTTGCCGATCTCTTCGGCCAGCGGCGTGGGCGGTGGGCTACCTCACGTGGAGCTTGCGGGCGGTGAGCGCCTGTCGGCGGATCAGTTCGTCTTCGCCTGCGGTCCCTGGCTCGACCGGGTGTGCCCGGAGGCCATGGGCGGGCGCCTGTTTGTCACCCGCCAGGAGGTGCTCTACTTCGCGTCTAGCCGCGAGCTGACCGGCACCCTGCCGGTGTGGGCCGACCTGCCGTTCTACGGCATTCCGAACGTTGAGGGCCGCGGGTTCAAGGTGGCTGATGATACCCACGGCGATCGGGTGGACCCAGATACGTTGGAGCGCCGCGTCCGCGACGAGACAGTCGACCGTGCGCGAGCGTTTCTAGCGCGTCGATTCCCGAGGCTCGCCGATCGCCCGCTGAACGAGTCGCGAGTCTGCCAATACGAGAACAGCTCGAGTGGCGATCTGGTAATCGATCGCCACCCAGGGCTGGACAACGTCTGGCTGGTCGGCTGCGGCTCGGGGCATGGCTTCAAGCATGGCCCGGCGGTCGGCGCCCACCTCAGCAGCTTGGTTGAGGGCAAGGAGAGCCCCATCGAGCTCTTCAGCCTGGCATCCAAGCGCACCGAGCAGCGCCGCGCCGTTCAGTAGCTCAGAAACCTCTGGGTCGCGAGATCTCTCCAACCGCGTTCCGCCAGGGAAGTCATCCCAAGCGAGGGGTTTTCAGCCTTTTGGAGAGCGTCATCGCACCGGATCGCGGGTCACCTCGCCGTCGAGCTGGCGCCAGATCTGGCGTGGGTTGTCGTCCTGCAGCTCGGTGGGTAACAAGGCAGGTGGAGCGTTCTGAAACGCGACGAGACGAGCAAAGCGTTCGACAGCGCGAGCGCCGACCGAGGTCGTTCGGGGGTCGGTGGTAGCGGGAAAAGGACCGCCGTGCACCATCGCATGGTTGACTTCGACCCCGGTGGGGAACTGCCCGAAGATCAGCCGTCCGGCGCATTGCGCAAGCGCCTGCCACAGCCTGTGTGCTGCCTCAGACTCAGGGTCGGGCGCCGGGTCGCCGCTGAACAGCGCTGCGGTCAACTGACCCTCCAGCAGATTCGGTAGGTTGTCCAGCTCCCGGAGATCAGCGTAGCGGGCGACCAGGGTCGTTGGCCCGAAGACCTCGCCGAGCAGTGGGGATTGAGGCTTTAGCTCAGCGAGCTCGATCTCCCACAGACGCGCCGTGACCGTGGCGTGCTCGCCGGTCATCTCGCCTTCGGCACGCAGCCGGGCTCCAGCCTGGTCGAAGCGCTGGCAGCCCTGGTCATAGGCCTGGGCAATGCCCTCGGTGAGCATGGAGGTTTGACGTGAGGCTTCGAAGCGTGAAGCCAACTGCTCGACGAAGTCATCGCCATCGTCGCCAACGGGCACGAGCGCCAGACCCGGCTGGGTGCAGAACTGTCCACCTCCCAAGGTGGCCGATTCAAACAGCCCCTGAGCCAGTCGCTCGCTCGACTCGGCGAGGGCCGAAGGCAGGAAGACGACCGGGTTGATGCTCGCCATCTCGGCGAAGACCGGAATCGGTACCGGCCGTTCGGCAGCGAGCCGGCTGAGTGCCAGGCCGCCGCCGCGCGAGCCGGTAAAGCCGACGGCACGGATCAGCGGGTGCTGGACGAGCGCCCGGCCGATCTCGAGCCCATCGTCGAAGAGCAGCGAGAATACCCCGCCCGGCAGCCCAACTTCGTCCGCCGCGATCGAGATCGCGTCGCCCACCAGCTCGCTGGTGCCGGGATGAGCGGGATGGGCCTTGACCACCACCGGGCACCCGGCGGCCCAGGCGGAGGCGGTATCGCCGCCCGCTACCGAGAAGGCGAGCGGAAAATTGCTGGCGCCGAAGACCGCCACCGGACCGAGGGCGACGCGCAGCGAACGCACGTCGGGCTTGGGAAGCGGGCTGCGGTGCGGGTCTCCGGGGTCGATGCGAGCGTCGACCCACGAGCCTTCCTGCGCCACGTCAGCGAAGAGGCGCAGCTGAGCCGTGGTGCGGGCCAGCTCGCCGGTTAGGCGCGCTGGCGGCAAGGCGGTCTCGAGCTGGGCCTGTTCGACGATGGCCGTCGCGCGATCCGCCAAACGCTCGGCGACGCTGGTGAGGAAGCATGCCCGCAGCTCGGCGTCCCGCAGGCTGCTCTGGGCGGCTAGAGCGGCACGCGCGGCACGATCGACATCAGCCTCTGACGCCGTGTGGAAGCGGGTGGGCAACGGGCGACCTGCCGCCGGGTCGACCCCGAAGAAGCATTCGCTGCTAGGCTCGGCGCGCTCGCCGGCGATGAGCGATCTGCCGGTGAGCGCGATCATGGATGGGCCTCCAGAGCGCGATCGATCACCGCGTCGACCGCCGCCAGCTCGGCCCCTTCGAGCTCGAGCCGTGGCGGCCGAACCCGTTGACTCCCCATGCCGACGCGTTGCTGAGCGCGCTTGATCTTCTGGACGAATTTGTGCCCGGTGTCGAGCCGCAGCAGCGGCAGAAACCAGCGGTAGAGCGCCTCGGTCTCGGTCGCATCACCCTGACTCGCCGCCTCGAACAGGCGCACAGAGTCTTCCGGGAAGGCGTTGACCAGCCCGGCGATCCATCCCACTGCGCCCGCCGCGACGCCTTCGACAATGACGTCATCGATGCCGACCAGCACATCGAGACGGTCGCCGAGTCGCCGGCGCAGCTCGGTGATGCGGCGCACGTCGGTCGAGGATTCCTTGACCGCCTGCAGGTTGGCGTGCTCGTCGGCCAGCTCGGCGATCTGCTCGGGGAGAAAGTCGGCGCCATAGGCAAGTGGGTTGTTGTAGAGCATGCACGGCAGCTCAGTCGCCGCGATCACGGCTGAAGCGTGGGCCTTCATCTCACGCCAGTCTGAAGAGTAAACGTAGGGCGGTAGCACCATCAGGCCGGCGCAGCCCAGTTCGTCGGCAGCGATCGCCAGCTCGCAGGCTTCGCGCGTCGACAGTGCGGAGATGCCGGGGACGATGCCGGCGCGGTCGCCGGCTACCTGGCGGCAGGTGGTCAGGATGGCCAGTTTCTCGTGGTGACTCAGGGTGGCGCCTTCGCCGAGCGAGCCGAGCGGCACGATGGCGCTGCAGCCAGCGTCCAGTAGGCGCTCGATGTGTCGGCCTAGCGCCTCATGATCGATCTCTAGGTCGGGCAGGAAGGGCGTAGTGATTGCGGGGTGGACGCCTCGCCAGTTCATGGGTTGACTCCTTTCACGGTCGTGGAGAAGGAACAGGGTTCCTGTGAGCTTGCGATGAGCCTGGATATCGGCACGGGAGCCAGCGGTGGGCGTGAGCCCGAGGTTTGCCATCCGAAGAGCACCTCGGCGGCTGCTCCGCAGATGCGTCCCTGACAGGCGCCCATACCGCAGCGAGTGTGGAGCTTGGCGGAGCGCCAATCCGGCTGAGGATCCAGGGCAGCTTTCGGTACGTCTTCGCAGCGGCAGACCAGCGTGTGGGCGTTGGCGAGCTGGCGGAGCTCGTCGCGCAGCTGGAAGCTCCTGGCCAGGGCCTGGCCGAAACGTCGCTCGCGCTCGCGAGCTGCTAGCAGCTCCGGCGGGATTGCGGTTCGGGTGGCATGGTGGGCGGCGGATGCGCCTTCGACGAGGGCACCCTCAGCGCCGCAGATGCCGGTGAGCTCACCCGCGGCGTAGACCTGGGCCACCGAGGTGCGCTGATGCTCGTCGACCCAAACGCCGCCGGCGTGCTCCCGGCAGCCCAGGAGGCGGGGAAGCTCCAGGTTGGGTACCAACCCAAAGCCGACCGCGAGGGCGTCGCAGCGCAGGGTTTCCGACCTACCGGATCGCCTCAGGGTCACTGCCTCGACGCGATCCCGACCATGCGCCGCCAGCGGCCAGCTGGAGGTTCGGAATCGACGGGTCGCCAGCCCGAGAGCCTGGCGCAGCCTGCGGCCGCCCAGGTGCCGGCCGAAGCGCAGCAGTCGCGGCCATGGCGCCTGCTCCGCGACGCGCACAACGCGAGCGCCGTGGCGTTTCAGGCTGTGAGCCACCTGCAGTAGCAGCGGGCCGCTGCCGGCGACGACGGTACGTCTCCCCGACACGTCGAAACCGCCGTGGACGAGCGCCTGCAGGCCGCCGGCACCGGTGACGCCGGGCAGCGTCCAGCCGGGGAAGGGCAGCAGCAGCTCGCGAGCGCCGGTAGCGAGTATCAGGCGGTCGAAGTGCAGCGAGCCACCGCGAGTAGCGAGCGTGCCGGCTTCGACGTCGGCGTTGATCACCTGGGTAGCGGACCGCACCTCGACGTTCGGCCGGCGCAGACGACGTAGCCAGGGGCGAGCTGCGGCGGGCGCTTTTTCGAGGTGGGGACGCCAGATCTGGCCGCCGAGGCGCGAGCTCTCGTCGATCAGGGTGACGCGGGCGCCCTGATCGACGGCGGTAGCGGCCGCTGCCAGGCCGGCGGGGCCTCCTCCGATGATGGCGATCCGCAGCTCAGCCATCGGTCCGCACCCTCATGCCATCGGCAGCGCTCAGCAGGCAGCCGCGGGTTTCGATGCCGTCGAGCCAAACCCGACATTCCCAACAGACACCCATTCCGCACACCGGCGCTCGGGGCTCGCCGTGGACGGATCGATGGGCGCCTCCAAGGCTCAACATCGCGGCTGCGACATTGGATCCGGCAGGGACTGAAACGGCGCGGTCGTCGATCCACAGCTGGATTCTAAGGCTCATGGTACGGCCCCGAGGGCGTGGCGTTCCGGGTCGGGCCGCCGGGCTGGCTTGGCGGCGAAGCGCTGCGGACAGTAAGGTGCTGGATCGATCGTCGGTCGCCAGCCGAGCACGAGTTGGCTCAGCAGCTCGGCGGTGGCGGGTGCCTGGGTGATGCCGAGGCCCTCATGACCGGTGGCAACGGCGAGACCGTCCTCGATCCAGCCGATCAGCGGCTCGCCGTCGGGGGTGGCGGCACGCATGCCGGTCCAGGCGCGCAGGGCGGTGAGCCGCTCGATTCCGGGCAGGTAAGTCGCCGCGCGCTGCAGCATACGCTGCAGGATGGCGGGCTCGACGTCGGCGTGTTCGATGCCTTCCTGGCGGGAAGAGCCGATCAGCACTTGGCCGGTGGGCCGCGGCTGCACGTTACAGGCGACCGACGCGTCGGCCCGGCCGTGGGCGCTGCGTGTGTAGCCGGCTTCGATGATCTGGTGGTAGATGAACGGCGTCGCGCGTCGGGTGGTGATCAGCAGATGGCCCTTGCGCGGTCGCACCGGCAGCTGAGGCCACAGCAGCCGGCTGCGGTCGCCGGCCGCCAGCACGACACAGTCTGCCTCCAGCGTGGTGCCGTTGGCCATTTGGATCTGCCCGGCAGCCACGGCAGCGACCCGAGCCTGCCGTCGTCGGGCGCCGGCCGAATGGGCGCGTCGCCAGAGCTCGGCTGCGGCTCGTGGGGCATAGATGGCCCGGTCGCTCAGCACTCTCAGCCCGCCGGCCAGATCGGGACGCAGCTCGGGCTCGAGGACGCGAAGTCGCTTGGCCGGGATCAGCTCGGCGGGAGTGCCGGCGTCCCGCAGGACCCAGGCCTGAGATACCAGCTCTTCGAGCTCGCGGGTGTCGCGTGCTACCCACAGGGTGCCGCAGCACAGCGTTTCGCAGTCGTCCGGAAGCGAGTGCGATCGCCAGAGCGCGAGCGAGCGCTGGGTCAGCTCGGTCTGGCCTGGCGAGCCGGGTAGCGCCACCAGATGGCCCATGCCGGCGGCGGTAGCCCCACCGCCCACAGGGCCGTCGTGCACCAGCACGACGTCGGCTCCGGCTTCGGCCAGCTCGCAAGCCACGGCGGTGCCGATCATGCCGGCGCCGACAATCGCGAACCGCGTCATCGTCGCAGCCCCCAGCGGAAAGGGTCTTGGTCTTCGAGAATCAGGCTGCCTTCAGCCATGACGTGGGCGGTGCCTGTGAGGGTAGGGTGGATCCTGCCGCTTTCGCCGCTTTGATAGCTGCCCTCGAAGACGCTGCCGATCAGACTTTCCTGGCGCCACACTTCACCCGGCGCGAGTCGCCCGTCGGCAGCCAGGCAGGCCATCCTGGCGGACGTGCCGGTGCCGCAAGGTGAGCGGTCCCAGGCGCCGCCGGGGCACAGTACGAAGTTACGGCAGTCGGCACCGCTGGGTGAGGGGCCGGTGAGCTCGATGTGATCGATCTCAGCACCGTCGACCCCGTGGACCCCACGGTCGCTCAGGGAGGCGCGAACCGTGAGGCTGAAGCGCGTCAGCGCGTCGACGTGAGCCGCTGTGAGCGGCAGGCGCTCGGGGGCCGGGA
>JBCCEE010000122.1:0-19135 GCA_039030415.1 Acidobacteriota bacterium
CGTGCCTGCTACCGCCAAGCCTATGCTCGGGACCCCACTTACCCCTACGCCCTAGGGAACTATATTTTGTTGATCTTGCGGGATGACCCAAGGTCTGAAGTGATCGATAATTTTCGAGGCTCGCTGCGCAGTGCAATTCGACGGTGTCACGAGCAGATCGATGTGAAGATCAATCTGCCGTGGGCTTACTTTGATCTCGGGCTCTTTAAAATGTTATTGGGAGAGCCTGAAGCAGCGATCTCCGCTTACCGATTCGGAAAGGGGCTCGCGTCTGAGGAATGGATGCTTGGAACGGCCAAGAGAGCACTCGAGGACGGGAAAGACGTTGGACTCGAGGGTTATGATGAGATCATCAAACTACTAGGGTAAACATAGGCGTGCGGCCGCACGCGGGTTATCGCTTCGCAGATCTCGCAGTAATTCGTCGACCCGTAACTTCTGCTCGTTTGGGACCGGCCAATCACGAACCATTCCGCGCCTGAACGCAGAGAAAGCCGGGGCGATGCATCAGTCTCTCGTAGCGTTTGCGGTCGGCCTGCTTGAAGTCTTCTGTGGGTAGCGGCTCGACGAGCTGTTCGAGCCGAAAGCCGGTCTCGATCAAGGGCATGACGATCTCCTGCAGCGAACGACGGTAGCTCGGCATCACGATGTCGACGCCGAAGCCGGTCCAGGTGCACTCGACCTGCTCTACCGAGAAGTAGTCCTCAGTCTCGAAGTACTCGGCGTCGAGCGCGGGATGGCCGCAGGAGAATTGGAGCAAGCCGTTCGGTTTCAGAATCCGCTTGAGCTCCTTGAACAGCGTGCGCCAGTCTTCGATGTAGTCGAGGCATAGGGGAGCGTTGACGAAGTCGAAGGCATCATCGCCGAACATGTCGAGCGGCTGCGTCAGGTCGACGCGGCGTAGGTCCGCTTCAGGGCCGAGTCGCTCTCGTGCGAGCTCGAGCATGCGGTCGCTAGCGTCGATCGAGGTGACGCTCGCGCCTCGCGCGATCAACTGCTCGGCATAGACCCCGGGTCCACAGCCCGCGTCGAGGACGCGTTTGCCGTCGAGCTCCGGCCACATTGCGAGCATGGCGGGGCGTTCGTAGTAGGCATTGTGAGGCTTGGTGTCGATCAGCTCGGCGTAGCGGTCGGCGAGTTTCTGATAGGCTTCGTAGGCGATGGGCTCTTGGGGCATAGAGGGTTGACTGCCCAGACGCTTTAAATGACGTGGCGGTGGGTCGGGCTAGCGCAGCTTCTTGCGCAGCCTCGACCTGGGACGCGAGGTGCCGTGGGTGCCGCGTCCCTCGCGAACGCCCTCGGTCACTTCTTGACGATCTGCCGCGCTGGCGTCGTCAAAAACTACCCTGTCGCCGTCTCGCTGTCCTCGTGCACCGCAGCCCGCACAGACGATCGAGCGCGCCAGCTCGATCGAGGTCTCGCAGAACGGACAAAGGACGTGACGATCGGACTCGGGATGCGGGCGGGCGATTCTGCGCATGGTGAAATCAGGGTAGCACGCTAGCTGAAATCAGCGGCCGGTGAAGACCGGCGGCCGCTTCTCCATGAAGGCGGTCATCGCCTCCTTCAGATCCTGAGAGTGGAGGTAGGAAGCGTTCCACTGCGCAACGTGCTCGAGCCCTTCCTCGATCGAGTGCTCTTCGGAGTACTGCAGTACCTGCTTGGTCCCTTGGACGGCTAGCGGCGAGTTGGCGGCGATCTCTTCCGCCATGGCGCGGGCGCCGGCCAGCAGGCTCTCCTGGTCTGGATAGACGGTGTTGACCAGACCACAGCGCTCGGCGCGCTCTGCGTCGATCTGCTTGCCGGTATAGGCCAACTCTCGCGCTATGCCCTTGCCAACGATGCCGGTGATGCGCTGCAGGGTACCGATGTCGGCGACCAGGGCGAGCTTGGTCTCCTGGATCGCGAAGGTGGCGTCGGCGGTGCACAGGCGGATATCGCAAGCCGTGGTCAGGTCGACGCCACCGCCGATGCAGTACCCGTGGATGGCTGCGATGACTGGCTTGCGGCAGCGCTCGGCAGCGCTGATGCCGGCCTGCCAGTCGCGAATCACGCGGTAGAGGCGGGTGTTGGCGGTCACCGGGCTGGTGGCGGCGTCGGGATCGGGCTGCAGCACGCCGGTGGCCGCGGCCATCAGGTCGAGGCCGGCGGTGAAATGCTTGCCCTCAGCGCGCAGAATGGCGACGCGGATCGCGTCGTCCTCGTCGACCCGTTCGAAAGCCTGGCGGATCTCATGGAAGAAGCGCGGCTCCATGGCATTGAGCTTCTCGGGACGGTCGAGGATCACTTCGGCGATCGCGCCGCCGGCTTCGAGAGGAACAACTTCGAGACGAACGACTTCGGGACGGGCTTCAGAGGCTTGGGTCATCATTGAGGCTCCACAGTGGTTGGGAGGCGGATCGTATCAGTGGCCGGATATCATCCTGCGGTGCAACAGCAGATTCAGCGATCCCGCGGTCCCCGCAGTCCCCTGGCTTGTCAGTACCTGGTGCTGACCGCGCCGCGCGCTACCTGCGGACCGCTGTCGGTCTTGTGGCATCTGATCCCGTTTCTGGTCTCGGTGCTGTCCACCGCCTGTGGCTCGAGTCCGCGCACGTTTGCCGACGTCGAGGCGGGGCAGGTGTGGATGGTGCCGGACGAAGTCACCGCGCTGCGGAGCCTGCTGGCGAGCGCCGGATTGGCGCCCCGTCAGCTCGGCGTCGAAGGTGAGCTGGCGAGCACCACCGGCAACTGGCTGGAGCTCGACGAAGAAGGGCGGATTTGGTCGCTCGGTCTGGCGGAAGTCCCGGAGCTCGATAGCCTGGAGCCTCTGGCAGCTCTCGAGCGGCTGAGCCGGGTGAGGATCCGCGGCGCCAGCCTCGATAGCTTGGAGGGGCTTGGAAGCGCCGACCAGCTGACCTTTCTCAGCATCGAGGACAGCGGTCTGCGTCAGCTCGACGGGCTCGACGGCTGTCGAGCGTTGCGGGTGCTAGACCTGCGCGGCAACGCTTTGACGACGACCGAAGGCCTCGCCGAGCTGCCGGCCCTGCACAGCCTCGACCTGGCGGGCAATCGTCTCGAGACGCTCACCGGACTGGCCTGGCGTGAGCGGCTCGAATCGCTCTACCTGCAGGACAATGCCCTGGTCGATGTGGCTGGCCTAGCGCATCTGCCGCGCCTCGAGCGCCTGCACCTGAGCCGCAATGCCCTGAGCTCGCTCGACGGCCTGCGAGACCTGCCCGCCCTTCGCGAGCTGCTGGTCGACGGCAATCGGCTGACGGACGCCTCAGCCGTCGACCAGCTGCCGTCGCTCGAGATCGTAGGCTTGGGCGGCAACCGGCTCGAGACCTTCCCGGCGCTGGTCGACCGGCTGCCGCAGCATCTATGGCAGGACAATCCGGGAACGCTTCGGTATCGCTCCTCAGACCCGTAGCGCTTTCTGCACGACGTCGACCGCCTCTTCTACCTTGATGCGCTCTTGGCGACGGTCGTCGCGGTAGCGGATGGTGACTTGTCCATCCTCGCTGGTCTGGCCGTCGACGGTGAGGCAGTAGGGAGTACCGACCTCGTCGTGGCGGGCGTAGCGCTTGCCGATCGAGTGCTGGGCGTCGTACTTGGCGTTGATGCCGGCCTTCAGGAAGTCGTCGACGATTCTGCGGGCGGTCTCCGGCATGCCGTCTTTCTTGACCAGCGGCAGAATACCGGCCTTGATCGGCGCGAGACGCGGATGCAGCTTGAGCACCGTGCGCTTGCCTTTTCCGTCGGCGTCGCCTTCCTCTTCTTCGTAGGCGTCGCACAGCACCGCCAGCACGCCGCGGGTGGCGCCGGCTGCCGGCTCGATGACGTGCGGCAGGTAGCGCCAACCCTTCTTGCCGGTCTCGGGGTTGATCGCCTCGGGGTCGAAGTACTGCAGCTTCTTGCCCGAGCCCTCGCCATGGGCGTTGAGGTCGTAGTCGGTGCGTGAGGCGATACCCTCGAGCTCGTCCCAGCCCCACGGGAAGAGGTACTCGACGTCGAAGCAGCCGTCGGAGTAGTGGGCCAGCTCGTCGGCGCCGTGTTTCCTCAAGCGCAGGCTCTCGGGTCGCAGGCCGATGCTCCGCCACCAGTTCATGCGGGCCTCTTTCCAGTACTCGAGCCACTTCGGCCCTTCACCGGGCTGGACGAAGTACTCCATCTCCATCTGCTCGAACTCCACCGAGCGGAAGATGAAGTGCTCCACCGTGACCTCGTTGCGGAAGCTCTTGCCGACCTGGGCTATGCCGAAGGGCACCTTGGCGGCGGTCGACTGCAGCACGTTGGGGAACTGCACGAACATCGCTTGGGCGGTCTCGGGTCGCAGGTAGACCGAGCTCTCGGCCAGCACTTCTTCCGCCACCGCGCGCTGGACGTCGACGTCCTCGCCGTCCTCCACCGCCTGGCGCACCGCATTGACCACCGCGCCGATCGGATCGACCGGGCCGAGGAAGCTGCGCAGCATGAGGTTGAACTGGCGCTCCTCGCTGAGATACGGCGCGCCGCAGCTGGGGCAGACGTACCTGCGGTCGTCGGCGACGGCGCCTTCGAGAGTTTTGCCCTTGCGGGTGAGGGTCACGCCCAGCACGTTCAGAGCCTTGTCGAGCGCCGCCTTGGCGCGCCCTTTGTCGGCGAGGGTGATCAGAGCCGGCTCGCCTTCGGCCATCTGCGGCGCTTTGTCGGCGCGAAAGCGCTCGCCGCACAGCTTGCAGTCCACCAGCGGGTCGGCGAAGTTCGCCAGATGGCCGCTCGAGTGCCACACCTTGGGGTGCATGATGATCGAGGCGTCGAGCCCTACGATGTCCTCGCGGCTGTGCACCATTGCCCGCCACCATTCGCTCGTCAGGTTGCGCTTCAGCTCGACTCCCATCGGTCCGTAGTCGTAGGACGAGCGCAGGCCGCCGTAGATCTCGGAGCTCTGGTAGACGAAGCCGCGACGTTTCGCGAGGGAGACGATTTTTTGCATGGAAAGCGAGGCGTTGCTGCTCACGGGATCACCTTCGGGAGTCGGGGATGGTTTGGAATACGAGATGTGGCCGTATCGGCCCAGGCGGGACGAGACCTGGCAGTTCTACCACCCGGGACCTGAGGATTCAATCCCGGGCCGTTTCGACGCCCGGCTGAAGGTGAGATCTTACGGTCCTCGCGAATCGCGACAGCTTTCAGCCCAGCGTCTCAAACGTGAGAAGATGCTGCCCTTTGCGACGATGCTGCTCGTCGCGTCGAGAGCTCGGGTTCATGCGGTAGCTCGAAGCGGTATTTGGCGGTAACTCGAAGTCCCTTTGGCGGCAACTCAGTCTTGTGGCTGTAAAGCCCAGTATCACCCCGGAAGCTTATCTATGACCACCAATCCCCTATTGACCGATTGGGATACACCCTACGGCGTGCCTCCCTTCGAGAAGATTCACGAAGATCACTATCTGCCGGCCTTTCGCGCCGCAATGGCCGAAGAAACGGCCGAGATCGAAGCGATTATGAGCTCGGACGAGCCACCGACCTTCGCCAACACGATCGAGGCGTTGGAGCGCTGCGGCCAGAGCCGGCTGCGCATCTCGCGAGTGTTCTTTGGCCTCAACAGCTCCCACTCCAACGACGCGATCCGCGACCTGGCGCGGCAGATCGCGCCAGAGCTGGCGGCACATCGCGACGAAATCTGGCTGAACCCGCAGCTGTTCTCCCGGGTCGACCACGTCTTTGCCGAGCGCGAGAGCCTGTCGCTGACCCTCGAGCAGAGGCGACTGTTGAGCGAGACCCACAAGGGCTTCGTGCGCTCGGGCGCCCAGCTCGAAGGCGAGGCCCAGGCGCGCCTGAGAGCCATCAACACTAGGGTCGCCAAGCTCTACCAGACCTTCGCGCAGAACTTGCTGGCCGAGACCAACGCCTTTGAGGTTCACGTCACCCAGCGGGAAGATCTGGGCGAGCTGCCCGCCAGCCTGGCGGCGGCAGCTGCCACCGAGGCCCGGCAGCGCGGCCATCAAGACGGCTGGTCGTTCACCCTGGCCGGACCCAGCTTCGAGCCGTTCTTGCAGTACTCGCCGAATCGCGAGCTGCGGCGGCAGATGTTCGAGGCCTACGCCCGGCGCGGTGACAACGCCAACGAGCGAGACAACAACGACGTGCTGACGCGCCTCGCCACCCTGCGCTGCGAGCGTGCCGGGCTGCTGGGCTATGAGACCCACGCTCACTATATCCTCGCCGACGCCATGGCCGAGACCCCCGAGCGTGTCTACGAGCTGCTCGACAAGATGTGGCAGCCGGCCCTGCGCATGGCACGTGCCGAGCGCGACGACCTGCAGCAGATGATGCGGGCGGACGGCGTCGACGATCGATTGCGGGGCTGGGACTGGCGCTACTACGCCGAGAAGATCCGCCAGCAGCGGTTTGCGCTCGACGAAGAAGCGCTGCGGCCCTACTTCGAATGCACCGCGGTGCGCGACGGCGCGTTTCTGCTGGCCAAGAAGCTGTTCGGGCTCGAGGTCGAGGAGCTCACCGGGATGCCGGTGCGTCACCCGGATCAGCAGGCTTTCGAGGTCACCGAGGCCGACGGCTCCCACGTCGGGGTGATCTACATGGACTTCTTCACCCGCGAGAGCAAAAAGCCGGGCGCCTGGATGAACGAGCTGCGCTCGCAATCCAAGCTCGACGGCGAGGTGGCGGCGATCGTCACCAACGATTTCAACTTTCCGCCCGCCACCGAGGAAGCGCCGTCGCTGCTGTCGTTTCGCGACGCCCAGACGGTGTTCCACGAGTTTGGCCATGCGCTGCACGGCCTGCTGTCGAGCGTCACCTACGCCTCGCTGTCTGGTACCAAGGTGCCGCGCGACTTCGTCGAGCTACCGTCGCAAATCCTCGAGAACTGGATGAGCGAGCCGGAGGTCCTCAGGCTCTATGCCCGCCACTACCAGACCGGCGAAGTGATTCCCGACGAGCTGATCACTCGGCTCCAGGCGGCCGAAAAGTTCAACCAGGGCTTCGCGACGGTCGAGTACATGGCAGCCTGCTATCTGGATCTGGCTTGGCACACGATGAAGCCCTCGGACTTGAAAGCGCCAGACCGTGACGCGTCTTCAGACCGTGACGCGTCGCCAGACCGTGACGCATCGCCAGACCTGTCGCCGGCCGAGTTTGAAGCTCGCGAGATGGAGCGTATCGGGCTGATCGAAGAGATTCTGCCACGCTATCGCAGTACTTACTTCGCACACGTTTTCTCAGGCGGCTATTCATCGGGCTACTACGGCTATCTGTGGGCCGAAGTGCTGGACGCCGACGGTTTCGAAGCGTTTCGCGAAGCCGGTTTGTTCGACGCCGCGACCGCCGGCCGGTACCGGCATCTACTGAGTCAGGGTGGCACCCGGCCCGGCATGGATCTCTACCGCGAATTCCGCGGTCGAGAACCCGAGATCGAGCCGTTGCTCGAGCGCCGTGGCCTGGCATGATCCGGCTTTCCTGTAGGATTCCATTTACACCAGGCGACTCAATCGGTATCCGGTCTTCGGCTATACTGCGGGTGAATTCCGAGACAACCTTCGAAGCCGAGCGAAGGCTCACATAGCACCGTGAGGACCGTTATCGCTGGGACGTCGAAACTCCGTCAGCATGCCATGCGCGCTGCGCTCCAGGGCGCCATGCTCAGCTTTTGGCTTGCGGGTGGAGGCGTCCTGGCCGCCAGTCAATCGTCATCCATTCCGATTCTGTTGCCTTTGAAAAATCTGCAGAACAAGACGCCGGTGGTGTATGTGCACGGCAGCACCGGTAGCGAGCTGCGTGATCGCGACAGCGGTGAGATCGCCTGGGGTCGCGGTCGCCAGCTGATGCAGCCACGCGATGACGGCTACGCGCTGGCGCGTCCCATCCACCTGCCTCCGGAGTCCGGAGAATCGCGGCTGGAGGTGGGGCCGGCGATCGAGAAGATCAGTCTGGCGAGGCTCTTCAACAAAGAAGTCTACGGTCCGATGATCCGACTGCTGCAGGCCAACGGCTATCAGCGCGGAGATCTGAGTCGACCCGAGGCGAGCGACACGGCCTTTCTGTTCGCCTACGATTGGCGGCTGGACCACAGGCTGGCGGCGGTGAAGCTCTACGAGCAGCTCGAAGGGCTGCGCCGAGCGCGCGGTGAAGAGCGCCTGAGCGTTGATCTGATCTGCCAGTCGAATGGCGCCTACGTTTGCCGCTACCTGATGAAGTACGGCACAGCCTCGGTGGCGGCGGCCGAAGCCGGGCAAGCGACGCCACCGTCGACCCTCCGCTTTCGCAAGGTGATTCTGCTCGGCAACTCCAACGGCGGTAGCCTGCGGATCCTGCGCGAGATCCACCGCGGCCGCACCTACATCGATTTCATCGGCCGCAAGCTCAGACCGGAGGTGCTGTTCTCCCTGCCGGCGCTCTTCCAAGACTTGCCGACCCTGCACGAGGATCTCTTCGTCGATCGCGACGGCAAGCCGCTGGCGGTCGATATCTTCGACGCCGAAGCCTGGCGGCGCCATGGCTGGGCGGTGTTCGATCCCACGACGCGCCGCAGGTTGGAGCGCAAAGGGCGCACCGACCTGTTCGGCGACGAAGCCCAGCAAATGGAGTATCTTCGGCGGGTGCTCGACTACAGCCGGCGATTTCAGAGGCTGCTGCGTCAGGATGTCGAGGGCTTCGGCTCGCCGCGTTTCTACCTGCTGCAGAGCAAAGCCTTCGACACGCCCCGGCGGGCGGTGCTGGTGCCCGCGGGCGACGGCTGGGAGATGTGGTTCACCGGCGACAAGAAACTCCAGCGATCCGAGCGCTTGCACGAGCTGGTGACGGCGAAGGGAGATATCCACGGTACCGTCGACAGCCAGCTCTGGCTCTCTCCCCAGGAGACCGCGGCGATCGCGGCCCCGCCGTTCTATTCCGAGCACGAGCACTTCGAGCTGATTCTGCAGCCCGAAACCCACCGGCACATCCTCGAGGTTCTGCTCGAAGGCTCGGGCGATGAGTGAGCCGGGATCCCATGGCGGGGTGAGAGCGGTCGCCGAGGAGCTGAGCGCCTGGATGGTGGCCTACCAGGCGGGCGAGATCGCCGCCTTCGAGCGGCTCTACGAGCGGCTCGCGCCCAAGATACGGAAGTACCTCATCTCGCTGACCCTGAACGTGCCGCGAGCGGAAGATCTGCTGCAGGAGACGTTTCTGCAAATCCATCGCTCGCGTCGTACGTATCACCCACCACGGCCGGTGGCCCCCTGGGCTTTCGGCGTCGCACGGCACGTTTACTTGATGGATTGTCGGGCCTGGGCCCGGCGCCGTCGGCTCGAGGCAGAGCCGGGAGAAGATCTGCCGGATCTGCCGGTGCCGGCGGTGGGCGAAGGCGTCGCGGATCGAGATTGGGTACGCAAAGCGGTAGGGGGACTACCGGAAGATCGCCGGGAGCCGCTGCTGCTACACCACGTTTGGGGCTTCAGCTTCAAGGAGATCGCTGGCATCCTAGGCATTCGCGAAGGTGCCGCCAAAGTGCGAGCTCACCGAGCCCGCAAGCAGCTTCAGGACCTGCTCGAGGAAGAAGATAGCTGAACGCTTTCGGTAACCATGGCTCTGCCGCATGGCAAGAAAGAGATGTATAGGATTAGGGGCTTGAACGCCTCAGGGCTCAAACGATGAGCAATGGAATCGATCAAACACCGGCCTTCGAGGCGCTGCGAACGCAGATCGCGCGCGATCTGCGGCCGGTCAAGCCGCTGGTGTTGACGCGCTGGCTGGCTGGGTTCCTGCTGCTCTTCGCTCCGCTGAGCGGACTCCTGCTGTGGTATCGCTTCGGCTTGCGAGGCGAAAACGGCGTTCTCGATAGCCTCTGGCTGTGGGGACTCTCAGGAGCCGAGCTGCTGCTGGGCTACGCGGTCCTGATCTGGATCCTGCGCGAGGCGGTGCCGGGCCGACGTCTGGACACTGTCGGCCTGCGCGTGGTCGCAGGGGCGGCGCTATTGCTCCACGTTCTCATCACTCTCGTGACGTACGCCAAGAGTCCGCTCGAGGTGCCGGCGGGGCATGGGTGGATGTACGGTCTCTACTGTTTCCGCTTCGAGGTGCTCATCGGAGGCGCCTGCCTGCTGTTCATCCTGTGGCTGAGCCGGCAGGGCTTGACGACGCACCCGCGACGCATCGGCCTGATGGGCGGGCTCGGCGCAGGGCTGGTCGCAGACGCGATCTGGCGCTTGGTTTGCCCCTACAGCGACCATCATCACTCCTTTGGCTCGCATACCTCTGCCATCCTCACGCTGGTCGTCGTTGGCGGCGCACTGGCCCTCGGCTGGGAAAGCTGGCGGGCACGGCATCTGCGCGGCCGTTCGCGCGGCTGAAACCACTGGAGTCCGTGACCATGACTTCGCCGCGCATGACTTCGCCGCGCATGACTTCGCCGCGCACTTCGCCGCGCATTGCTTCGCTATTGCCGAGTGCGACCGAAATCTGCTTCGCGATTGGCCTCGGAGACCAGGTGGTCGGGGTGTCGCACGAATGTGACTTTCCAGCCGGCGCGTCGGGACGCCCTGTCCTGACGCGGTCGAGCATCGATTCCAAGGCATCGTCCTCGGAGATCGACCACCAGGTCAAGCAGCTGCTCACCGAGGGCCTCAGCCTCTATGACATCGAGGAGGACACGCTGCGCGAGCTGGCGCCCGACGTGATCGTCACCCAGGCGACCTGCGAGGTGTGCGCGGTCTCACTCAGCGACGTCGAGGCCGCGACCTGTCGACTGCTCGGCAGCGAAGCTCATATCGTCTCGCTCGAGCCGATGGGGCTCGACGACGTGATCGAAGATCACCTGCGCGTCGGCCGGGCGGCGGGAGTCGAGGAGCACGCCCGCCAAGTCGGTGCCGACCTGCGGCGTCGCCTGGACGCTCTGGCCGCCCGCACCGCGGACCTCGAGCGGCCGCGGGTGCTGGTGCTGGAGTGGCTGGATCCGCCGATGGTCGGTGGCCACTGGACGCCGGAGCTGATTCGCATCGCCGGCGGCGAGCCGGTGCTCGGCCACCACCAGCAGCCAACCCAGGCCACCACCTGGGAAGCGATCGCCGCCGCCGAGCCCGAAGTGGTGCTGGTGGCGCCCTGCGGTTTCCGCATGGAGCAGTCGCTGCGCGAGCTGCCCGCCGTCTTCGAAGATCCCGACTTCCAGCGCCTGCCGGCGGTCGCCAGCCACCGGGTGGTCGCGATCGACGGCAACGCCTACTTCAATCGCCCCGGTCCTCGCCTGGTGCGCTCAGCAGAGCTGGCGGCCCTCGCTATCCATCCGCAAGCCTTCGGCCACGAAATCGAAGCAAGCGCCGACGAGCTACGCTTCGATCCGGTGGGATAGGCACACTCAGTCGGCAATCGATGCTCAGTCGACCCTGTCGATCAGGTGGAAGAACGAGCCCATGACGCTGCCGACCCGCAGGCCGACGCTGTGGGCGCGAGAGCTGCCGACCGCCTGAGCCTGCCATAGGGCGTCGCCCTCGCCCTGGCTCACGGTCCTAGCGAAGTGGAACTCGTGGGCGCGAAACGCGTCGCCGGCCGCGCCTAGCGGCCCGCCATCGAGCAGCTTCAGGGCGCTGGTCGCCAGGTGCATGTGCGGTTTCGCGAACGACGTCTCGAGCGGCAGCAGGCCGGCCATCTCGTGGCGCACGCCGTCGGCGTCTTCGAGCCCCTCGCCGAGGCTCATGAAACCGCCGCACTCGCCGTAGATCGCGACGCCGCGCCGCGCCGCGCGGCGTAGGCCGGGGAGAAACCTGCGCCCCGCGGCGAGCCGGCCGGCGTGCAGCTCGGGATAGCCGCCGGGCAGAAAGATCGCGTCGGCGCTGGCGTCGGGCGACTCGTCGGCGAGGGGAGAGAAGAGCAGCAGCTCGGCACCGGCTTCGCGCCAGCCGTCGAGCAGGTGCGGGTAGGCGAAGGCGAATGCGACGTCCCGGGCGACGGCAATGCGTTGGCCCAGCGGCGGCAGCGACACGCTGGGCGCACTATGGTTAGCGAGTGAGCGGTCAGCGAGTGAGCGGTCGGCGGCTGAGACGTCGAGCGGCCGGGCGAGGGCCAGCAGCGCCTGGGCATCCAGGTGCTCGCCGACTCGCCGGGCGGTCGCGGCGATACGCGCTTCGACGTCCGGCTGCTCTTCCGGCAGGACCAGGCCGAGATGACGCTCCGGTAGCTCCATCTCGGGGCACCGCGGCAGGCAGGCGAGGACCGGCAGGTCGATCGGCCCCATGGCTTCGCGCAGCAGCTGCGCGTGGCGTTCGCCGCCGACCCGATTGAAGATCACTCCGGCGACCTCGACGTCGTGGCGAAACCTGGCGAAGCCTTGAACCAGGGCGGCGACCGACTGGCCCTGGGCGTAGACGTCGACCACCAGGATCACCGGGACTCCCAGCCGGGCGGCGAGATCGGCGGACGAACCGCTGCCGTCGAGGGTGCCGTCGAACAGCCCCATCACGCCTTCGATCAGCAGCAGGTCGGCGTCACGGGCGGCGTGCGCCGCGTGACGACGCAGCGTAGCGGGCCGCATGCCCCACGGGTCGAGGTTGATGCTGGAGCGCCCGCTGGCCGCGCGGTGGAACAGCGGGTCGATAAAGTCGTGCCCGGCTTTGGCGGCGGCCACCGTCCGCCCGAGCTCGCGCAGATGGCGCAGCAGACCGAGGGTGACGGTGGTCTTGCCGCTGCCCGAGGCCGGAGCGGCGATCAGAAGCGCCTCGAAATGTTTCATCTGCGCAAGACTCCGAAACCTGAAAAATGCATCTTATCGTTGCGAGAGACGCGAAGCGCGGATCACGCTTCAGGCTTGGATCGAATCGGGTGTCGAATAGGGTCGAACGGCGTTGAACCCGACGTTGACGCGTCACGTAAATCCGGGGGAATCCGACGAGAACAATCTCTCTGAAGACTGCCGCGACCCTGTGGTAGCCTCGAAGAAATCCTACGAAATTTTCACAAAGCGACAGGAGACGGCGATGCGGCAGACGGCCAACCGGCGGATGGTGGGGTGCGCGGAGCAAGAGCTCCGGAATCGAGCTGGAGTACGAGTTTGGAAGGGGTCGCGCTGGGCAGCCCTGGGGCTCGCCATAATGCTGTGCCTGCCGAGCCTCGCGGCAGCCAGGAAAGGCGATAAAAAGGGCGGCGACGAGCCGGCAGAGGAGACGTCACGGCTCGTAGCCGGAACCTTCAGCGGTCTGCAGCTGCGGTCGATCGGCCCGGCTCTGATGTCGGGACGGATCGCTGACATCGCCGTCCATCCGCACGATCAGAGCACCTGGTACGTGGCGGTCGGCTCCGGCAACGTGTGGAAGACCACCAACGCTGGCACCACCTGGAAGACGATCTTCGAAGATCAGGGCTCCTACTCGATCGGCTGCATCACGCTCGATCCGCAGCAGCCCGAGATCGTCTGGCTCGGTACCGGCGAGAACGTCGGCGGTCGCCATGTCGGCTATGGTGATGGCGTCTACAAGAGCCTGGACGGCGGTGAGTCGTGGGAAAAGGTCGGCCTCGAGGCGTCCGAGCACATCGGCAACATCGTCGTCGATCCGCGCGACTCGAACGTCGTCTACGTCGCCGCCCAGGGGCCGCTGTGGTCGGCCGGGGGCGACCGCGGCCTGTTCAAGACCACTGACGGCGGCGCCACCTGGGAAAAGCTGCTGGGCGATGACGAGTACACCGGGGTCAACGAAGTGCGCATGGATCCGCGCGATCCCGATGTGCTCTACGCGTCCACCCACCAGCGGCTGCGGACCGTGGCGGCGCTGATCAACGGCGGCCCGGGCTCGGGCATCCACAAATCGGTGGACGGCGGCGAGACCTGGCGCGAGCTGACTCACGGCTTGCCCAAGGCAGACATGGGCAAGATTGGCCTCGCCATCTCGCCCCAGAATCCGGACGTGGTCTACGCCACCGTCGAGCTGGCGAATCGCGAGGGCGGCTTCTTCCGTTCCGAGAACGGCGGCGGCACCTGGGAGAAGCGCAGCGACTACGTGTCGGGCGGCACCGGCCCGCACTACTACCAGGAGATCTTCGCCAGCCCGCACAAATTCGACCGCGTCTACCAGATGGATCCGCGTCAGCACGTCACCGAGGACGGCGGCAAGACCTTCGTGCCGGTCGGCGAGCAGGACAAGCACGGCGACAACCACGCCCTGGCGTTCGATCCCAACGACCCCAACTACCTGCTTTCGGGCAGCGACGGCGGCATCTACGAGAGCTGGGATCTCGGCAAGACCTGGAAGTTCATCACCAACCTGCCGGTGACCCAGTTCTACAAAGTCGCGGTGGACACCGACGAGCCGTTCTACAACCTCTACGGCGGCACCCAGGACAACAACACCCAGGGCGGTCCGTCGCGCACCATGAACGTCAACGGCATCATGAGCTCGGACTGGTTCATCACGCTGTTCGCCGATGGCCACCAGCCGGCGACGGATCCTTCGAACCCCGACATCGTCTACTCCGAATGGCAGCAGGGCAACCTGGTGCGGTACGACCGCAAGACCGGTGAGATCGTCTACATCCAGCCCCAGCCCGAGCCGGGGGACGACGCCGAGCGCTGGAATTGGGACTCGCCGATTCTGGTCAGCCCGCACGAGCCCAAGCGGCTCTACTTCGCCAGCCAGCGGGTGTGGCGCTCGGACGATCGCGGCGACAGCTGGCGGCCGATCTCGCAGGATCTCTCCCGCGGCCAGGACCGGCTGAAGATGCCGATGATGGGGCGGGTGTGGAGCTTCGACTCGCTGTGGGACCTGTTCGCGATGTCGAGCTTCGCCAACGTCACCTCGCTGTCCGAGTCGCCGCTGCAGGAAGGCCTGATCTACGCCGGCACCGATGACGGGCTGGTCCAGGTCACCGAGAACGGCGGCGAGAGCTGGCGCAAAATCGACAGCCTGCCGGGTGTGCCGGACATGAGCTTCGTCAACGACATCAAGGCCGACCTGCACGATGTCGACACCGTCTACGTGGCGCTCGACAACCACAAGACCGGTGATTTCGCGCCGTACCTCTTGAAGAGCACGGACCGCGGTCAAACCTGGTCGTCGATCGCTGGCGATCCCGAGGATGGCGGCATCCCGGCGCGCCATCTCGTCTGGCGCCTGGTGCAGGATCATGTCGATCCCAATCTGCTGTTCGTCGGCACCGAGTTTGGCGTCTTCTTCTCGCCCAACGCGGGTGATCGCTGGATCAAGCTCACCGGCGGCGTGCCCAACATTCCGTTCCGTGATCTGGCCATCCAGCAGCGCGAGAACGATCTCGTCGGCGCGACCTTTGGCCGCGGCTTCTACATCCTCGACGACTACACGCCGCTGCGCGGTATGAACGAGGAGGCGCTAGAGCGCGAAGCGCACCTCTTCCCGGTCAAGGATCCCTGGTGGTACGTCGAGCGTCGGCCCCTTGGGCGCGGTACGAAAGCGACCCAGGGCACCGACTTTTTCGTCGCGCCCAATCCGCCCTTCGGCGCCGTCTTCACCTACTACCTGAACGAGGGCTTGGCGTCGCGCAAAGAGGCGCGCCGCAAGAAAGAGAAGGAGATCCAGAAGGAAGGTGGCGACAATCCTTATCCCGGCTGGGATGAGCTGCGGCGCGAATACCGGGAAGAAGCGCCAACGATCGTGCTCACCGTGCGCGACGCCGCGGGAGAGGTCGTGCGTCGCATGACCGGCCCGGCCAAGCCGGGTTTCCATCGCGTCGCCTGGGACCTGAAGTCTCCGTCGACCGGGGCCTGGGATCCGAATCCTGGCTTCAACTTCTTCGGCGGCGGCGGATTCTTGGTGACGCCCGGAACCTACAGCGTCAGCCTGGCCAAGCGGGTGGAAGGCAAGCTGAGTGAGCTTGGCGAGCCGCAGACTTTCGTGGTCAAGCGTTTGGGCGAGGGTACCTTGCCAGGTGCGGATCCCGCGGAACGTGGGGCCTTCATCAAGCGTCTCGCCGAGCTGCGGCGCGCGGTGACCGGCGCGACGTCGGCCGTCGACGCTACCGAAGAGCGCCTCGGCGCCATCAAAGAGGTGCTGATGCGTTCGACCGTCGGGGACGAAGCGCTCGACAACGAGGTGCGGCGTCTCATCGATCAGCTGCACGATCTGAGAGAAGCCCTGCAGGGTGATCCTCAGCGAGGCGGTATCGGCGAGCCATTACCGAAGACCATCCTGGGTCGGCTCGCCGTCGCGAGCCTCGGCAACCAATACTCGACCTACGGTCCGACGCCAACCCATCTGCGCAGCGTCGAGATCGGCGAGCAGGAGCTCGCCAAGGTGCGGGAGGCGCTGAATCAGATGCTCACCACCGAGCTGCCGGCCCTGGAAACCAAGCTGGAGGCCGCGGGCGTCCCCTGGTCGCCGGGTCGCGGCGTGCCGGGCGGCTTCTGAAGCGCTGCTGAGATCAGAGGAGGCGCACCAGCTTGCGCCTCCTCGGTGCCTTCAGCTCTTACGCAGCTGTTTGATCCGCAGCCGATTCCCCGAATCTTCGATCAGCGTCGTCAGCCGCCGCTCCCGAGTCTCCTCCCGCTTCGCGCTCATCACCCAGCGTGCCGTCTGCTTGCGATAGCCGGGCGGCTGCTCCTGGTAGAATTCCCAGGCGCCCGCGTTCTCCTGGAATCGTGAGACCATCGGGTCCGTCAACGCTCCGTCGAACACGGCCGTCGCGTAGCCGCTGTCGGGGTGCGCATCCTTGAAGGCGAAGGCAGCGAGCCCCGCGGCCTTCATCCGACCTTCCGCGGTGAGCCGTTCGACCCGGTCGATATTCCTCTTGCTCCACACGCTCTTCGGCTTCCGAGGCGTGAAGCGAATCACGTAACTCTCAGTGTCGCGAGACTTCCGGATCCCATCGATCCAGCCGTAGCACAGCGCCTCATCCACCGATTCTTCCCAGGTCATGGAAGGCTTCTTCGCCGCCTTCTTGTAGTAGCCCACCCAGAGGTGATCGGTCGTCGCGTGGTGCGCCTCGAGCCACGCTCGGAAGCCGGCGGGTGTGGGGAAGAAGGTTGGTGTGTGCTCAGACATGCTCGTTGTTTGGTGATGGGTTGGCGCTGAACGGCCCCGCGCGAAATGGGCCGTCAGGCAATGAATGAGTGGTCCAGCGCAGGCAAGGATCTTCGGCGGGGTCTGCGCTCTAAGTAGCGTCCGCAGGATTCGGTGCTTCCAGCCCACCGTCCTCAGCGGGCACATCTTGACAGGCAAGATAGCCCGTCCAGCCCGAGGCGATGTCTACGGCAGCGTGCAGGATCATCGGCACCCACAAAGATCCGGTGAGCAGATAGCCTCCCCCAAAGAGCCCTCCCATGATGCCGGCGCGGAGTGCTCCTGCAGTTCCAAGGTAGATGTGAGCGAAGCCGAACACCAATGTCGACAGAAGCCAGGCTAGGGCCGTTGCGGTGGCCCCGGTGATACCGGCAGCTGCGAGATGCTCCCCGAAGTACCAGATCAAGAAGCCACGGTAGACGATCTCCTCGCAGATTCCGGCGGTGATCGAAAGGAAGAAAAACACCCTGAGCTCCGCCAACGTGTGCGGAATCATCGGGGTGGTCTGACCCAACTGCTCGCGTACCTTTTTTCGTGCCTCGGCGTCGCGTCTGATGTACTGGATCTGGCCTGCAAAAAAGACGATGACGGCGGCCGTCACCGCCAGTCCGATCCAGAACCCCCAGCTCAGGGACAATTCGAGACCCAGGTCTCCGAAAGCTCGATCCCGAGTCGACCAAATCGCAACCGCGAAGATCGCAAAGCCCCACAACCAGGCGATGGTCTCTCGGTATTCTGCGATACGGGCGTTCGCGTTGCCTTGCGCGATCTTCCGCTTCATTCTTGGATAATCCCAGAATGAATAGAGAGGGAAGGCCAGGCCTATGAGCACAACGAAAAAGTGATCGAAAGTTGTCATCAGTGTTTGCTGACTGCTGAGCTCGGCAGCTTCCGGGCTTCAACGGATCCTAGGTCTGACGGCAGCGGGGTATATTCTGTAATCAGAAAAGGGTAGTTACTTGTTCTTGCCGGAGCCCGAGAAGGCCGTCGCTACTCCCAGGGCGATGAAGACGGTACCGGCGAAGTAACGCTGACCGCGGAAGAAGCCGGGGCGAGCCTTGAGCCAGTCAGCCAGGGTGTTCGCCAGCACGGCATAGGCCGAATCGGTGACGACCGCCAGGATCACGAAGAGGAAGCCGAGCACCAGGATCTGGCCGGCGATCGAACCCTGCGAGACGTCGACGAACTGCGGTAGGAAGGCGAAGAAGAACAGCGCCGTCTTGGGATTGAGCAGGTTGACGATCATGCCTTCGTAGAAGATTTTGGAGAGCGCAGCCGGTTCGGTGGCCTGAGGCTGCTCGGCGTCGTCACGCGACGTGAGCTTTTGGATGCCAAGGTAGATCAGGTAGGCCGCGCCGAGGTACTTGACGACGTTGAACGCTAGAGCCGAGGAGACCAGGATCGCCGACAGACCAAAGGCCGCGGCGGCGACGTGGAACAGCGTGCCGACGCTAATGCCGAGGATCGAGACAAAGCCGGCCATGCGGCCCTGATCGATGCAGCGCGCAACGATGTACAGCACGGCGGGCCCGGGAACAACGAGCAGCAGCAAGGCGGCGGCGGTGAAGACGGCGAGCGTTGAAGGGTCTGGAATCATGATTCGCTCCCTAGTTGAGGAGCGCTCTCGACTCGAGAGCGTCTCAGTGGCATTCTAAGCTGTGGAAGGTCAGGGTCGAGAGATCGGCGCAATGGGTTCGTGAATCGGGTAGAGCTCGAGGTGAGCACTGTCGACCGGGTCGTACCGCGACGCGGGTCCTGTACCGAGGCAGCAATAGCGCCACCTGCACGACAGATATCGCGCCGGGGAGCTCAAAGATCATCACTTTCACGCCCCATGTCGCGTTCCGGAGCACAAAGAACGCCCCGTGCACGACAAATATTGCGTCCTGGGACAGCCGGAACGTGATGGACGGCCTGCGAAGTACGGTTGGTTTCAAACTTCTAGCGTTCGCACGCGTGCCAAAGGCTTCCGAGTCAAACCGAACGCGACGGCACGTTTTGCAAGTGCATCCGGTTTGCGCCGGAACGCGATGGACTGTCGTGCAATGACGTTCTTTTTGCCACTTTTGGCTGCTCCAGCCACCCCGGCCCCAGGGCTCTCTGTCTCAGCCCACGCACTGTAGGCTTGACCAGACTCATAAGTTGTGTGGAAAGGAGGCTTCACC
>JBCCEE010000123.1:0-19088 GCA_039030415.1 Acidobacteriota bacterium
CCCCCACGGTCGCCGCGACAAGATGTGGCCGGTCTACATGGCGGGAGGCGCCGGCTTCGAGTGGTATGTGCAGGAAGACGGCGGCGGTCACAGCTTCGACCAGCGGATCGACGACTTCAGCGAGATGGAAGTCGCCCTCAGGTGGGCCGGCCACGCCGTCGGCCTGCTCTCCGCGCTTCCACTAGACAGCATGACGCCCGACCGCACCTTGGCCAGCTCAAGCACGTCGGGCGAGGTCTACACCCTGGCCCAGGCGGGCGAGGTCTACCTCGTTTACCACGACCGCGCTGGCGGCCCTCTGACCCTGGATATGCAGGCCGCCGGGCCGCAGACCTTCGACGTCCGCTGGTTCGACCCGCGAGAAGGCGGCGCCCTCCAGCTCGGCAACGTCGTCCAGGTCCAGGGTGGCTCGAATGCCGTCAATCTGGGTTCGTCACCCCACACCCAAGACGACGATTGGGTCTGCCTCGTGCTGCGCCAGGTGCTGTCGCCGATCTTCGCGGACGCCTTCGAGTCCGGAGACACCTCGGCCTGGAGCTCGACGGAGCCTTAGGCTGGATTCATCCAGAAACGCTGTTCTGGCGGAGTTGAGGTCGCGCTCGGTGGAACGAGCACGGCCGAGGACTGTTTGAGCGTGGAGCATATTTGGGGCTCATAAATGCCTGAATATCAGAGGTTTATGCAGTTTGCAGCTGATCCTGCGAGTTTGCGAGGTCGCGCGCAGTCTACCGAGCGCGACCGTCTATAGATCGTTCTTGGACAGGATCTAGCCGGCTAGACGTCGATTCTGCCGGTCGCTAGGGCGGCGGGACAGCGCTTGGGGTAAAGTCTCGAGATCCTCGAGTTACCCGAGACAACCCCAACGCCCGGAGGAATGGGAAGATGAGATTCCCTTTGGCCCCACTACGCTCGCTCACCGTCCTGATCCTCGGCATGTTGCTGGGTGGACCGTCCGCCGCGGAGACGGCAGGCTCGATCCCCAAGGGCACGCCCAACGGCTTCGCCGTCCAGCGCGGCACCAACATCTCCCACTGGCTCTCCCAGAGCGACCGTCGAGGGGACGAGCGTAAGCAGTTCTTCACCGAGGAAGACGTAGCCCTCATCAAGCGGCTGGGCTACGACCACATCCGCTTCCCGGTGGACGAAGAGCAGCTGTGGGACGAGGATGGGCGACCCGAGGAGGAGGCCTTCGAGCTCCTGCAGTCGGCTCTCGACTGGAGCGCCGCCCATGGACTACGAGCGATCGTCGACCTCCATATCCTGCGCTCCCACCATTTCAACGACGCCGAGAAGCCCCTGTGGGTCGATCCGCGGGAGCAGGATCGATTCGTCGAGCTTTGGCGGCAGCTGTCCCTGCGCCTCGAGCACCGCCCGCTCGATCAGGTGGCCTACGAGCTGCTCAACGAGGCCGTAGCCGACGATCCGGAAGACTGGAACCGACTGCTGGCCCGCGGCCTGGCGGCAGTGCGTGAGCAAGAACCGGAGCGCACCGTGGTGATCGGCTCGAACCGCTGGCAGCAGGTGGAGACCTTCGATCAGCTGAAGGTCCCCGAGGGCGACCCGAACATTCTCCTCAGCTTCCACTTCTACACCCCCATGGCGCTGACCCACTACGGGGCATCCTGGACCCCGGTCGGCCGCTACCAGGGGCCAGTGCACTATCCCGGGCGGGTGGTCGAGAAGAAGGATCTCGCGGGCCTTCCCGATGACCTGGTGGGCGCGATCCGTGACGGCCGTGGCCTCCGCTTCAATCGCGCGACCTTCGAGGCGCTCATCGCAAAACCTCTAGCTGTGGCCCGGCGACTCGGCCTGCCGCTCTACTGCGGCGAGTGGGGCGCCTTGCCAAAAGCTCCGCGGGGTGCCCGGCTGCGCTGGTATCGCGACGTCCGCTCCGTCCTCGAAGAGCGCGGCATCGGCTGGGCTCATTGGGACTACAAAGGCGGCTTCGGCGTCGTCGATCGCGAGCGCCGCATCCACCTGGATCTAGCGCAAGTACTACTGGGAGAGGATCTCTGCCCGGCTCTATGCGGCTCGGACTGACCCTGGCCTCGCGAGAGACCTCCTCTGAATCTCGTGGCTTCCGATAGCTTCAGCACAACCACTCCGAGAGGCTCCATGGAAAACATCGCTTCGCCAGTTGCCGCCAAGACCTCGCTCGAACCCGAAGCTCCCCTGGCAAGTCGCCGCGACCTGCTCGCCCTGTTCGCGGCGCTGTCGCTGCTGGCGCTGGGCCTCGGGGGCTGGCTGACTTCGCTGGGGTTTGGGCCCTGGTACGACGAGCTGAAGAAGCCTTGGTTCCAGCCCCCGGGCTGGGTATTCACACCCGCCTGGACGCTGATCTTTTCGCTGCTCGCCGTCGCCACCTGGCAAGTTGCTCGGCGCGGCGACTGGGCTCAGCGGGGGAGTGGCACTCGCTTGGCGCTGTGGCTGTATGGCGTACAGCTCGTTTTGAACGTCGCCTGGTCGCTGTGCTTCTTTACGCTGCACAACCCGACCTGGGCGCTGATCGATATCTTCGTCCTCGACGCGGTTGTGGTGGCCATGGTGGTGGCCTACGGTCGCGTGCACCGCACCGCGGGCTGGCTCCTCGTGCCCTACGCCGTCTGGCTGGGGCTGGCAACGGCCATCAACGTCTGGGTCGTCGCCAACAACTAACGGCGTCGACGGCCGACGCCGCGTTGCCAGGCTTTTGTCCGGCTCTGTGTGGCTAGCCGAGCGTGACCTCCCGGATGCGAGGCTGCGGGATCGCATCCGGGAGCAGGGGGCTTGGCCTAGGGTTCGACCTCCATGCCGAAGCCGGCAAAGAAGTTGCGGGTGTTGAGCCGCAGCCCATCGGCGTTGCAGTACAGGGCGCGATCGTAGACCCAGACGGCGGCCTCCCGCGGCAGCGCGCAGGCGGCATCGCCGTAAGCGGCGATCAGATAGCAGTTCTCGGTTCGGCCCTGGGAATCGGCGTCAGAGTTGCCTCTGGCGAAGGTGTTGGCTTGGGTCTGGAGCCGGGCGCTCGCCGGCTCGACGACGGTGTCTCTCTCGCCGACCACGATCTCCTGGGTCACCGACCCGTCGTTGCCGTTCACCGAGTAGGAAATCTCCGCCATGAACGCTTCGCTGGGGGAGCCTTCGATCGAGATATTGCCGTTGTCGATCTCGATGCTGCCGAGGCCGGGAATGCCGAGGTTGAAGCCCCATTCTCTGCGGACTTCCTTGCCGACCCGGGCGATGCGGTTGAACACAGGCCGGCCGTTGAGAGTAAACAACCCCTGCTCTTGGGCCGCACCCTCGGCGCTGCTGAACCAGCCAGCGTCGACGGAGGCGTGGGCGCGGGCGTGGTACTCACCGTAGGCGGTGACGTTGCCCTCGCAACCCGCCTCGCACGGTCCGCCGAGCTTCGGCACGTGGACCGGCTGGCCGTCGATCAGCTTCCATTCCCACTCCAGGATCTCATTGCAGCGTAGCGCCATCCGCAGCTCGCTCTCGCCTTCGCCGAGCCACTCGGTGGAGTGGGTGGAGTTCAGTATGTCTCCGTCGTACCAGGAGCGCAGCCAGCGTGCCGCGCCGGGGCCCCGGAGTCGACGATCGCGTACTGGATCGCTGACCCGGTTGGAGGTTTCCCGGATCGCGGGTCGCAACAGCCGGGCGGTCGTCCAGAAGCACAAGCAGTCGATCTCGGAATCGGGCTCCGGCGGGTCGGGTAGCGGCTCGAGCAGAGCCGCCAGACGGTGGGCGAAGGTGTTCACCTGGCCGAGCAGCGCCGGGTCGAGATCGCGGATCTCGTCCAGCAGGTCGCCGCCCTGGCCCAATCCCAGCGCGGGATCGAGGGCGTGGTACATCAGCTCGCTAACCACCAGCGTGCTCGCCGCGGCGGCGATGCCCGGGTGCGTCAACAGCTTGCAGGGCTCACCCGGCAGGCAGTCGAGCGTGACTTCGAAGGGCAGAGTGTTCGAAGCGTCGGGCGCAGTGTCCACTAGCGTCACGCGGTAGAACCATCCGTCGCTCAGGTAGTCGGCCAGGGCTCCCGGTAGGAGCAGGACTTTGCCACCCGCCACCGGGGTGAAGCTCTGCTCGACGAGCAGCCGCCCGTCCGTTGTCGCCAGGGTGAGGGTCGCCGAGGTCGGCAGCGGCAGCTCGGTATCGCGCACGACCCGCACCTCGAGGTCGTGGCCGAGGGCCGCGACCTCGAGGTCCGGGGGCGGTGGGTCGGCGATGGCCGGGGTCGCTAGCAGCAGGGCGAGGAGGGGAAGAAGAGCCAGCAGGATCAGACCTCTCGGGGCGCCTGAGAAAGGGCCGTTCTTCGGCCTGGGAAGAGAGCGGTTGGCATCGGGCATGACAGACTCCTTGTATAATTGAGACGGTTCGACAGCCGACGTCGAGCTCACGAGTCACCATGCTCAACGAGCCATGACATTCCTACTGGGGCCGCGCAGACCCGAAAAAGTAGCCAGGGGCCCTGGCAGGAATTTTGGCTGTACCTGTCTCCGGTTCGAAGGAAGCGCGCAAAAGGCCGGCATTAGGGCTCATGCCTCTTGCGGCGACCCGAGTCCAGGGACCGATCGGCACCCTGGCGTCATGAGGGGGCGCTGATGGATTCTGGATATGAAGAAGACGTCACGGAGCTGTTGCAGCAGTGGGGAGAAGGGTGCTCGCAGGCGCGCGACCAGCTGATTCCGGTGCTCTATGCCGAGCTCCACGGGCTGGCCCGCGGCTACTTCCACGGTGAGCAGGCCGGAGTCACGCTGCAGCCCACGGCCCTGGTGCACGAGGTCTATCTGCGGTTGATCGATCAGCGGCGCATCCGGTGGCAAAACCGGGTCCAGTTCTTTGCCGTCGCCGCCCGGCTGATGCGCCGTATCCTGGTCGATCACGCCCGGCGTCGGAAGGCCCAGAAACGCGGCGGCGACGCGACGCGGATCACCCTGGGCGAGGGGGTGGAGCCGGCGGTCTATCCGGGCGAGCTCGACCTGATCGAGCTCGACGGCGCGCTCGAGGAGCTGGCCAGCTTCGAACCGCGCCAGAGTCGCATCGTCGAGCTACGTTTCTTTGCCGGCCTAACGGTCGAGGAGACGGCTCGCATCGAGAACCTGTCGCCGGCTACGGTGAAACGGGAATGGAGTACCGCACGCGCCTGGCTGTTCCAGCGTGTGCAGGGTAGTTAGCAGACGTTCCGCACGAGGATGGCCGATATGCCGGAGCATCCAGAGCCGCCGCGCTGGCCAGAGGTCAAAGGGCTCTTCCAGCACTGCCTCGATCTGCCGGCCGCGGCGCGCAGCGACTTCCTCGACCGCGCCTGTGATGGCGATCCGGAGCTGCGCTCGGCGGTCGACGGCTTGCTGCGGGCGCACGGTGCGGCCGGCAGCTTTTTGGAAGATCCGCCGTTGGGTGGCGAAGCCGCGGGGCGTCGTATCGGTCCCTACGAACTGCAGCGCGAGCTCGGCGGTGGCGGCATGGGTGCCGTTTATCTGGCGCGGCGGCACGACGACTACCGCCAGGAGGTGGCTCTCAAGCTGATCCACCGCGGCATGGACAGCGATGAGATCCTGCGCCGCTTCCGCAATGAGCGTCAGGCCCTGGCCGGCCTCTCGCACCCCAATATCGCCCGGCTGCTCGATGGCGGTACCACCGATGGCGGGTTGCCTTACCTGGTGATGGAGCTGATCGAAGGCGAGCCAATCGACCGCTACTGTGAGGCGCGGCAGCTGAGCGTCCGCGACCGGCTGCGGCTGCTCCTGCCGGTGTGCTCGGCGGTGGAGCTGGCGCATAGCAAAGGGGTCATCCACCGCGATTTGAAACCCGCCAATCTGCTGGTCACCGCCTCCGGTATCCCCAAGCTGCTGGACTTCGGGATCGCCAAGATCCTCGACCCGCGCATGGCTTCGACGATGGCGCCCACCGAGGGGCAGTCCGGATGGATGACCCCAGCCTACGCCAGTCCCGAGCAGGTGCGCGGCGAGGCCGTGACCGCGGCGACCGACGTCTATTCGACCGGGGTGCTGCTCTATCGCCTGCTCACCGGCGCCGGTCCCTATGCGGCGGCCAGCCCTAGCGATCTCGCCCGTGCCATCGTCGAAGACGAGGTGGTGCCGCCGAGTCGGAAGGTGCGTGATCGGCGGCTTCGGGACACGCTGCGGGGCGATCTCGACACGCTGCTGCTCACCGCTCTGGCCAAGGACCCGGGGCGGCGGTATCGGTCTGCCGAGGCTCTGGCCGAAGACATCGCACGCTACCTGGACGGCCGGCCGCTGGCAGCACGGCCGGACTCTGCCGTCTACCGCCTCGGCAAGTGGGTGCGCCGCAACAGGGCCGTCACGGTGGCGATGCTGCTGGCCTGCCTGTGGGCGTTGACCATGACCTGGCAGCGGGTGCAGATCGGCGAGCAGAAAGACCGCGTCAGCTATGAGCGAGCCGGCACCGAGGCGGCGCTCGAGTTCTTGATCGAAGTCTTTGACAGCGCGGTTCCGGGGCCCGAGCATGGCCGCGACTTGACCGCTCTGGAGATTCTCGATCGCGGCGCGGTGCGCCTCGGCGGCATGGAGGGGCGGCCCGAGATCCAGGCACGGCTGCTCGAGACTCTGGGGCGGATCTACGACAACGTCGGGCTCTACGAGCGAGCACAGCCTCTGCTCGAGCAGGCCATCGAACGCCATCGCTCGCTGCCGGCAGGCCAGCGGGCGGCTCTCGCCGACTCGCTGACTCATCTAGCGAAGCTGCACTTCCGAGCTGGCGACGCGGCCGGCGCCGAGCCCTTGCACCACGAAGCGCTGGCGATTCGCCGCGCTCTCGGTGACGTGTCGGCAGTGGCGTCGAGCCTCAACTATCTGGCCCTGGTTCAGCTCGATCGCGGCGACCTCGAGGCGGCGGAAGACCTGCTGGCGCAAGCGCTGGAGCTTCAGCGTCGCGAGCTGGGGTCGCGTCATCCCGAGGTGGCGGCGTCGCTGGGTCACCAGGCCAAAGTTGTCGAGCGCCGTGGCGACGCTCGAGCCGCGATCGAGCTGCAGCGTCGCGCTGTCGACATCTACCGCGAGGCACTGTGGGAAGGTAGCCGCAACCGGCTGACCGCCACCGCCAATCTCGCCATGCTGCTCATGCAGGCTGGCGACTATGCCGCGGCCGAGCCGTTGCTGCGCGAGGCGGAGGCCGGCTACCGGAACTATCTCGGGCCCGATCATCCGGGTCGCCTGCCGATCCTGCTGGCTCTGGGAACCCTGCTGCGACACCAGGGCGAGCTCGAGCAAGCGGCCGAGATTTTGCGATCCTCGCTGGCCATCGGCCGCCGTGCGCTCGGTGCCGAGCATCGCGAGACGCTCAAGATCTTGCATGGGCTGGCCGCGGTCGAGGGCGCTCGCGGCGAGATCGACGGGGCTCTGGCAATCTACCGGCAGCTGCTAGATGTCTACCGCGCGGGCTCGCAAGAGCGCGAAGAGGCCAGCGCGTTGAACAACCTGGCCATGCTGCTGGGCCGTCAAGGGCGGTTCGAGGAGGCCATTGCACGGATGCGAGAAGCGGTAGATCTGCGGCGCCGGAGTCTCGGTGGCGAGCATCCCGAGGTGGCCGATGCGTTCAACAACCTCGGTTCCCTGCTCTACCGGGCGGGTGAGGGCGAGGCCGCCGAGCGCTACTTCCGGCAGGCCCTGACGGTCGGACTGGCGAGCCGCTCGGAGGACCATCCCAACCTCGCCTTTCCCCACCTCGGGTTGGCGCGGGTGCTGCTCGACCGACGCCTCGGCGAGCCGGCTCGAGAGCATGCTCTGCGCGCGGTGACCATCCGTCGTGCGTCGCTGCGCGCCGGGCATTGGCGGACCGCCGAGGCCGAAGCGGTGCTCGGCGAATGCGAGCTCCGCCTTGGCCAGCCGCGGCGCGCGGAAGCGCTGTTGGCGGGCAGCCTGCCGATCCTGCGGCGAGCCGCCAGCAGCACCGCTGAGCTCGCTAGCCGTCGCGCCGAGCTCGCCGTCGCCGAGCTCGATCGGCTGGCCGCGACGCGGCAGGCCGGCACGCGCAAAGCGGGTTCACGGTAGACCCGGCGCCGACGTCCAGCACAGACGCCCCGAGCCTCCGGTGTCGAACAGGCAGGCTGCGGGCTCGCCACCGCCTTTGCCCGCGGCTGGGCGAAACGACGTTGGCGTTGGCGCCAGCGCCGTCTCCGGCACGCCGTCGCAGTCGGCGTCGATCATCCCGTCCCAGTCCGGTGGGTAGCCCGCCAGCGTGTCGGTCCAGTCGCCGTATCCGGAGTAGGTGTGGGTGCGTGGCAGGCGCGCTGTCCAGGCATCGTCGACGTGGGTGAAGAGAATCTCCAGCGCCACCGTGAGCTCACCGAAGTACAGGGTGTCGTCCCCGTTCGGCAGTAGCGTCAGGGGGCTCCAGGGCTGCTTGACGCGGGTATCGAGCCCCACATCGACCGCGAACGAGCCGCAGCTCAGCTCGAGCGTGCGCTTGCAGCTCAAGCACAGGCGACGCAGTCGGGTGTGGAGCAGGTCGCCTGCTGCCGCCGTCTCGAGCACCACGTTGGCTCGCCAGAGCGCAGGGGGATCGACCGGTCTCGGCAGCTCCCACCGGTCGAGCAGGTCACATGAGACCTCGGCGGTGTCTACCTCTGTGCCATTGGGGTCGTCTTCAGAGGGCGGAGGCTCTGGCGGAGTCGGGTCCCAGGGTTCGCCCGAGCAGAGCCAGCCCTCGAGCGCGAGCAGAGAAAAGCGTACCGCTGACGGCTGCTCTGGCGGCGTCCACAGTGGTGTGCTTCCATCGCTCGAAGACGGCAGCTCCGCGGCCTCGCCGCGGGCTGAGAGCGAGCTCAGAAACATCAACGAGCTCAGAGAAAAGACCGCGAATCGGACGGCTAGGCGCATGACGGGTCCCCCTTGTCCTACGGACCCTCCTTTGAGCCCGCAAAGGAAGCGCGCAAAACGCCACCCGGGCGGCTCACCCCGTGCAATGAAGGCTAGCCTGCGCCTCCCCCGAACCCCCTACTTTGCGAAGATGGTCTTGGGGTTGTCCCCTTCTTCGGCATAGTTGATCAGGCACCGCACGGCCTTGCCGAGCTGCTCCGCCTCGGTATCGTAGTCGCCGAGATCGTGCTCCTCGATCATCCGCTTCAGGTAGTCGATCGCCTCGTCGGAAACCTCCATCGGAGCGGAGTAGTCGTTCTGGTAGCACTCTCCGACGCAGCGATACTCGAAAATGTCCTCGTTGGCTTGAGCATCGTCTTTGCTCGCAAAGGCGACCAGGGCACTTACGACTTCCTGATGATTGCTCAAGTCATGCTCTTTCATCATTCGGTCCAGAAAGTCTCTATGAGGCTCCTTGATCGGGACTTCGATAGACATGCAAACTCCTTGGTTGAGTAAAGCTGGCGCGCCAGGATTTTCTGGGATGCTGATCGATCCGGGAATCTCTCGACTCGCTTGCGCGAGATGTCACCGAGTATAACCTTGGGCCGTGCCTCGCCCAACCCAATCCTGAGGGGGTTCTGGGACTCAGATGCTCTGGCGGTTCGCGGAATCGCGGCGAGGGATTCTCTAGGGTCTGAGGCGGTGATATGACCGGCCGATTCGCGGAAACTGAAGCTCATCCCCTGCTCGATTCCCGTCCGCAGGGCGGACCGTCCGAGGCCCCCCTCGGTCGGGTGCGAAATATCGTGCTGTCGACGTCGCTCGGCAAGGGAGGGATGGGGGAGGTCTTTATCGGCGAAGACGAGGTCCTGGGTCGACGCGTCGCGGTGAAGTGCATTCGCCCCGGCCTGTTGAACAGCAAGAGCGCTTGCGATCGCTTCCTGCGCGAGGCGCGCCTGCTGTCTCAGCTCGAGCACCCGAACATCTGCCGGGTCTACGACTTCATCACCACCAGCGATGGAGACTACTTGGTGATGGAGCTGGTGGAGGGGCGCTCGCTCGAGGAGGCGGCGCCGGATCTCGACTTCAACGCCAAACTGAGGATCGTCATGCAGATCGCGACGGCGCTCTCGGTCGCGCACCGGCAGGGCATCGTGCACCGGGACCTCAAGCCGCAGAATGTCATGATCGACGCCCGGGGCGATGCCAAGGTGCTCGACTTCGGGCTCGCCCGCAGGTGGGACGAAGACTCCGACGAGGCCGAGGTCAGGGACGGTCCGGAGTCGCAGACAGCGTCTCAGCTCGGACCCGGCTTCGAGACCGAGGCGGGGAGCGTGTTGGGTAGCCCGGCCTACATGTCGCCCGAGCAGGCGCGGGGCGAGACGGTGACGCCGGGATCGGATCTCTATTCCCTCGGCCTATTGCTTCAGGAGCTGGTGGAGGGAGCCCGCGCCTACGAGGCCGAGGGACTCCCGGTCTTGATCGCCAAGGTGCAGCTGGGAGATGCCCGGCCGATGGCCGATGGGGATCCCGATCTCATCGATCTGGTCGAAGGTCTCAAGGCGCTGGATCCCGGGGCGCGTCCCTCGGCCGAAGCCGTCTATGAGCGGCTGCGCTCGATTCTCGACAAGCCGCGCCGGCGGAGAAACCGTATCGCCACTGTAGCGGCCGCGACAATCCTGCTGCTCGGCGCGGTGAAGTACACGGTCGATCTGCGGCGGGAGCGACAGCTCGCGGTCAAGGCCCAGAGCCGAGCCGAGACCCTGATCGATTTCATGGTCGACGACCTCTATCGCGGGCTCGAGCCCCTCGGGCGTCTCGATCTGCTGGAAGCCGCGGCCGACGCTGCCCGCGGCTACTACGATGAGTTCGGCAGCCACGGAGGGGATGTCGACCGCTGGTTCGGGCGCGCCAGGGCGCTGCGCAACTCCGGTCGCGTCCTGGAGTATCAGGGGAAGTACGAGAAGGCCTCGCTGGCCTATCGCCAGAGCGCCGAGAGCCTCACCGGTTTGATCGCTGCGCTCGAGGCGCATCCCGAAAGCGAAGACTGGCGGCGGGCCCTCGCTGAGACGGAGGCGCTGTTGGGGCGGGCGCTGCAGGAGCAGGGCAAGCTGAACGAGTCGTTCGAGCTGCGAGCCCGCGCGCTGCAGCTCAGGCGTCAGCTGGAGGCGGGTGCGAGTCCAGAGCGACAGCCCGAGCTGCGCCTCGAGCGGTTCAAGGAGCAGGCCGAGCTGGCGTGGCTGCTGCGCGAGATGCACCGTCACGAAGAGGCGCTGCGCGAGCTCGACGCGATCCTTGGGGAAGCCGAGGACGCTCCGGGGGACCTGCGCCGCTTCCTGTCGGTGATTCTGTCGTACCGCGGGACGACGGAGTCCGAGCGCGGGCGCCTGCCGAGAGCCTTGGCCGACTTCAGCCGCGCCAGAGACCTCGACCTCGAGCTGTGGCGGGAGCATCGCGATCCCGGTCGCCAGCTCAACCTGCTGATGTCCACCTCTCAGATCGGAGAGACGCTCGCCCACTTAGAGCGGGGCGACGAAGCCGTCGAAGCGTTCAGCAGGGCGCGTGATCTCGCCGAGGAGCTGGTGGCGAGAGACCCCTTGAACGCCGATTGGAAGCGCGAGCTGGCCGTGACCCATACCAATCTGGCCGCGGCCTGGCGCGAGCAAGGCCGCTTCGACGCCAGCCTCGAGGCGTCGCGAGCCGCGCTCGAGCTGTCGCGAGAGCTGCTCGCCGGCGATCCGACCAACGCCTCCTATCGCAACGACGTCGCCGCCGACCTGACCGCCGTCGGGGTCGCGCTCGAAGGCTTGGGCGAGCTCACGGCAGCGCGGGACGCATGGCAGCAGGCCGTCGACCTGCTGGAGCCGGCGCTGTCTGGCCTCGACGAAGCGAGCAGCTACTACGTCGCGAGTCTGGCGGAAGCCCAGCTTCGCCTGGGTCGGCTAGATCAGGCCAGCCGGCCCCTGGCGGTGCTGGCCGCGCGAGGCTGGAATGATCCCACCCTCGAGACTCTGGCCCGAGAGCTCGGCTGGCGTCCGCCGGAGCCGAATGCGGAATAGCATCCGCCTCGAATCCCCCGCGTGCCGGTAGTATTGGGGCCATGACCGACCTCGTCAGCCTCCGCGCCGAGCTACCCTTGTTGACCGCCACCCCCACCCGCTGGGCCGAGCTGGCGGCCGCCCACCTCGACACCTTCCTCGCCGACCACGCCGTGTGCGAACAGCAGGCGGCACTCTTCGGGCTGTCCCTGGTGGGGCACTATCCGGCCGACGATGAGCTGGTCGAGCGCATGAGCGCGCTGGCCGCCGAGGAGGTCTCACACCTGCGTCGCGTCCATGCCCTGCTGCGCAAGCGCGGCCACGCGATCTCGCGTCGCCGCGGCAACCCCTGGGTTCAGGGTCTCAGGCAGAGAATCGAGAAGGCGCGTGAGGAGCTGCTCAAGGTCGACCGCCTCCTGGTCGGCGCCCTGATCGAGGCCCGCAGCTGCGAGCGTTTCTCGACCCTGCTGGTGCAGATTCAAGACAGCGAGCCGGAAGTCGCTCGCCTGCTGCAAGACCTCGGCCCCGCTGAAAAACGCCACTGGCGAATGTTCTTCCAGCTCGCCGAGCGCGAGCTCGACGCTGCCGAGCTAGAAGCCCGCTGGCAAGGCTGGCTCGAGCACGAGGCCGAGCTGTCTCGCCAAGGCGGCGTCGAGCCGACGGTCCACGGCTGAACTGCTGGTGGCTCGGTAGACATCGCTTCTGACCTCCCCCTTTGAAAAAGGGGGACCGAGGGGGATTTCTGGAGGCTCGGTAGGCATCGAAGGAAAATCCCCCCTAACCCCCCTTTGCCAAAGGGGGGAACCAGAATTCAGGAGGACTGATATTCCTTGGCGATGAAGTGTCAATCCTGCGTTGGAGCTGGACGGAGTCGACCTACAGCCGGAAGTCGACGCCGCAGAAGGGGCAGGCGTGGGTTCCGGAGGTGCCGAGGGGCATCGGGTGGGGCTGGATCAGAACTTCGTGGCCGTTGTCGACGCAGGTCGGACAGTAGTAGGCGCCGGCTGGGTCTCCGGCACGGACCATGACCCAGGACTGTCCAACTTTCCTGCGCTGGTACCGAGCCTTCTGAGATTGCTCGGCGTCGCGGTCCTGCACTTTGGCGTCGAGCTCGCGGTTCGCTTCCTGCAGCTCGAGCACCTGCGCCTGAATCTCGAGCAGGCTCGACTGCAGGGACAGAACCAAGGACTGTACCTCCATGAGCGCCTGACTGGCTTCGGGGCTGGATCCCAGCTGGCTCCGCGTTGTCGACAGGGCTTCGACCAATGACTTGGCGGTGCTCGAGGCGGTGCTTAGGGTCTTGGTGATCGCCATAGCCCTCAAGGTATCACGGTACGGCCCGCGGCGATCGACCGTGACTCTAGGAGCTGCTTCGAACCGAGCAAGGCAGGCGAGGCCGGGTGGCCTCACCTGCCGTCGAGTCGGACTGCTAGATCGGCGTGATGTGGCCGTTCTTGATGTTGACTTTCTGGCCGCTGAAGAGGGTCAGCTCGAAGCCGTCGAAGTCTTCGTTGTAGGTCCGGCTGTAGTCGGCGAGGACGCCCAAGGCCTGGCGCTCGCCGATGAAGTTGCCGCGGCCGTCGGAGCGCCAGTGCATGCCGGCGCCGTCGCGGCCGTGGGTAATGTTGCCCACCAGCTTGTTGAGCTCGTTGCCGACCGTGAGGTTGGCACCGGTCCACGGTAGGAGCTGGGTGCCCTGGGCGTTGGCGATGACCGGATTGGGGATGACGAAGTCCTCGTTGAACCAGGCCTTGAGGATTGTCGCTGCCGCCGCCACAAAGGTGGAATGGCCTCCAGGGTAGGCGGGATGGGCCGGCGAGCCTTCGGGGTAGCCCATCGGCAGCAGACCGTCGTTGTTGGGATCGCCAGTTTCGTTGGCCGCGATGATCCGGGCGAGGCCATCGGAGCTGAAGATCTCGTGGTTGATGTCGTAGGAGCGCAGGCCGCGGAGGTTGAGGTTGAGGCGGCCGGCGAACACTTCTGGACGCAAGCGTCGATGCGCCAGCCACTTCTGGTACCAGGCCCCGGTCAGACCGAGGCGCGGTCCGTGGGTCACGAGGTGGGTGATGTCGGCCGGGCCGAAGTCCACGAAGCCCTGCTGCGTGGTGCTCGCGGTGCGCAGGTAGGGGTTGTTCACCGCCAGCGCATCTTCGCCATAAGAGAGCAGGATGAAGGCGCTGTAGAGGCCGGATTGGATCGGGAAATCCACGTGCACGAACTCGCCCAGGGCGCGCATGCTGGAGATGAACCGGTTCTGCCCCGAGAAGGTGGTCTGTTCGGTGGGGGCGCCACCGCGCTGGATCCGCAGCCATTCGCCGAAGTCGGTCATGAAGTCGTTGACGCCACCGGGGGTGGGGCGGTCGTAGCGGCCATCGAACTGTAGGCGGCCAAACTCGAAAGGCTGCAGCAGGAACTGGCTGACGAACGGACCGATCTCCGCTCCCGGCAGCGTGCCGCGAAAGAGGGTCTCGGGGGTGACGACGCCACCGTCGCGCGGGAAAATGTCGGAGCGTGAGAAGGCGTTGAGATCCGTCACCGCCCTGCCGATCAAAGACGAGCTCGAATAGTTGATGAACGGCACGTCGCGGGTGAGCGCGTACCAGTAGAGCTCGCCCATCTCGGCGGCGGTCTCAGCGCTGGCGAACGTCGGCGCCGCGTCCATCCGTGGATCGTTGCCGTCGAAGCCGAACATCTCGAACGCGTAGGCGGCCTGCGGGCTGACCAGGCGAACCCGATCGGGATCGTTCGGCCGCCCCACGGGAATATTCTCGAAGTCGGCCGGAGCGCCGCTTTCGAGGGCATCCAAGAACGCGTGGTAGGAATTGGGATTGACCTCGCCAAAGCTGTTGTGCCTCAGGGTTTTGGAGAAGCTGCCCCGGAAGTCGGCATAGAGCCCCTCGTCGCCGCTGACCGGCTGCACGTCGGGCCCACTGTCGGGTGGGTTGAGGTAGAAGGTCGCCGCGTCCGTGCGCAGGTTGAACGACACGGCCCGGCGATCGGCACGACCCAGTCCGAAGACGGGATGCTGTCCTGAGCCGCCGGTGGCGAGTGCTGCCGACGGCAAGAGAGAACCCGCGCCCGCCAGTGCGGCGGCGCTGGCGCCGGCTTTTAACAGGTCTCGTCTCGTGACGCCGGGGGTTGCAGGCTCATGGCCCAAGGAAGACGCAGTTGCTGCTTCGTGGTGTTGCTTACGCATTACAAGCTGTCTCCTCAAAGATAAAGCAATCCCTCCGATTTGAAAGGTTTTATTCCAGCTCGGAAGACTTCATCCGAGTGGATCCAATCAATCCATACAGGTGCCGGCGCTCGTATGTATGGCATTCATTATTTTGGGGCCACCGATAGCTGTCAATGCAGATAGGCCAGGGTTCGAGGTTGTTTAAATTGTCACAGTGATAAGCAGCGGTTTGCTTCTGCGCCTCGTCCGAGCCCGCTGATCGACGCGATGCGTGGCGGGTTGTCGCCAGCTGTCGCGGGAGCGATCTCAGAAGCTGCGGCGAATTACTCCATGAGGGATGGCGTGTCTGCATAGGCGAAGATATGAACGCATCTTCATATTTGTCCGTTAGCATGCCGGCATGGGGGTGCGTGATCTGTCGCTACGTGATCTGACGTACGTTGTCGCGGTGGCCGACAACCGGCACTTCGGCCGCGCGGCCGAGTCCTGCCACATCAGTCAGCCTGCCTTGAGCGCTCAGGTGCGCAAGATCGAACGGGTGATCGGCGCCAAGCTCTTCGAGCGCAACCGTCGCCGCGTCTTGATGACCGCGGTCGGGGAGCGGATCGTCGATCAGGCCCGCGATGTGCTGTGGGAAGCGGATCGCCTGGGCGAGCTGGCGCTGTCGGCGGGCGGTTTGCTCGTCGGGCCCCTGCGGCTCGGCCTGATTCTGACCTTGGGGCCTTACCTTCTGCCTCATTTCTTGGCGCCGCTGCGCGAGCAATATCCCGATCTCGAGCTCATCCTGACAGAGGGCTTGACGGGGCAGCTGTTGGACGCTCTGCGCAGCGGCCGGCTCGACGCGGTCGTACTCACGCCTTTGCTGGGCACCAACGGTATCGAGATCGAGGCCCTGTTCTTCGAGCCATTTCTCCTCGCCACGCCGCGTTCCCATCCCTTGTCAACGAAGCGTCGTTTGACCGTCGAGGACCTGAAGCGCGAGGAGATGGTGCTGCTCAATGACGGGCACTGCTTGCGCGATCAGACGCTGCAGTTCTGCCCCACTCAGCGCGCAGCCAAGGAGCGCCTGCAGACCGCCGGACTCGAGACCCTACGCCATCTGGTAGCCAGCGGCGTGGGCTATTCCCTGCTGCCGAAACTGGCGGTACGTGAGACCCCGGAGCTGTCGGATCTTCTGGTCTACCGAGCTTTCGAGGGTACGCAGCCGGGACGCGATGTGGCGTTGTGCTGGCGCAAAGGCTCGCCGCGCCGGGCCGATCTCGCCGCTCTCGCGGGGCTCGTGCGCGACTCCCTACCGGAAGGGCTGGGCGCACGCGGAGCTCATTGAGGAAGGCTGGTCGAGCCGCGGTGAGCGGTAGGCCCATGATGGGCTGCGATAGAATTGAGCCTCCCAGAGAACACATGCCAGAGAACACGTGCCAGAGAAGCCGTGCCGCAGACGACGTGCCGGCGACGACGGCCTGAGGCTATCTGCACGGACAGCTGCCGGCCATGGAGGACGCTTGGAGCGGACACCTTCGAACGACCGCGACGCGGCGGGCGATATTACCCGGCTGCTGCGTGATTGGCAGGCCGGCGATGCGGCGGCTGCCGAGACGCTGGCGCAGCGGATCTATCCCGAGCTCCACAAGATGGCCAAGGGACTCCTGTCCGTCGAGCGACGCGACCACACGCTGCAGCCCACCGCGCTGCTGAACGAGGCTTATCTCAGGCTGGCGGCGCAGGATCGTATCACCTGGCAGGATCGCCACCAGTTCTTCGCGGTCGCGGCTCGCATCATCCAGCGGGTGCTGGTGGATCACGCGCGCAAGCGCTTGCGTCACAAGCGGGGTGGTCCAGCGAGCCAACGCGTGCCGCTCGACGATGTGACCGATCTCGTCGTCGAGCGGCCCGATCTCTTGATCGAGCTCGATCATGCCCTGGAGGCTCTCGACCGCCGCGATCCGCAGCTGGCGTCGATCGTGCGGAGCAAGTTCTTCGGTGGCCTCACCGGCGAGCAGATCGCCGAGACCCTGGGCTGCTCGACTCGCACCGTCAAGCGCCAGTGGCGGGTGGCGAAGGCGTGGCTCTACCGCGTCTTGACAGAAGCTCCCGGCCCGGGCCGAGACGCTGGCCCCTCGGACGACGGAATGGCGCGTGTCTGACATGAGGCCCAGCACGCAGTCCGCCGCTCTCGATCCGAAACGTTCGGCATGTTGACCGAGCGCTGGGGCGAGCTCAAGCAGCTGGTCGACGCCGCGCTCGATCAGCCGGTGCACGAGCGTCGGCGCTGGCTGGAGCGCGAGTCGACCGATCCGGAGCTCGGGGCCGAGGCGCTGGCGATTCTCGAGGCGGATCTGAAGGCCGGCGAGTTTCTCGAGCATTCGGCAGCCGATGCGGGCCTGGCGCTGCTGGGTGAAGGCGGAGGCGTCCCGGAAGCTGGGGCGCGCATCGGACCCTACGAGATCGTCGGCTCGCTCGGCGCGGGCGGTATGGGGCACGTGCTGCTGGCGGTGCGTGCTGATGACGCCTACCGCCAGCAGGTGGCGATCAAGCTGGTGGATCGTGCGACGGATGCGGCGTCATTGCGCAGGTTCCGCCAGGAGCGTCAGATTCTGGCGGATCTCGAGCACGCTCACATCGCCAGGCTCTACGATGGCGGCTCCACCGGGGACGGGCGTCCCTACCTGGTGATGGAGCGGGTCGAGGGCGAGCCAATCGACCGCTTTGCCGAGACCCATGGACTGACGCTCGCGGAGCGCCTGGAGCTGTTTCGTAAAGTCTTGGCGGCGGTCGCCTTCGCGCATCGCTCGCTGGTGATTCACCTCGATCTCAAACCCTCCAACATCCTGGTCGGGTCCGACGGTGAGCCCAAGCTGCTGGACTTCGGCATCGCCCGCGTCATGAATCCCGCCGCCTCGGGCGAGACGACCCTGGGCAACCGCCCGATGACGCTCGACTACGCCAGCCCGGAGCAGCTGCGCGGCGAACGCTTGACGACCGCCAGCGACGTCTACTCGCTCGGCGTCGTCCTCTACCGGCTGCTGACCGGCACGGTGCCGCACGCTCGCGGCACCGGACCGGTGCTCGATCTGGCGACCGAGCCGCCGCCGACGCCGCCGAGTCGCAGGGGACGAGAGAACGCCCGACCGCCGCGCTGGGTGAGCCAGCTGGCCGGGGATCTCGACGCCATCGCGCTGAAGGCGTTGCGTCGGGAGACCGCGACCCGCTACGGCTCGGTCGAGCAGCTCGACGAGGATCTCGGGCGCTACCTGGCTGGCCTGCCGGTGGCGGCGCGGCGGGGTACGTGGAGGTATCGCGCGAGCCGCTTCGCCCGTCGCCACTGGCTGGCCCTGACGCTGACCACCGCGCTGATCCTGGCGCTGGTCAGTGCGGTGGTGGTGGGCTCGGTGCAGGCGAGGCGGGTGGCGGCGGAGCGCGATCAGGCCGCCCAGGCGCGGTCGGAGGCCGAGGAAGTCGGTGCATTCCTGGCCGACCTCCTCGGTCGATTCGATCCCGGTGCGGTCGAAGGCATCAGCGTCACCGTGCCCGAGCTCTTGGACCGCGGGGTCGCGGTGCTCGACGACACCTTGGAGCCGCCGGCGGTCCGCGCCCGACTGCTGCACACGCTGGGCGTGGCCTACCATGCCTGGGGACGCTATGACGATGCGGAGCGCATGCTCCACGAAGCGTTGGAGCTGCGAGAGAGCCTAGCGCGCAGGTCACCGGGGGAGGTCGCGGAGTCCCTCAACGCCCTCGGAGCGTTGGTGAGCGACCGCGGTGACAAAGCGTTGGCTATGACCTACCACCGCCGAGCGCTCGCCATCGTGACTTCCGAATCGCACCGCGATGCGCTGGCCGAGGCCGCAACGCTCCAGCTGCTCGGGGTGATGCAGTTCGACCTCGGAGATCCCGAAGCGGCGCTGGCCAGCCTCGAGCGGGCCTGCGCGTTGCGCCGTCGTCTGCAGGGGGAAGTCTCTATGGAGACCGCGGACTGTCTGCTGGCCCAGGCCAGCGTCGCGGTCCAGGGCGCGGATGCGGCGACGGCCGAACAGCTGGCGCTCGAAAGCGTGC
>JBCCEE010000124.1:0-19011 GCA_039030415.1 Acidobacteriota bacterium
CGACCGCCGGCCGAACGCCTGGTGATGCCCCGTCTCGTCCCCAGCCAGGTAGCGGGGCTCACCGCAGTGGCCGTGATCGTAGCGCTGATCGGTGGGATCGCCTGGATCGCGGCGCCAAACACCTGGGATTCGATGACCTACCACTTGCCGCGGATCATGCACTGGGAGCAGAACCAGACCCTCGCCTCCTATGCCACCCACGAGCCGCGGCAGCTCTACATGAGTCCCTGGGCGGAGATCGCCGCGGCCCAATTTCAGATCCTCTTGGGCGGCGATCGCTTCGCCAATCTCATCCAGTGGTTCAGCATGGCCGGCAGCCTGCTCGCGACCTGGGTGCTGGTCGGCCAGCTCGGCGGCGGGACGCCGGCGCGAGTGCTGGGGGTGTTGGCCGGGGTGACGATTCCGATGGGACTTCTGCAGGCGGTCTCGACCCAAACCGACCACGTCGTCGCCTTCTACATTCTGGCGACCCTAGTGCTGCTGCGCGACGCTGCCCGCTCGGATGACCGCACCAGCTGGTGGGGCGCTGCCGCCAGCACGGGTCTTGCCGCCCTGACCAAAGCCACCGCGTACGTGTTTCTGGCGCCGTTTCTGGCGGCCTTTGTCGGCTACGTCCTGTGGCGGCGGCGTCGAGCCGCCTGGGGCCCGCTGGTGGCCTTCGGAGTCATCGTGCTGCTGGTCAATCTCGGCCACTACAGCCGCAATGTGCGACTCTATGGCTCGCCGTTGACGCCGGTCGGCCTGGGCGAGTACCACGAGTATGCCAACCAGAGCCACAGCCCGGCGACGCTGATCTCGAACGTGGTGCGCAGCGCCGCCGTCCACCTGAATCCACCCGCGCCGCGCTTCGTCGAAGCATCGTTCGAAGCGATCGAACACCTGCATCAATGGCTGGAAATCGACGCTTCGGACCCGCGGTCGACCTGGGCCGGTATGCGCTTCCAGCCCACCCCGGTGCGGATCCACGAAGACTTCAGCGGCAATTTTTTCCACGGCCTGCTGGTGCTCGGCGTACTCGCCCTGGCCGGTTTCAGCGGCCGGCTGCGGCGCGAGCACCCGGCGCTGATCGCCTACGCCGGCATGATCTGCCTCAGCTTCTTGCTGTTCGCTGGATACCTCAAGTGGGCGCCGTGGCACGCCCGCCTCCACCTGTCGCTGTTCTGGCTGTGGGCGCCGGCACTCGGCGTCGTGTGGTGCTGGCGCTCCGCCCGTCTGAGTGTCGCAATAGCACTCGTGCTGCTCGCTCAAGCCGTCCCCTTCGTGGGCGCCAACCCGCTACACCCGCTATGGGGCACCCACAGCATCTTCACCACCCCTCGGGGCCATCAGCTGTTTCTGGAGCGCCCGCTGCTCGGCGAATTCACTCGTGGCGCCAGCCGGCGGATCGCACGGTCCGGATGCCGGGCGGTCGGCCTGAGCCTGCCGCCAGACGCCTGGGAATACCCTCTGTGGGTGCTACTGCGCCAGGAGATCGACGGCTCGTCCGACGCCCCCCCATTGCGTCTCGAGAGTCTCGAGCCCACCCAAGCTTCACGACGTTTCGCCGCCCCTGGCTTCCGACCCTGTGCAGTCATCTGTCTGCGCTGCACGCCCGAGCGACGAGTACGCTACGAGCCGACCTTCGGCGAGCCGCAGGTCATTGCCAGCGACGACCTGCTGTTCAGCCCTTACCATATGCTGTTCTTGCGGCCGCCAAGCCCCGACGAAGCTGCCGCGGGCGCAACCGACGGCATGTAGAATTCGCTCAAGACTCGGTCGGGGGAATCAGCCATGGCTTCGACGGACGACCAGCGGTTCCGTGCGGACCGCATCTTCAAGGCAGCGCTCGATCTCGAGCCCGAGGAGCGGGCCGGCTATCTGCGTGAGACCTGCGCCGGTGACGGCGACCTGCGGCAGCTGGTCGAACGGCTGATCGCCAACGTCGAGATGGACGAGGAGACCGAGATCATGCCCGGCGGCGGCATGGACGGTCCGCTGTGGGACGGGTTGATGGTCGAGCTCGGCGGCGATGATGAGAATACGCCGCCCGGCACCGTCATCGGACGCTACCGGGTGGTGCGTGAGATCGGTCGCGGCGGCATGGCGGTGGTCTATCTGGCGGAGCGCGCCGATGGCCAGTTCCGGCAGCACGTGGCGCTCAAGCGCATCCGACGCGGCATCGATACCATCGACGTGATCCGGCGCTTCGACCAGGAACGACAGATTCTCGCCTCCACCCAGCATCCGAACATCGCCCAGCTGGTCGACGGCGGCGTCGGCCCCGATGGTCGCCCCTACTTCGTCATGGAATACGTCGAGGGACGGTCGATCGACGTCTATTGCGACGAGGAGCGCTTGTCCGTCAATCAGCGTCTCGAGCTCTTCCTGCAGGTAGCGCGAGCGGTCGATTACGCCCATCGCAACCTGGTAGTGCATCGCGACATCAAGCCGACCAATATCCTGGTGACCGCGGACGGCCACGCCAAGCTGCTCGATTTCGGTATCGCCAAACTGCTCGACGCCGAGGGCGCTCCCGGCGAAACGCCGCTCACCCGCTCCTACACCCGTCTCATGACGCCGGTCTACGCCAGCCCGGAACAGGTGCGTGGCACCGCGGTCACCACCGCGTCGGACATCTACCAGCTCGGCCTGCTGCTCTATGAGCTGCTCACCGGCCGCTGGCCCTATCACCTCACCGAACAACGCCCGGTTGCGGTCGCCAAGGCGATTTGCGAGGACGAGCCGACCCGGCCTTCGACCGCGCTGTGGGCGACCGACACGTATCCCCATGACGGTGAGCAGCCGAGCGCTGAAGCCATCGGCGACGCCCGCAGCACTTCAGCGGCTCGTCTCAGGCGTCAGCTCTCCGGCGATCTGGACAACATCGCCCTGACCGCGCTGCGCAAGGAGCCGAGCCGGCGCTACGGCGCGGTCGCTCAGCTGATCGACGACGTCGAGAGCTTCCTCGTCGGCCACCCGGTGTCGGCACGCTCCGACAGCTTCGTCTACCGAGCCGAGAAGCTGATCCAGCGCCACAAGGCAGCCTTCACCACCGCAGCGGCAGCGCTGCTGCTACTGGTGGCGCTCGCCATCTTCTACACCTTCCAGCTCGCCCGCGAGCGTGATCGCGCCCAGCTGGCGGCGGCGCAGGCGGAGCAGGTCTCGGACTTCCTCAGCCGCCTGTTCATGGTGTCGGCGCCAACCCGCTCCAAGGGCGAGCAGATCACCGCTCGTCAGCTGCTCGATCGCGGCGCGGGTCGTATCGAAGGCGAGCTCGCCGGCCAGGGCGAGCTTCAGGCCGCGATGATGACGCTGATGGGCAACGTCTACCGAGAGCTCGCCCTCTATGACGAGGCGCGCCCGCTGCTCGAGAGAGCCGTTGGGTTGCGGCGCGAGAATCCCGACGCCGACGCGCTGGAGCTAGCTGAATCACTGCATGCCCTGGCCCAGCTCTATGAAGACGAAGGCGATCACACCGGGGCTCAGGCAAGGTTCGAGGAGGCCCTCGAGCTGCGTGAGGACGCCGAGGGCGGTGACGCCACTGAGATCGCCCAATCGCTCAGCGGCCTGGGGCGAGTGCTCGAGGCCCAAGCCGCTTTCGAGCAGGCACGCCGCTACCACGAGCGCGCGATCGCCCTCTTCGAGTCGACCGTGGGTCCCGACCATCCTGAAGTCGGCCGCTGTCTCCAGAGCCTAGGACGGGTCCACCAGCGGACGCGCCACTTTGACGAAGCACAGGCTGCCTTGGAGCGGGCGCTGCGGATCTTCGAGCGCTCCTACGAGAGTGATCATCCCTACATCGCCGATACCCGCGTCGCCCTGGCGAATGTGCTGCGCAGCACCCGGGACGCGGCCGGCGCTCGCGCCCAATACGAGCGTGCCCTGCCCTTGCTCGAGCGCGCCTACGGACCCGATCACCCGGCGGTGGCGGTCGCTCTCGAAAGTCTCGGTAAGCTGCTCAACGCGGCCGACGAGGCCGAAGCGGCGATCGCATACCACCAGCGCGCTTTGGCTATCCGCGAAGCAGCATTCGAGCCAAACCACTGGGCGATCGCTTCCAGCCTGAACAACCTGGGACTGGCACAATGGCGTCAGCGCGATTCCGAAGCCGCTCGCAGGAGCTTCGAACGCAGCGCCGAGGTCTTCGAGCTCGCCTATGGCCCCGATCATGTCGACGTCTCGAAACCTCTCCACAGTCTGGCCGAGATCCTTCAACGCATCGGCGAATACAGCGCTGCCGAGGAGCGCTACCAGCGGGTCATCCGCATCCGTGAGCGGGCCTTGGGCCTCGAACACTCACTGCTCGCCCGACCGCTGTACAACTACGGCAGACTACAGCTCGAGATCGGCAGACCCGCCGCAGCCGAACCGCTGCTGCGCCAAGCCCTTGCTCTCGGTCGAGGGGAAGGCCCCAACCGCCATCCCGAGATCATATGGCCTCGGATCGTGCTGGCACGCGCGCTGACCTCGTTGGGACGCTACCCGGAAGCCGAGGCTCTGCTGCTCTCGAATCTCGAAGAGCCGGAGATCGATGCCCAGACCCGTGTCGGCACGTTGAAAGGCCTGGTCGCGGTCGCCACCGCCAGGGAGCGTGGGGACGAGGCGGCGCGCTGGCAGCGGGAGATCGACACGGCCGAGGCGGCTGCGGAATCCTCCTAAACGGATCCGCCTCCCGCGCCGGGCTCGGCGTCGGGAGGCGGTTGAAGCAGCAGGATTTGAGGAGGAAGCAGGCGTGAGGTGGCAGCAGGTCTCGCAGAAGAAACAGAAAGTTGCAATACAGCAGGTCTCGCAGAAGAAGCAGGTCTCGCAGAAGAAGCAGGGTTCGCAGTGTAACCGGAGTCGCGTAGAAGCAAATCTCAAAAAGAGTCAAAAGGTCGCAAAGTCAAGGAGACGAGCGCCTCGAGGAATCTGGCAGACCGGGCCAGCTGACGGCGGGAGGCGGATCCGGCCCCCGCCTCGGCCGAGTGTGGCACGAAGCGGAGGACTGGGGTTGAGGATCGTTACGGACCGGTCTCGTTCTCGTCCGTCGGGTAGCAGTCGCCACCGCCCTCGCACTCTTCGCTCAAAGGCATCGGCAGATCGTAGTGATTGCTGCGTCCGTGGTGAGTGGAACCGGTGGTATGAAACGTCATGGAGTGAGTGCTCATTTTGGTCTCCAGGTGAGGAGTTTTGAAAGTTCATTTGATGTTTAGTGGAGGGCCGATATGTCAAATTTCAGACGTTGCTGTTTTCCAGCCTTTCCGTCGGCCTTCACTCATGCATTACGCAACTATCTTGAGAACCCCGCCAAATTAATATTTGTTTATTCGTCTGGTTGTGACGTGACCTTTCGCAGGTCCACGCGATACCCTAGAGCGATGAGCTCAACGACACAGACCACTCAGCCGTGACGGCACCTGGCAAGACGCCACCGCAGACCCCGCCACGCGGTGCCACGGTCAACGCCTGGATCGGCCAGGCGAAGGAGGCCATCAGCAAGGCCAACTATGCCGCTGCGTTAGAGCTGCTCGGGAAAGCGGTAGCGGTGGCGCCCGAAGACGCCGAAGCGCGCCAACTGTTGGCGCAGACCGAGGCGGCGTCCCGTCGTCACCAGGCAGCGGTAGCACGCTATCAGCAGGTAGTAGAAACGGCCCGACAGATCGCAGCTCTGGTAGATCGCGGCGAGCTGGCGACGGCTCGCACCCAGCTCACCGCAGCGACCCAGCAGCTGGGCCAGCAAGATGCCTTCGCCGACGTCGAGAACCGACTGCAGGCGGCGGAGGCCGAGGCGAGCCGCCAGCGAGCCGCTCAGCTAGCCAGCGATGCCCAAACCCTGCTCGCGGCCAACGATTGGCAGGGCGCCCTGGCGGCAGCTCGCGAGAGCTTGAGCCTGCAGCCCAATGACGAAGTCCGTGCTCTGGCGGAAAAGGCGCGAGCCGAGCTCGAACACCGAGCGGAGCAGTACCACGTTCAACAAGCGGTAAAGGAAGCGCAGCAGGACGTTGAGCGCCTGATTGAAGCGCGCGAGCTCGCCCGCGCCGGCCAACGGCTGCGCCAGGCCATCGACACCTTGGGAAATCTGGCGACCTTCGTCGAGCTCGAGCGGCGTCTCGACAAGTCGAAGTCCGATCTGAGCTTCCGCCAGCGGGTCGAGTGGGCGGAGCGCCGCGCCAACGAGGCCGAGAGTCTGATCGCGGAAGCCGGACTCCTTTCCCGCCGCAACGCGTTCACCGACGCCGTCGAACGCCTCGAAGCCGCCCGGCAGCTCGATCCGTCGCATCCCGATCTCGACCAGCACCTGGCGACGGCACGGACAGCGCTCGAGCAGCAGACCGCTGAACGTCAGCGCGTCGAAGCCATCGCGGCTCGTCGTTCCGACGTCCGCTCGCACCTCGACGCGCTACGTCTCGATGCGGCGGCAGAGGCGATTCGCGATGCCAGCCAGGAGTTTGGCGAGCCGCAGCACTTCGCCGCCGAGCGAACCCGGCTCGAGCGCCTTCGGTCAGCCGAGCGCAGCGCCCGCGACCCGTTACCGGGAGCACAGCTCGACAGCGCCGCTGAAGCCGAGCTGTTGCGCCGACAGCGTAGCCTGGCTGCCGCCTACTCCTGGAAACAGGCGCTGCTCTACCCATTTCGCGGCCTCGGCAGCGTAGCCCTTTGGAGCCTGTTTGGCGCGCTCCTCGCCTGCGACCTGCTGGCCCATCTGCTCGGCGGAGTCCCCTTCGCCGGCCGCCTACCCGGACTGCTGAAGCTGGGCGTGCTGGCCGCCGTTGTGGCTGCCATGCCGGCACTGGTGCGCGATACGCTAAACGGTCGCAACCTGCTGCCCCCCTGGGGCGAGCTGAGCGACCTCCGGAGCCGAGCCCGGGATCTGCTGCAGTTCGGCGGTCTATTGCTGCTGGCGAGCCTGCCTCTACTGCTGATTCTCTTGACGCGACCGTGGCACGGCGGGCTGAAGCCCGACAGCGGGCCGATCAGCTGGCTGCTCGCTGCCGCCGGTGCCTGGCTGGGAATCGCTCTCGTCGTCCTGGTGGGCGGCGCCGCGATCGCTTTCGGCAACCGTCAGATTCCGCGCCTGGCGCAACACGTTAGAGCCTTGGCCCAGGGTCGACCCGAGAGTCTGCTGACCCTCGATGGCCTGTTTGCCGCTGGGCTCGTGATCCTAGTGATACGAACCGCGCTCGCACCCAACCTACCCTGGCTAGGCCTACCGCTCGCCCAGCTGCTCACCGCCTACCTCCTGATCCTGGCGCCCCATCTGATGGGTATCTTGATCCGCCGCCACCGTGTCGAGCTGAGCAAGATCTACAGCTGAGCAGCCACCAGGGCGGCGCGCCGCATCAGACACTGGCCTTGGTGATACCCAGCTTCTTGATCCGAAAGCGAAGCGTACTGGGGTTCATCCCAAGTAGCTCGGCAGCGCCACCGGCCCCCGCGACCTGCCAGTCGACGCGATCGAGCACCGCCCGGATGTGAGCAGCCATAACTTCGTCCAGCGTCAGCGTCGGGGCAACAAAAGGTGTCTCTGAGCTGTCGCCAGATGCGGCCTCCTGCGAATCCAGGGGCGGAAACGACAGCTGCTCACCGCGCGACAGGATCAGGGCTCGCTCGACAAGGTTCTGCAGCTCGCGGACGTTTCCGGGCCAGCCGTAACGGCTCAGGCGTTCGAGGTCGCGGTTCGCGACCCGAGGCACCCACGGTAAGCTCATCTCGCGAGCCTTACGCTCGACAAAATACTGCACCAGAGAAGGAACGTCCTGACGACGAAGGCGCAAGGGCGGAATACGGATCGGCAGCACATTCAGGCGATACCAGAGATCCTCACGAAACGCCCCTTCCCGCACCATTTTGTCGAGATCGCGGTGGGTGGCCGCGATCACGCGTACGTCGACCCGCAGGGTCTGGGTGCCTCCCACGCGCTCGAAACACTGTTCCTGGAGCACCCGCAACAGCTTGACCTGCGCTGCGGGGCTTAGCTCGCCGATCTCGTCGAGGAACAGCGTGCCGCCGTCCGCGCGCTCAAAGCGTCCGCGCTTGCGTTCCGCAGCGCCAGTGAAGGCGCCCTTTTCATGACCGAAAAGCTCACTATCCAAAAGGGTCTCCGGGATCGCTCCACACTGCATGGAGATCATCGGGCTAGCGCTGCGCGGCGATGCCGCGTGGATGGCATTGGCGATGACCTCCTTGCCGGTACCGGTTTCTCCCAAAAGCAAAGCGGGGCTACTCGACGGCGCTACCTGCCGAACCATCTCCATGACCTGCCGCAGCCCGAAGTCGGCCCCGACAACTTCAAAACCTAATGCCCGTTGGATATCAGCTGATAATGCGCGATTGTCCTCTATCAGCAGGTCCCTCATCCGCGCTAGCTCTTGGTAGCGAAGCGCGTTGCTCATGGCGATGGCAAAGGGCTGGTGGAGGCTCTGAATCAACGCAGCATGCTCTGGAGAGTAGCGGCTGGCACCTTCGGCTGAGATCAGAAGGGCGCCTATCTCCTGTTGCCCGATCTCCAGGCGAAGGAAGAAGGCCGAGCTCGACGCCAGGCCAGGGAACAGTTGACTCAGAAACCGAGCAGACGGATCATCCGGCCGGTTGATGAGAGTAAACGGCGGCCAGTCGGTGGAGCGAACCTCCTCGGTCTCGGTGGTGGAGAGCTCGATGCATTCAGCATCTTCGTTCCATAGCGGCCGCGAGTCCGGCCGCGTCACGCTCGCCAGCACGTAGATTTTCGCCGAGTCCAAATCCGAGTAGCCCAGGCCCATGGCATCGACTGGCACATGCTGTGCCAGATACTCGAACGCCTGAGCCAACGCCTCGTCGATGGCCAGACTGCCGCAGATCCTGAGGGTCATCTCGCGGAAAAACTCGCCTGAATCGACAGGCGTTGCGGGATATTGGCCGCGACGCAACATACTGTGTCGAGCGTAATATGTTGCGTTCATCGCCGCAACATATTACGTCGCCCAGGGCCACGTCTCTAAGAATGCCCTAGTTTCCTGCCTTTGCAGCGTTGGCACGGAGCCTGCTCTATTGCTTGGTCGGCCGGCTCTCGAGACGGCCTATGAAGACAAACTGCCCGGCTCGACGATAGCTCGGGCGGGACTCATGATTCATCGACCCGAACAGGGTCTACCGAGATACCCCCGAGATGAAATGGATCGAGCTCATCCGTACCCGCTCTTGCGAGGCCATCCTCAGCGCCGCTTTGCCTGCACTCGAGCAGCAGGTGCGCAACATCGAGGCCTCGGTTCCCGGAGCAGAGACATTCTTCCTCAAGCACGCCCTCTATGACGGCGATCTCGCCGTCGTCGTGGTCTGGCGGAATGAGGTTGCGCCGCACAAGTCGCGCGAAGGGCTGCTGGTCGCCGAACAGCTGCAGCGTCTCGGCTCGGTGGAGCATGCGGTATGGATCCCGGCGGCGCGAGAACACATCTCGGACGTGACACCTTAGAGAGGAGAGCCAGATGTTTGCCAAGATGGTTTCGGACATGATGATCAAACCGGGCAATTCCCCGGTCTTCGATCACCCTGGAGATTTCGGCCTGAGCTACCAGGACGTCGAGTTTGTCGCTAGCGACGGTGTGAAGCTGCGCGGCTGGCTGATCGAAGGCGGGAGCGACAAGGTAGTCATCCAGACTCACTTCGGCGTGCAATGCAGCCGCTCCGGCTATACGCCGAAGGGCAAAGGCATGATCAAGATGTCCAAGGAGGACATCTCGTTCCTGCGGCAAGCCCGCGCTCTGAACGAGCAGGGCTACTCGGTACTGATGTATGACATGCGGAACCATGGCGAGAGCGATCTAGGAACGTGCCCATGGGTCTCCTGGGGACCGGAGGAGGCCAAGGACGTAATCGCCGCCGTCAACTTTGTCTCGAGCCATCCGCACACCCGGGACGCCAACATCGGCCTGCTCAGCATCTGCATGGGGTCAGCAGCCAGCACTTACGCCTATGGCCTGGGAGAGGCAGGGCTGGCTCGCTTTTCGAACATCAAAGCAATGATTGCCGTCCAGCCCCTGCATTACCAGGAGTTCGTCAAGGCCTTCGGGATGCCGGCTTTTCTCGACCGAGCTGGCAGCAAGCTGTCACACAAGCGCATTGGCTTCGATCTCAATACCAAGACCTTCATTCCGGACGTCTCGAGCATCACGGTGCCGACGATGGTGGTGCAGAACAAGAACGATCCCTGGACCAATCTCGACTTCGTCGAGCGCTACTTCAGCGAGCTGAAGGTCGAAAAGGAGATGTTCTGGGTCGAGCTTGGGAAGAGCCGCGCAGCGGCCTACGACTTCCTCGGGACGTCACCGCAGCCGCTGGTCAAATTCTTCGATCGCTACCTCTGAGCGGCTAGCCAGAGATCGGAACGATGAACACGAAACACCGGGCTCTCGCGCTCACTGGAATCATCATGGCGACTGCTTTGCTGGGACACAAGATCATTCACACGGAGATTGTCATTCCGGCAATGCCGGAAAATGTCTGGCCCGTCTTGACCGATGCGCCGGGTTACTCAAGCTGGAATCCTGTCATGGTGGAAGTTGAAGGTGAATATCGCGAGGGAGCCAAGCTCACTTATCGAGTGCGGGAGACCAGCGGTAAGGAAAGCACGATGACATCCAAGGTGATCCGTCTAGTGGAACGGCGAGAGCTACGACAGTTCGGCGGTATCCGCGGCATCCTGACTTTCGAGCACCGGTGGATCCTCGAGCCAGTCGACGGCGGAACCCGTGTGACACAGCACGAGGAATACCGGGGGGTCGGCGTCTGGTTCTGGGATGCAAGCTGGGTCGAACCGGCCTACTCGCGAGCCAATGAAGCACTGCGGGAGAAGGTACTCGAAGCCACCGGCGCGTGACGCAACCGCAGGGCCGCGCTGTTTGATACGGTCCCCCGAGCACGAACCGATCGACGGACCCTCTACCCCAAGGAGCCTCTCAATGGGCAAAGTGTTCGAGAGTATCGACGGCAAGCTCAAAGACTTCATCGAGAAACAGCAGCTCTTCTTCGTCGCCACTGCACCGTTGGCTGGGGACGGCTTGGTCAACCTCTCGCCCAAGGGTTTGGACAGCTTCAGAATCCTCGGCCCCCGCACCGTGGCCTATCTCGACCTGGTGGGCAGCGGCGTCGAGACGATCGCCCACTTACGCGAGAATGGCCGGATCGTCATCCTGTTCTGCGCCTTTGAAGGGCCCCCCAAGATCGTTCGCCTCAACGGCCAGGGCGAAGCGATCGAGCCCGGACATCCGGAATTCGAGCAGCTGGTAGCGCAATTCCCGAGCTATCCGGGCACCCGCTCCGTGATTCGAGTGGAATGCTCCCGCATCTCCGATTCGTGTGGCTTCGGGGTTCCGCTGATGCCGTTCCAAAGCCACCGCAAGCAGCTGCCCGCCTATGCCGAGCGCAAAGGCCCAGAGGGCATCGAGGCCTACAAGAAGCTCAAGAACGCCACCAGCTTGGATGGCCTGCCCGGGCTGGCTAATCTCCCCGCAGGCGAGCCCGCACCGTAAGCTCCTTGCCGACGCGGCAGGGGACGGTTCGCTGCCAGGCAGGGAGGCCCGGCTTCTCGATCACGATCGAGATCGGCTGGCCGGCTTCGCACGCGACGTTGGCGAACAGCGGCGTCGAGCCCCGCTCGGCGCCGTCCAGCCGGACCTGCGCAGCACTCGGGTCGGAAGTGATCCGAACCAGAAATCCTTGGGCTGGCGCCGGGCGCCACACGCGAGGCAGGTCGAGCTGCTGAACGGTGGGGGCGATCTTGGGCCCGAGCACCAGGTTCAAGGGGCGCCAAAACACAGCCAGAGCCAAAACCAGCAGCGCCAGGCCAGCGATGATCCGCAGGCAGCCGGCGGCTCTTTGGCGGTTGGGGCTGTAGCGACTCAACGGACCACCCTCAAGGCTTCCTCGAGGCTGATAGTGCCAGCCACCGCCTCGAGGATGGCAGCGCGCAGCAATGGGATCATTCCCTCTTCCACTGCTGCCCGTTCGATCTCTGGCGTCACCACCTTGTCGCCGACCAGCTCGCGAAGACGCGGAGTCACTCGCAGCAGCTCGAAGATCGCCGTCACTCCCGCCACTCCGGTGTGCTCACAGGCAGCGCACCCCTGGGCTTCGTAGAACGACAGGTTCTCGGCCGCAGTCGCGTTGATACCGGCCCGAGTCATCTGTCGCTTGGCTTTGGAATCGCTCGCGACCGGGCGCCGGCACTCAGCACACAGGCGACGCGCCAGACGTTGTGAAACCGAAGCCAGCACCGAGGATGCGGCGAGGAAGGGCTCGACTTCCATGTCGATCAGCCGATTGAACACGCCTGCGGTCGAGTCGGCGTGCAGCGTCGTCAAGATCAAGTGACCGCTGAGCCCGGCTTCGACCGCGGTATGAGCGGTCTCTTGATCGCGGATCTCTCCTACCATCATGACATTGGGGTCCTGACGCAGGACCGCACGCAAAGTCTGTCCGAACGACAGGCCGACCGCAGGATCGACCTGGGTCTGGCTGAGGAACGGCAGATCGATCTCGATCGGATCTTCGATGGTGGCGATCGAAGTCGTATCGCCGCGCCCCCGATGGATGTGGGCCAAGGCGCTGTAAAGCGTCGTCGTCTTGCCGCAGCCTGTGGGTCCGCTCAGCACGATCAAGCCCTGGGGCTGCGCCAGCAGGTCCTCGAAGTCCAGCCGCAGCGCTTCCGTCATGCCCAGCTGATCGAGCTCGATCAGGCCGCTACCGGCACGCGTCAGCCGCATTACGACCTTCTCACCATGGCGCGTGGGCAGTACCGAGACGCGCACGTCGACCGACCCCCTGGGGGTTGCGACCTCGAGTCGACCATCCTGCGGCAGGTCGGTTTGATAGGTCGTGAGATTGGCCAGAATCTTGATGCGCCGGACGATCAGCTCATGGTGAGCCTGCGGCGCTGCCAGCACCTCGACGAGCTCTCGCTGAACCCGCCAAGCAATCCGCGTGTGCACGTCTTGGGGCTGGATGTGGACATCGCTAGCTCCCGCTGCGATCGCTGCCGCCAACAGCTCGTCGACGAAGGCCGGCACGTCGGGGCGGCGTCGAAGATGACGCTCGAGAGACCCGGCCTCGGGCAGCAAACGGGACGCTGTGGCAACCGTGCGCGGCTGCGCGTGAGGCGGCGGCTCCAGCGATGCCACCGGCGCTGGCTTGCTGTCTCGTCGCGGCGGACGCTCGAGCCAACGGGCGGCCACCGTCGCAACCGCAGCGATACCGGCCGCATACCGAGCCCATAGCGATGCCACAGCGTCGTTCACCAGATCGCTGAGAACCATCGTGAGGGTAGCCAAATCCGCCGGGCGCCAGAACAGAATCCAGCATACGACCCCTAGAACAGCGACGAGAAGTGCCGCCCACCTGAGCAACCCTGCGATCCGATCCACATCAGCAGTGTACCGAAACAGGGACTCAGTGAGCGAGGCTCGTACCGCTCTCGACGCCTAGCAAACTCTCACTATGGCATGCAATAGCCCAAGTGTTTCACAGAGTGTTTCACGGCCCATAAACCGTTTCACGTGAAAACTTACGGCGATAGAAGAAAATTCCTAGAGAACGGGAAGATACCGTAGAGACTCAAGATATAGCGGTCGTGAGCTCGTCTCGCCGCAATATCTGGGAATCTGAGATCAATGGCCTGACGCGCGGCAGGCGGATCTGGAACAGACTTCCTGATCCTGGTCGGCTATCCAAGCACACGCTGCCATCGTGGGCCGCGGCGATATGCTTGACGATGGCGAGGCCGAGACCGGTGCCACCCATTTCGCGCGAACGGGCTTTGTCGACCCGATAAAAGCGCTCGAAGATTCGCTCCTGATGGCGCAGCTCGATACCGACGCCATCGTCTTCGACCTCGATCAGCACGTGCTCGCCGTCGGGAACAACCCGCACTACGATGTGCTCGCTCTGGGCGTACTTGATCGCGTTGTTGACCAGGTTGCCGACGGCTTGGCGCAAGGATTCAGAATCACCGGGTATGACGACCGGCTCCTCTGGCAGCTCGGACCGGATCGCAGCACCGTGGGTCGTCCGCGAGCCCTGCAGCTCGCGTAGCGTATCGCGCACCGTCAGGCAGAGGTCTATGGGCTCGACTTCGAGCGCCTCGCTCTCGGATTCGAGCCGCGACAGCGACAGCAGGTCGTTGACCAGATTCGACATGCGTTCGGCTTGATTCCGCACCTTGCCGAGGAAGCGGTGGCGCGTGCCGGAGTCCATCTCGGCATCGTCGAGCACGGTTTCGACGAGGGCGCGGATGGCGGTGACCGGCGTCTTCAGCTCGTGCGAAACGTTGCCCAGAAAATCGCGACGCATGGTCTCCAGACGGCGCAGCTGGGTCACGTCGTCGAGCACCAGCACGACGCCGGTGATCTCGCCTTCGGTCGACTCGAGCGGCGAAGCGTGGAGGTCCAGAATCCGATCCGGCGAGCCGGGCAGTCGCACCACGCGATGAATGACCTGTTCCCGGCGCATGGCCTCGGAGACCGCCTCCGAGACTTCCCGCACTCGAATCGTCTCCCAGATCGGCTGCGACAGGGCGTTCTGCGGCTCGATGCCGAGCATGCGCCCGCACGCCGCGTTCATGTGCGTGATCCGTTCGTTGCGATTGGCGGCGACCACTCCTTCCACCATGCTGGCGAGGATCGAGGTGAGCTTGCGCCGATCGGCATTGATCGTCGCCATCGACGAGCGCAGCTGGCGACTCATGACGTTGAACGCCCGCGCCAAGGTGCCGAGCTCGTCGTTGGAGCCGATCTCGACCTGCTTCTCGTAGTCACCCGCCGCGATCGATTCGGCGGCCACCGCCATCGACAGCACGGGCCGGGTCAAGCGCCGCGCCAACAAGAAACCAATACCCAAGGCGATCAATGCCGCCACCGCCGCGCCGGCTAGCACAGCGCGGCGTAGCTCCGTCAAACGACTGGCGATCGAGGTCTGAGGCAGCGACGTACGTACCCAGCCCCGACCGTTCGGGCCCTCGAACGGCATGGCGAGGTAACGCATACGCTGCCCGGAAGCTTGACTGTAGCGCGTCGCGGTACCGATCACCCCGTCTCGAGCAAGCTGCAGCTCAGGACGCTCCAGGTGCCGGTCCGCAAGACGTGGGTACTTCTCAGAATCTGCCAGCACGAGGCCATCACTGGCGAGAATCGTAAACCGTGTACCGATCCTCAGACCCAGCGAGCGTACCCGACCCTGTAAATCTTCTTGGGCCTCGGTGCCGACCGAATTGGCCGCGATATCCCGCAGCAGTATCGCTTCCGCTTCGAGCCTACGGTCGGTTTCGGCCTGGGCTCGCTGCGCGATCTGCAGTGCCACGAGGCCACCGACGATGCCGGTGGTGAGCAAAATCAGCAGCGCGTAACCGAGGTAGAGCTTCCACAGCAGACGCGAGCGGAACATGGGCCGTCAGTCCCCTTCTTCGTCTCGAAACTTGTAGCCCACCCCACGGATGGTGTCGAGAAGGTGACGATGGTCTCCGAGCTTCTTGCGGATCGAGCGTACGTGGACGTCGATGTTGCGATCGATGACCGCGGCGCCATCGCCGATCACCCGGGTGACCAGCAGATCGCGCGTGAACACCCGCCCGGGATGGGAAGCCAGGAGATGCAGCATGCGAAACTCGGTCGGCGTCAGACTCAGCACCTCGCCATCGATCGTGGCCTCGTGCCGGGTCGAATCGACCACCAGCTTGCCGCGCACGACCCGCCCGTTGCCGGATTCGCTGTCGCGGAAGGCACCACGCCTGAGCACGGCACGCACCCGCGCGATCAACTCCTTGGGCTTGAAAGGCTTGGTCACATAGTCGTCGGCCCCGACGCCGAGGCCCAGCACGATGTCGCTCTCCTCGCCCTTGGCGCTGACCATGATGATGGGAATCTTCTGGGTGACCGGGTCCATCTTGAGCTGACGGCACACCTCGAGTCCGTCGATGCCGGGCAGCAAGAGATCCAGCAGCACGAGGTCCGGCGCCTCGCGCACCACGGTTTCGAGACCAGCGTCACCGCTGGTGGCGGCGACGACACGAAAACCCTCTCGGTCGAGGTTGTACTCGATGGCCTCGAGAATATCGGGCTCGTCTTCGATGACAACGACTTTACGTCGCGACATGGTCATGACTCCTTCGCCGTTCGGTCCGGAGCCCCAGGCAAAACGAGATCACCATGAGGTACGGTGACGCACCACGTCACCGTCGACCATAAACACTACATCTTCCGCGATATTGGTGGCTAGATCCGCCATACGCTCCAGATATCGCGAGACCGAAAGCAGCTGAATGTAGAACTCGACCTTGTCCGGCTGGTCGCGAAAACGATCCGCGAACAGGCCGTAGAGCTCTTTGTGCTGCGTGTCGACTTCTTCATCTTGCTCGACGACCTGACGAGCCATGTCCGTGTCGCCTTGAACAAAGGCCGTCAGGCTATCGCGCAGCATGGCCCGCACCGTAGCGGCCATCTTCTCGATCTCGGCCGGCACTTTGATCGGTTCGCGCTCGGCCAGGAACAGGGCGCGACCGGCGAGATTTCCGGCCAGATCACCGACGCGCTCGAGATCGTTGTTGACCTTCATCGCGGCCACTACAAAACGCAGATCGGCCGCTACTGGCTGATGCAATGCGAGGAGCTTGAGGCAGTCCTCGTCGACCTGCACCTCTTTGTCGTCGATATCGCGATCACCCTCGATCACTTCCTTGGCGAGCTCACCACGCCGATCGACGAGAGAAAGCACGGCCTTGTGTGCGGCATCCTCCACCATCGCTCCGAGGAGCAGCAGCTCCTTCTTCAGTTTTTCCAGGTCACGAAGCAGATGCTTGGCCATATTCGTCTCTCTCGTAAATCCGTCTCATTTCGTCGATCAGCCGGGGCAACCAATCCTGGGGTGGATCGGATGACCGGCCGGCTCAACCGAAACGGCCGGTAATGTAGTCCTCGGTAGCCGACAGGTGGGGTTTGGTGAACAGATCCGTGGTCGCGCCATACTCGATCATGCGCCCCAGATACATGAAGGCCGTGTAGTCAGAAGTGCGCGACGCCTGCTGCATGTTGTGGGTCACGATGAGGATCGTGTACTCGCCGCGCAAGGAATCGATCAGATCTTCGATCTTGCCGGTGGCGATGGGATCGAGCGCCGAGCACGGCTCGTCCATCAGCAAGACCTCAGGCTCGGCGGCGATGGCCCGGGCGATGCAGAGTCGCTGCTGCTGACCGCCGGAGAGCCCCAGCGCCAGGTCGTCGAGCCGGTCTTTGACTTCGTCCCATAAGGCAGCGCCCCGCAAGCTGTGCTCACAGACTTCGTCCAGCACGCTCTTGCGATTCTCGCCGTCGATCCTCAACGCGTAGACCACGTTCTCGTAGATCGACATCGGAAACGGATTCGACTTCTGAAACACCATGCCCATACGCTTGCGGAGCTCGATGACATCGATGTCGCGGCTGTAGATCGAATCACCGTTGAGCACCATGTCGCCGTCGATGCGGACGATGTCGATGAGATCGTTCAGGCGGTTGACCGAACGCAACAACGTCGACTTGCCGCAGCCGGAAGGACCGATCAAGGCGGTGACCTTGCCGCGCGGAACCTTCATCGAGATGTCGTACAAGGCCTGATTGTCGCCGTACCAGAGCTTGAAGTCTTTGACTTCCAGTACCGCCTCCTCTTCGTCGACGCTCGGGTGGACTTCACTCGGTAGCGTGCGACCTTCGGAGATCGCCTTCAAGGGATCTTCGGCCGAGCTCTTGGCAGCTCCGGGGCCTCCGCCACGGTTCGCGGAAGCGTCTGGTGACACCGCACCGTCTGACGCTGAGGCACTGCCTGTTTCGGGGTCCAACATGATTGTGAATCCTTAGAAAGCACCCGCCGCGAATTTCCGGCGCAGTCGGTTGCGGAGCCAGATGGTCGCTAGATTCAGCGAGGCGATGATGGTGATCAAGAGTAGGGTAGTGGTGTAGACCATGGGCTTGGCAGCCTCGGAGTTTTGACTCTGGAAGCCGACATCATAGATGTGGAAGCCCAGGTGCATGAAGCTGCGCTCGGGATGGATGAACGGGAAGATTCCATCGATCGGCAGCTCGGGGGCTAGCTTGACGGCTCCCACCAGCATCAGCGGCGCCACCTCACCGGCACCTCGAGCGAGCGCCAGGATCAGGCCGGTGATGATGCCCGGTAGCGCTCGCGGCAGCACGATGCGCTGAATCGTCTGCCATTTGCTCGCGCCGCAGGCGTAAGAGCCCTCGCGCATCGAGCTAGGAACCGCCGAAACAGCTTCCTCCGTCGCCACGATCACCACCGGCAGGGTGAGAAGTGCCAGCGTGAACGACGCCCACAGCAGGCCACCCTTACCGTAGGTTGGATTGGGCAGATTGGCTGCGAAGAACAGCTGATCGATCGAGGCCCCCATCACGTAGCAGAAGAACCCCAGACCAAACACGCCAAAGACGATCGACGGCACTCCAGCCAGGTTGTTGACCGCGATCCGCACCGCGCTCACCAGCGGCCCCGCCTTGGCGTACTCGCGCAGATAGAGGGCGGCGAGAACGCCGAACGGCACTACCAGGATCGACATGATCAGGGTCATGGCGACGGTACCGAAGATGGCCGGAAAGACGCCGCCTTCGGCGTTGGCCTCCCGTGGCTCGTCGATCAGGAACTCGCGCCAGCGACCGAGATAGATGCTGACCTTCTCAGCCATCGACAAGCGATTGGCGGGATAGGCCCGGACGATCTGATCCAGCGGTATGAGGGTGGTCTGGCTGGCGATCGGACCTTCGCCCGACGTCTGCATCAGCATCTGATATTTGGCGTTCTGCTGATTGATGCTGTCGATGTCCATGCGGATGCGGTCGAACTCTGCGAGCGCCCACGTTTCGATCTCGGCAAACTCGGCCTGGGCCGCTTCGAGCCGGGCCGCGGCTTCAGCATGAGCGTTGGAGTCTCTTCCTTGACGTTCCGCAGCCCTTTCGAGCTCGAGCTCGGCCTCACGCACCGCCAGGCGTGCCTTCTCCTGCTCGTGGCTGACGCGACCGGTATCGTACTTTTCGAGATCACGCC
>JBCCEE010000125.1:0-18905 GCA_039030415.1 Acidobacteriota bacterium
GATTTTCCACCGAGGGAGGCTCTCTCAATCGGATCAAGAACCTTTCATCTACCAAGTTTCTGAATTGGAGTCAGTTAAAAGCTTCCGGCAGCGACGAGGAGGATGAGTCCGGGTCGTGACGCCGGTGCAGGGTTCTCGGGCATGACCAATCTCCTATGTCTCTTTGATAGCGGCGGTCGGCGGAAGACCACTGCAGCTTTAGCTTAAAGCAAACTCTGGGCCAGGGTGGCACCGGCCTGACGTGGACGGCCAGGTACCAAGGATCAATGGCGGCAGCAGGCTTTGGGATCATGTCAACGCTCCGCCAAAGAGACGTCTCATCCCCAGCGTGAGACAATACCGTCCCCCACAGCGGTCGTGGACCGCCGTGACGAATTTTTCTGCGAGGTGTCGAAGACCATGCGATTCATTCCGCGAGACGATCTCGAGGGCTGGCGCCGCGAGCTGCTGGAGGCGGCCGAGCGGGCCTCTCGAACCGCCCACTGCGAATACTCCAAGTTTCCGGTTGGGGCAGCATTGAAGATCCGCACGCCGGAGGGGGAGGAGCGGGTGGTGCTCGGCAACAACTATGAGCTTGCAACCTACCGCTCGATCTGCGCCGAGCGTCATGCGCTCCACCGGGCCTATGCCGATCACTCGGTCGAAGGGCCGAACGGCTTGATCCGCCCCGAGGTGACGGCCGTGGCCGTCTACTGTGAGGTGGCGACCGGACCCCAGCAGCCGTGCGGCGTTTGTCGTCAGGCCCTACACGAGGTCAATCCCGAGATCGAGGTGATCGGCGCCTCCGGCCCAGACGGGGGAAGCCACGATACGCGGGTGACCCTGACGAACGTGCGCTCTCTGCTGCCCCACGGTTTCGACGCCTCGAGCCTGGAGGTTGCCGATGAGGAAGCTGCCGGCGAGGAAGCTGCCGGCGAGGAAGCCGATAGCGAGTCGTCGAAGGGCGCCCGGATCGTCGACCCGGAAGGCTTGGAGGAGTACATCGTCCACTTGCCGAAGCCCAGCGAGCTGGCAGCGGATGCCGCTAGCCGGGCGGCTCTGCTGGAAGGCGTTCAGCATCTGATTGTGGTCGGCAGCCCGCGCCGCGCCCGGCGCATCGCCGAGCTCGCCCATCAGCGCTACGGCGCGCGACATGACGCAGCGGGCAGCTGCTATTGCGATCTCACGGTTCCGGGCCGCGACGAGTCGAGCCGGGAGTATGTGATCTACGGCGTCGAGCTTCCAAACACTAAGCTAGCCGTCGCGTCCCACGGCATTGGCAAGGCAGGGGTCGAGATCGTGCTGTCCGAGCTGCCGGCCTTGATCGCGCTCATTCAAGGCGCAGCGCCGGAGCTGCGCGGCGTGCTGCGCTGCGGCACGCGCGGCACCCTGAGCAGGGCGGCGCCGGGGGCGATCGCCCTCTCGACCCGCTGCCACGACGAGCGGCTGGCGCCGATCGATCCCTCCCCCTACTGGCTCGACCGGCTGCGCGCTGTCGCCAGCGAGCGTGGCATGACGCGCCTGGGGGGCAGCGACGTCGACAGTCATGGAGATTGGTCAAAGCCGTCGTCAGTGCTGGCTGAGGGGCCCGGTATCTCGACCTCGTTCTTCTGGCACGGGCAGTCGCGTCCGGTATACCGAGTGCACGAACATCGGCTGACGAATCAGCAGCGGGAATTCGAGCGCCGTCAGCGCGCCGGGCAGCTGTCCCGCTGGGTGGCGGCTGGCGTGAAGTGGATCGAGATGGAGGATTTCACCGTCCTGCGGGTGGCTGAGATGTGCGGTATCCCTGCGGCCTCGCTGGGCGCGGTGCTGGCTCAGCGCCAACAGGCTGACGGCACCTTCCAGCTCGACTACAGCAAGCGTGCACTGGCCGAGAGCGAGCTCATCCCCAGCGAGCTGGCGCTCGAGGCGATCCTGTCAGAGCGCTGAACGCTGCCGGGCGAAGATTGGGTCGGATTCCTGCCGGTGGTACCATCCGTAGGCATGATCAAACCCCCACCGAGGCAGGTCTGAACAGCGGCCCGGATCATGAAGCCAAAGAGGACGTGAGGTGATGAATCCTAGGCGACAGTCTGTATGCTGGTACCCCGCTCGTTGGCTCACGAGCTGTGCTTTTGTGCTGGCGATGGCAGCATCGTCGGCTCGGGCTGCCGACGAGCCCCTGATGACCTCTGAGGACAGAAGTTTCGAGATGACCCGAGCTACCTGGAAGGGTACCGTCTCGGGCGATGAGAGCGTCCGGGTCGTCAACGCCTTCGGCGACATGCGGGTGCGGTTTGGCGGCTATGAAGGCGAGGTCGAAGTCATTGCGAACCTGCAGAATTTCGCGGATGAGGGGGCTGCGCTGGTCGTCGAAGGCAAGATGACGGAGCAGGGCGCCGTCATCGAGGTCGGGTTTCGCGCGTCGACGGGGGAGTGGGTCAACCGCCGGCGCCCCGGAACCCGGATGCGCGCCGATCTGGTGGTGTTCGTGCCAAAAGCAGCGCCGCTCGACGCCGCGGTGGACGATGGGCTGCTCGAGATTCGCAAGCTGAAGGGTGCGGTGCGAGGGCGCTCCGAGAGCGGCGAGATCGTCGTCCGAGGTATCGAAGGGGATCTCGATCTCACGACCGACAGCGGCCGGATCGTCGCCAACCTGATCCCGCGTGAGGCCGACGGCGAGCAGCGCATCGCCTCCCGCAGCGGCGAGGTCTCGGTGTACGCCAATCCGGACGTGAGCTTGAGGGTGCAGGTGGCGACCGCTGGCCAGATCAGCACCGACGTTTCGATGACGATCGAAGCCGCTGAGGATGGCTCGCGGCGCAAGCGGGGCGAGGCGGTCGTCGGCAAAGGCACGACACTGCTGAAGCTGGATAGCGATACTGGCGATATCCGCCTCTTTCAACGCCCGCTGGCACGCAAGGCTCGCCTGCGTCCAAGGCCAGCGAACTAGCGGGCCGCGAGATCGACACGATGCGCAGGAAAGCCATGAGAGCAGTCGTGATCTGCCTCTGCTGGCTCGCAGCCAGCCTCTCTGGCTCGGCCTCGAGCTTGGCCGAGGAGCCGCCGGGCGGAGCCTCGAGTGAGCTGTGGCGAGCGCCGAGCGGCGCACCGTGTCGCGCCGAGCTGATCCAGCGGCTGGGTGGCGTTCGGGTGTCGGCGGCCCCCTCGGGCACGCCTTGGATCGTCAGCGGGCCGTCGAATCTCAGGCTTGCCGCATCGACGCAGACGACATCGGTCGCGCTCACCATCGAGGCCGCGAGCAAGCCCTCTGAGCAAGCCGATCAGGATGTCGAGATCGCGCTGCCGGAGGGCTGCGAGCTCGCGATCCGGACCGAGCACGGAGCGGTCCACGTCGATCTCGGCGGTCGCGCCGCGCCGATCTCGGTCGATACCGTCAGCGGGGAGATCGCGGTTACGGTCGCCCCCGACGTCGAGGCGACGATTGCTCTCGCCACCTCTGGGATGATTACGGTAGACTTCACCATCTCAATCAATCATCGATACCACGAAGAGCCGGCGAAGCACGGGCAGATCGTGCTTGGAGACGGTGCGACCCAGATGCGGTTGACCAGTCTGCGAGGCAACGTTTCGGTTCTGCGGCTCTGGGCCCGCTAGCCAGCTCTCGACCGTGTCGGCCGAGGGGCCGGGCGAGTGGTGATGACTTCCGTTGGCGCAAGCCGACTGCGACGAACCTGTTTGGAACTGGAGGTAGGTCATGAAGACGGACCGGTGGAATGTACGCTCGTGGGCCACGACATTGCTGTTGATCGGCCCGCTCATGCTGGCCGCGTTCGAGGTCGAAGCTACAGCCGAAGGTCGCAAAGTGCTGGCCCGCGGCGCCGAGTCCTACGGTCCGGTGACTCCGATCGAGACTCAGGCTTTGGGCGACCTGATTCAGGCACCTACCTGGCAGCCCGGTGATCCCACCAAAGAGGTTCCGCGTCGCACCTATGCCGCTCCGGGACAGGAGACCCACGTGCCGGACTACCCGGGGCGGCGCGATCCGCTGGCCGATCTGCAGGCGCAGCGTGTGCAGAGCGGCGAGCGCGTCCCGACCATCACCACGCTGCTCAATTTCGACGGCCAGCCGTTCTCCGGCTCGACGCCGCCGGACACCATTGGCGACGTCGGCCCGGACCACTACGTTCAGGCGGTCAACTCGAGCTTCATCGCGATCTACGACAAGACCGGCACTATGCTTCCGGGCTATCCGATCGCCCTCGAGTCCCTCGCGCCATCAGGCGGCTGCACCAGCGGCTTCGGCGATCCCATCGTGCTCTACGACTGGCTGGCCGACCGCTGGTTCCTGCAGGAATTCACCAGCGGCGGTCTGCTCTGCATCTATGTCTCGACCACCCCGGATCCCACCGGCACCTACAGTTTCTACGAATTCTCACCGCCGAGCTTCCCGGACTATCCGCACTACGGCGTGTGGCCGGACGCCTACTACGCCGCCACCAACGAGGACGGGGCCGCCGGCAACCAGACCACCTACGCCTTTGACCGCACGGCCATGCTCGCCGGCGCGCCGGCCACCATGCAGCGCCTGGCGGTTGTGCCACCGGTGCCGAGTTACAACTTCCAGACCCTGACGCCGGCCGATCACGATGGTGACACGGCACCGCCGGCGGGCTCCCCGGGTATCTTCATGCGCCACTTCGACGACGAGGCGCACGCCGGCTCGCCGGTCGCAGAGACCGACGTGCTGCAGATGTGGGAGATGGACGTCGACTTCGCGACCCCGGCCAACACCACGCTCACCGAGCTGCCGGCGATCACCATCACTGACTTCAACTCCTGGATGGTCAACTACACGACGTTTTTCTCGACGCCGCAGCCCGGCTCGGGAACCCTTCTCGACCCGATCCGCGAGGCGATTCTGCAGCGCCTGGTCTATCGCAACTTCGGCAGCCACGAAACCCTGCTCGGGGTCATGGCCACCAACCGTGACCCGGCGACTTCGGGCAGCGTCGTCCAGCAGGGCAATCGCTGGTTCGAGCTGCGCCGCAGCGCCGCGGAAGGTGGCTGGAGCCTGTTTCAGGAAGGCACCTTCGGCGGCGACACCAACTCGCCGGACGCCAACTTCTTCATGGGCAGCGTAGCGATGGACGGCGCCGGCAATATCGCCCTCGGCTACAGCAAGACCGACGTCGGAGCCAGCTCGATCTTCCCCAGCCTCGGCTTCACCGGCCGCCTGGCGACCGATCCGCCCGGCACCATGGGCCCGGAGAACGACATCGTGCTCGGCACCCAGGCCAGCACGGCGGGACGCTGGGGTGACTACGCCAACATGAGCGTCGATCCGGCGGACGACTGCACCTTCTGGTTCACCGGCGAGTACATTCCGGGCGGCTCTTGGGGCACCCGGATCAACTCCTTCGTGTTCGAGGAGTGTCAGTTCGGTTTCTTCATGGCGCCGACTCCCGGCAGCCTCGACGTGTGCGCCCCGACCGATCCCGACCCGGTGGTCGATATCGACGTGACCTCGGTTGGCGGTTGGAGCTTCGCCACCACCCTGGTGGCTTCGGGCGAGCCGCCCGGTACGACCTCGACCCTGGTGCCCAACGGTCAGGTGCCGGATTTCGTCAGCACCTACACCCTGATGGGCACCGACAGCTCGACCACCGGCACGTACAGCATCTCGATCACCGGTACCGGCGCCGACGCCCCGCCGACGGTGCGCAACACCCAGATCGTGCTCAACCTGGCGGTCGCCGAACCTGCCATGCCGTCTCTGGAAGCACCGGCCGACGGTGCCGGTGGCGTCGGCCTGCTGCCGACCCTGAGCTGGGACGAGGCCAGCAATGCGGTGTCCTACGATCTCGAAGTGGCGAGCGATCCGGGATTCGGCACCATCGTCTACTCGGCGACTGGCTTGACCGATCTCAGCCACACTCTGTCGACCGCTCTCGATCCGAACACGCTCTACTACTGGCGCGTGACGGCCAACAACGTATGCGGTACCGCCACTTCCGAGGTCTTCGCCTTCCGCACCGTGATCTTGATCTGCACCGTATTCGACAGCACTGACGTGCCTCAGGCGATTCCGGACTCCGGGCCCGTGTCGTCGAACCTGACCGTCGACGTCGCGGATGGCGGCACCATCGCCGACGTCAACGTCCTCAACCTGACCGGCACCCACACCTTCATGGGCGATCTCGACTTCAACGTCGAAAGTCCGGAAGGAACGGCGGTGATGATCATGGGGCGGCGCTGCGGTACGAATGAGGATTTCGATCTCAACCTCGATGACGAAGCAGCGCCGGGCGACTGGCCGTGCCCGCCGACCGATGGCGGCACCTATCAGCCGACCGAAGCGCTCGCGGGTTTCGACGGCGAGGATTCCGCCGGCAGCTGGACGCTGACCATCAACGACAACGCCGGCAATGATTCCGGGCAGCTCGACAGCTGGAGCCTGGAGATCTGCACCGAGCTCGACGGCCTGTTCGTCGACAGCTTCGAGTCCGGCGACACCAGCGCCTGGAGCAGCACCGAGCCATAGGCGCGGCGCTAGAGGAGGAGCCTGCCCTGGCGGGCTCTTCTCCGATGGGTCGTCGAGCCTGCGGCAGCCGGTCGGAGTAACATACGGGATGTGAAGCGGCTGGCTGCCATCCCGCATGATACTCCTGGAGGAGGCGGTGCGATCTCGGCTCGACGCCTCGTCTGGGCGGCGGTGCTGCTCGGCCTGTGGGCTCCAGCGAGCCTGGCGGACCTTTGGTACGTCCACTACGCCCAGGCCGAGCGGGCGCTCGATCGTGGTGAGTGGAGCCGGGCGATCGAGGAGCTTCAGCAGGCGCTGGAGCGTCGCGGCGATTCCGCGGCGCGGGTGAAAACCTACGGGATGAATATCATCCCGTACTTTCCCCACCTCAAGCTCGGCATCGCCTACCTCGAGCTTGGCGAGCCGGCGGCGGCCCTGCAGGCGTTCGAGACCGAAGAGCTGCTGGAAGAGATTCAGAAGTCAGAGAAGCACCAGACCGAGCTGAATCTCTATCGCCAGCGCGCCGAGCAGGCGTTGGCTGAAGCCGCGGAAGCCGAGGCGGCGCGGATCCGCGGGATCCTCGAAGCAAGCCTGCGTGAGGCGACCGCTTTAGCGCGTTCGGGATCACCTGCCGAGGCACTGGCGGCGCTCGACCGTGGTTTGGCGGTAGCGCCCGAAGATCCGGACGCCGTCGCCCTGGCCGAAGAGCTGCGGCGTACGATCGCCGCAGAGCAGGAAGCGGCGCTGCGAGAGCAGCGCGCCGCGGCGGCGATCGAGCAGGGACGTTTGGACCTCGCCGCCGGACGCCTCGATGAAGCCGCCAGCGCCTTCCAGCGTGCGCTGGCGATTCGCCCCAGCAGCGAAGCGCGGACGCTGCTCGATACCGTCCAGCAGCAGCTGCGGGCCGAGCTCGAACGCTCTCGGCGCGAGCAAGATGCGGCGCAGCGCGCCGCCGCCATCCGCGCCGAGCTCGACGAGGCGTCCCGCCTGCAGGCGGCCGGTGAGGACGCCGCGGCGCTCGCCAAGCTGCAGACCGTGCTGGCGCTCGAGCCCGACAACGCCGAAGCCCGCACGCTGCAGGATCGTATCCTCGAAGCGCGCTCGCGCGCCGAGCAGGAAACGGCCCGTCAGAGTGAGATCGAGGCGCTCTTGGCGCGAGCTGACGAGGCTTGGAATGCCGATCGCGTCGATGCCTCGCTCGACGCCGCCAACCGCGTGCTGGCGGTCGAGCCCGGTAATGCCACCGCGCTCGGCTATGTACTGCGAGCGCACCGCCGGATCAGCCGGGATCTGCTGGGAGATGATTCCCAGAACCTGCCGCCGGCGATTCGTTTCGTCGACCTGAGAAGCGACGGCGACGACGGCTCGCGTCTGCAGCGAGTGACGGAGCCAGATTTCAGGCTGAGCGGCATGATCGTCGACGAATCGGCCGTGCAGGTGACCCTGAGCGATCAGACGGGGCGCGAGCTGGCGGCGAGCCAGAGCAGCCAGCAGGTCGGGGAGATCTACTTGACCGAATTCAACCTGACGACGCGTTTGGCGGCGGGTGGCACGACCCTCCGGCTCACCGCTACCGACAGCGACGGGCTGAGCTCGGCCAGCGAATATGCGGTGCACTATCAGCGCCCGTTCTTTCGCGCCCCTTGGTTCACCGGCGGGCTGCTGGCGCTGGCGGGGCTGGCGGGCTCGGGCGCGCTGTGGCGGCGGCACCGTCGCCGCCAGCGCTTGCTCACGCGTCGCTTCAATCCCTACATCGCCGGCGCGCCGATTCTGGATGAGGATCTGTTCTTCGGCCGTCAGGGTTTGATCGATCGCATCCTGCAAACCGTGCACAACAACAGCCTGCTGCTGCACGGCGAGCGCCGTATCGGCAAGACCACCCTCCAGCACCACCTCAAGCGACGCCTGCAGCAGCTCGATGATCCCGACTACGCCTTCTTTCCGGTCTACATCGATCTGCAGGGGACTCCGCAAGAGAAGTTCTTCGCCACCCTCGCCGAGGACACCTTCCAGGAGCTCGAGCCGCAGCTCGAGGGCCTGGAGTCCAGCCTCAGTGAAGAGCGCGAATACACCTACCGCGACCTGGTGCGCGACCTGCGCAAGGTACTGGCCGCGCTGGCGCAGCAAACTCCCAAGAAGGTCAAGCTGGTGCTGCTGATCGACGAGGTCGACGAGCTCAACGAGTACGATCCCAGGGTCAATCAGAGGCTGCGCAGCCTGTTCATGAAGAGTTTTGCCGAGCACCTGGTGGCGGTGGTCTCGGGCGTGGCGATCAAGAAGCAGTGGGAGCGCGAGGGCAGCCCCTGGTACAACTTTTTCGAGGAGATCGAGGTCAAGGCGTTTGGGCGGGAGGATGCCGAGAGGCTGATCGTCGATCCGATTCGCGGTCTGTTCCAGCTCGAGGACGGCTTGGTCGAACGCATCATCTCGCTGACCGGAGGCAAGCCCTACCTGATCCAGAAGATGTGTATCGCCCTGGTCCATCGTCTGCACGAGACGGGACGTCGGATGATCACCCTCGCCGACGTCGAGGCGGTGGGGCGGCCGGAGGAAGCATGAGCGCTCGGTCTTCGATTCCTTTCGTCGTCGGTCAGTGGGTGCGCGGTGAGCGCTTCTACGGCCGTTCGCAGCAGCTCGAAGAGATCCTCGACGGTCCTCGCAACTGCCTGTGGCTGCTAGGCACGCGGCGCGTCGGCAAGACCTCGGTGCTCAAGCAGCTCGAGCACCTGACCGCTAGGGATCCCGGCCGCGGCTACTTCCCGCTGTTCTGGGACTTCCAGGGCACCGACGACCCGCAGGAGCTGCACCTCGAATTCGCCGACACCCTGCTCGATGCCGAGGAGCGGCTCGAAGCCCTGGATATCCCCCTCGAGGAGGTCGAGGCCGACGACCTCTTCGTGTCGCTGGGGCGGCTGCGCCGTCGGCTGCGGGCGCGCGGCCTGACTCTGCTGCTGCTCTGTGACGAGGTCGAAGAGCTGATCCGGCTCAACAAGAAAGCACCGGCCCTGCTGCGCAAACTGCGCCGCGCCATGCAGTCGCGCGAAGGGGTGCGCTCGGTGCTGGCTTCGAGCATTCGACTGTGGGCGCTGGCCGAGCCGAGCGCCGACACCTCGCCGTTCCTGCACGGCTTCACGCCGCCGCTCTACATCGAAACTCTGAAAGACGACGAAGCTCGAGCGCTGGTGCGCCAGAGTCAGCTGCCGGCCGAACGGCGGCCGGACTTCGATGACACCACCGTCGAGCTGATTCGTCAGCGCTGCGCCAACCACCCCTACCTGATTCAGCTGGTGGGGAAGCGCTGCCTCGAGCTCGGCGACGTCGAAGAGGCGTGCAGCGAAGTCGCGACCGACCGCATGGTGAGCTACTTCTTCGCCATCGACTTCGAGATGCTGAGCGACGCCGATCGCACGGTGATCCACCGCATCGCTGAGCAGCGCTCGTCGAGCAGTGCTTCTCTGCACCAGCGGCTGCCGCTCGAATCGGGATCGGTCGGCGATAGCCTGCACCGGCTGGAGCATCTCGGCTTCATTCGGCGCGATCCCGAGCGTCGCTTCGCCCTGGCCAACTATTTCTTCCGGCGGTGGCTCGCCGAGCTGTCGGGCAGCCACCCCGCGCCTCGGTCGCCCGCCTCGCCGGGAGTGCCTGCGGCATCCGCGCCGGATGCCGACCGAACTTTGATTCGGGGCGAATCAGATCAAGATCAACCAGACCAAGACCTACCGACCATGGTTCAGCCGTCTCGTCTTGGCGCCCTGGACAATCGCTTCGAGCTGCAGCAGCAGCTCGGCGTCGGCGCAACCGGTATCGTCTATCGCGCCTACGACCGGCTGCTGGGAGTGATCCTGGCGGTCAAAGTCTTGCGAGACGAGTACGCCGACAACGCCGAGGCGCTCGAACGCTTCCGCCAGGAGATCGTGCTGTCACGCGACATCGGTCATCCCAACGTGCTGCGCGTCTACCACTTGGGGCAATCCGACGGCCGGACCTTCATCACCATGCAGCTCGCCGAAGGCCAGACCCTGGCCCGCCTGCTGGCGGTCGAAGGGCCGCTTGCGGAAGCTCGTGCGCTGGCCCTGGCAGCACAGATGGCGGCGGCCCTCACGGCCGCCCACGCCCAGCAGGTCCTGCACCGCGACATCAAGCCGCAGAACATCCTGGTCGAGACCGGCGACCGCGTGCTGCTCACCGACTTCGGTCTGGCGCGGGTCATCGGTCACCCCGGCGTCACGCGCGGCGACATGTTCCTCGGCACGCCGTACTACACCTCGCCGGAGCAGGCCAGCCTCGAATCGCTCGACGGCCGCTCCGACCTCTACGCGCTGGGTCTGGTGCTCTATGAGATGGCGGTTGGCCGCCGGCCGTTCGAGGCCGAGACCACTCATGAGGTGCTGGAGCTTCAGCGCCACGCGCCGGCTCCAGATCCCCGCGAGCTGCAGCCGGAGCTGAGTCAGGCGTTTGCCGCCCTGGTGCTGCGCTGTTTGGAAAAGGATCCGGCGCTGCGCTTCGCCGACGCCGCGGAATGTGGGCGCGAGCTGGGGCGGCTAGCGGCCGAGCGCGGCGCGGATGCCACGCTCTGGACGGAGGACGCGCCGTGAACGTCATCTCGATGAATGTCATCTCGATAAATGTCATCTCGCTTCTCGGGCTCATGGCTTTGCTGGCCGTTGCCTGGGGGCTCTCGTACCACCGGCGGCAAGTCTTGTTGCGCCCGGTGCTGTGGGGCCTTGGGCTGCAGTTTCTGCTCGCCCTGATCATTCTGCGGCGTGATGCCTGGAGCTTTGTGGGCCTCACTCTGCTCGGTCTCCTGGTGGTCAGCTTTCTCGACCAGCAGGGATCAGGAGCGGGGCAGTCGATCGCCACCCTGGGACGCGCGGGCTGGCGGCGGATCGCCGTCCTCTGCGCTGCCGCCTTGGCCGCTGGCGGTTTGCTCACCCTGCTACCCGGCCGCATGCTGGGGGCTCTGGCACTCGCCCTGCCGGTGGTCTTGCTGGCGATGGCTTGGCGGCCACCCTCCCGGCTGCGGCGCCGGCTCGGCATGCTGTGGGTGGTGACCGGCACTGCCTGGGTGATCCAGAGCCAGCTCTACGGCTTCGAGGTCTTTCAGACGCTCGGCGAGGCGATCACCCGCTTCCTGAACCTGGCGAGCTACGGAGCGCGCTTCCTGTTCGGCAATCTGGCCGATCCCGATCATTTCTATCCGACGGCCGCGAGCTGGCCGGGCTTCGGCTTTCAATTCGCCTTCTACCTGCTGCCGGTGATCATCTTCTTCGCCGCGTTCATGTCGGTGCTCTACTACTTCGGAATCATGCAGCGGGTGATCGAGGGCGTCAGTCGATTCATGCGTTGGACGATCGGCACCAGCGGCGTCGAGACGCTGTCGTGCAGTGCCAACATGTTCATCGGCCAGACCGAGGCGCCGCTGTTGGTTCGCCCCTACCTGGCGACGACCACCCGCTCCGAGCTGTTGACCATCATGGTCGGCGGTTTTTCGACCGTCGCCGGTAGCGGCCTGGCGGTCTATGCCGCGATGGGCATGCCGGCCGAGCATCTGCTGGCGGCGTCGATCATGTCGGCGCCGGCCGCCCTGGTGATCGGCAAGATCATCTTTCCCGAGCTCGAGACCTCGGCCACTTCGGGGGTCGCCGAGCTGCCCGAGATCGACGTCGGCGGCAACCCGATCGAAGCCGCCTCCAACGGCATCACCGATGGCCTCAAGCTGGCGCTCAACGTCGGCGCCATGCTGATCGGTTTCATCGCCCTGATCGCCTGCATCGACGTCCTGCTGAATTTCTTGGACGGACTGATCGATGGTCGCCTGCTCGGCGGCGAAGTGGTGGCCTACGCCGCCAACGACCTGTCACCGGTGACGTCCGAGCACCGCGGCGTCGTTCCCGGCTCGCTGCGCACGCTGTTCGGCACCCTGCTGGCGCCGTTGGCCTGGGTGATGGGTGTGCCCTGGGTCGACGCCGCCGCCGTCGGCCATCTGCTCGGCGTCAAGCTGAGCCTCAACGAATTCGTCGCCTATGGCCTGCTGCAAGCCAGTCTCGAGGACGGCAGCCTGAGCGAGCGTTCGATCATCATCTCGACCTACGCCCTGTGCGGTTTCGCCAACTTCTCATCGATCGGCATCCAGATCGGCGGGCTGGGCGCCCTGGCTCCTGAGCGCCGCAGTGATCTAGCCCGGCTCGGCCTGCGCGCGATGTTCGGAGGCGCCCTGGCGTCCTGGCTGACCGCGACGATCGCGGGCATCCTGCTGTAGGTGGCCGACCGGATCGTCATCCTCGGCGGCGCGTCGCTCGATACGCTGCACTTTCAGGGGCGCACCGAGCGTTCGGCGGGTGGCGCCGGGCTCTACACCGCGCTGGCGGCGCGGCGGGCCGGGGCGCAAGTCACGATGATCGGACCGCGCCCCGAGCCGATGCCGAAGCGGCTGGCACCGGTCGACGAGCTAGTGGATTGGCACGGCCCGACGGTGTCGCCGGAGCGGATGCCGGGATTCGAGATCGCCCACCTGGGCGGCGGGCGGACCGAGCTGCGCGGCGCCTTCTCAGGTGCCGAGTCCGAGCTCGGGGTCGACTGGCTGCCGGCTGGCCTCGATGCCGACTGGTTTTATTGCATCCCGCTCACCGACGCGCCCCGCCAGCTGGCGATGCTGCGCCAACTGGCGGGCCGAGGAAGCAAGACCGCCTGCGGCACCTACAGCGGCGCCGTCGCCGAGGCACCGGACGTCGTCCGCCAGGCGCTGGCGACGGCGGAGGCCTTCTTCTGTAACGCCAGCGAAGCGGTCGGCTTGTTTGGCGAGCTCGATGCGGTGCGCACCGTTCCCGGCAAGCTGCTGTTCGTAACGCGAGGTGCCGAGGGTGTGCGGGTCATCCAGGGCGACCACGCGACGGACGTGCCCGCGGTGATGGTCGAGGAGCTGGATCCGACCGGCGCTGGCGACACCTTCTGCGGCACCGTGCTGGCGCGGCTCGCGGCCGGGGCACATCCCGTGGCAGCGGCCCGGCATGGCGTCGCCGCGGCCGCCAAAATGGTAACCGCTGTTGGGCCGGCCGCGCTGTTGAGCCCAACCGGGCCGTTCGAGACGCCGGCCACGGTGATGTCGTCCGCAGCGACGTCTTCCGCAGCGACGTCTTCCGCAGCGACGTCTTCCGCAGCGACGTCTTCCGCAGGGACATCGTCCGCAGCGAAAGCGTCCCGCGTTCGGATCGACGACGCGCAGGTGGAGCGGGTGGCCGCACAGCTCTCCGAGCTGCCCGAGGTCGCCGCCTTCGACTTTACCGGCGCCGATTTTCCGGAGCCCGGGCATCCCGGGGCCCTCGACTTCTTCTTCGCCACCGTCCTGCAGCAGTTCGGGTTTTGGGCCACCGCGAAAGGACGCTACGAAGCGCCGACCGTGCTGCCTTGGGGCGGTCGCCAGCTCAAGGGCAGCGACTACCTGTGGGCGGTCGCCAAACGCTGGCTGGATGATGCTCCCGGCGATCTGACTCCGGAAGGGCAGCGCGATCTGAACGACGCGGCTCTGGCATCGCGCCTGCGCGCCGAAGACGGTCGCCTGCTACCGGCTCACGGATTGCGTCTGCAGCAGGCGCGGGCCTACGGTCGCGACCTCACTACCCTCGGCCTGCAGCCCGCGGATATCGTCGCGCGGGCCAATGCCGATCCGCAACCCTTGCGCTGCCTGTTGGAGCAGCTGGATCACGTCGGCGGCTACAAGGAAGATCCGTTGCGCAAGAAGTCCATCCTGCTGGCGCTCATCTTGCGCCAGCGTCCCGAGGCCTTCTTGAACGACTCGGATGAGCCGGTGCCGCCGGTGGTCGACTACCACATCCAGCGCAGCTGCCTGCGCATCGGGTTGGTTCGGGTCGACTCACCCGAGCTTCAGGAGCGACTGATCGCCCGTGAAGTGCTGCCGCCTGCCGATGAAGAGGAGATCCGCGCGGTGTGCTACATCGCGATGGAGCGACTGCAGCGGGCCAGCGGCCGCTCGATGGGAGCGGTCGATTGGTTCTTCTTCCAGAACCGTCGGCGATGCCCGGAGATGACCGAGCCAGAGTGCCGGGTTTGTCCGCTAGACCCGGTTTGCGATCACCAGAGAGAGCTCTTTCAGCCGGTGTGTCGCACGACCTTCTACTAGAGCCGTGCGATAGACTCATCGGCTTACGCGGGGCGTTTTCTGAAAGGAGCTATCGATCGAAGCGTCGCTGGAGACGAGACGTTGGGAATGACCGCTGAGCGTCCTCTCGTCGTGGTCGCGGCGGGTGGCAACTCCCTGATTGTCGATGCCGAGCATGTGGCCATTCCCTGTCAGTCGAAGGCTGCAGCAGAGACCGCCCACTACATCGCTGACATGATCGAACGTGGCTGGGACGTTGTCCTGACCCACGGCAACGGGCCGCAGGTGGGTTTCATCCTGCGTCGGGTCGAGCTCGGCATCCACGAGGTGCCACCGATCCCGATGAACTACGCCACCTCCAACACCCAAGGCTCGATCGGCTACATGTTTCAGCGCGCGCTCCGCAACGAGCTGCGCCGTCGAGAGATCCCGCGCGAAGTCGCAACCCTGGTATCCGAAACCCTGGTCGACCCCGAAGATCCAGCGTTCGCCGAGTCGACCAAGCCGATCGGTCCGCATCTCGAGGAAGCGGTCGCCAAGCAGCGCGCCACGGAACAAGGTTGGGTGGTCAAAGAAGATGCCGGTCGCGGCTGGCGACGCGTGGTGCCGTCACCGCGTCCCCAGGCGATCCTCGAGCTCGAGCTGATCCGCCAGCTGCTGGCGGCGGGCAGCATCGTCATCGCCTGCGGCGGCGGCGGCATACCCGTGTTCAAGAACGAGCGCGGCGACCTCCAGGGCGTCGAGGCGGTGATCGACAAGGATCACGTTACGAGCCTGCTGGCCCGCGAGCTCGACGCCGATCTGTTGATGATCTCGACCGCGGTCGAACGGGTCGCCCTGCACTTCAACCGGCCCAACCAGCGCTGGCTCGACCGACTGACGCTCGACGAAGCGCGTCGCTTCGATGCCGAGGGGCACTTCCTGGCGGGAAGCATGGGCCCGAAAATGCGGGCCATCGTCGACTTCGTGGAGCACACCGGCAACCCTGGCGTGATCACCGATCCACCCCATTTGCTCGCCGCGCTAGAGGGTGAGCGTGGCACGCGTATCGTTGCGAAGTGACGTCGAGAACCGCGATATCGACTCGGCTTGCGTCCGCCGAAAAGAACGTTTCCAGCCGGTAGTGCGGACGACGTGCTATCGACCGGCGACGGGGCGCCGGCCCGCTGACTCCCCGGACCAGCCGAAGATGTCGCCGGACTCGAAGCCGTCGGCGAAGATAGTGCCGCCGAAGCAGACCTCGGGGCCGGGGATGACCGCGCGAATGCCGCCGTGGCCGAAGGTGTTGTTGGGTACCTCGCTGCCGGCGATGCCGCCGCAGGTCTGGGAGGTCGTCAGCGGCTGGGCGGTGTCGAGGATGTACTGCTCGATGAGATCGACCTGCCCTCGCAGACAGGGCTGGGCCGAGATCAAGAGCGCCACCAGGCCGGCGACGTGCGGCCCTGCCATGCTGGTGCCGCTGATCGAGCCGTAGGTGTCGCCTGGGAAGCTCGAGCACACGCTGACGCCGGGCGCTGAGATGTCAGGCTTGAGCCGGTTGGAGCCGTCGACCGTCACCGGCCCGCGGCTGCTGAAGCTGGCGATCGTATCGCTGACGGTCGTGGCGCCGACCGTGAAGGAAGCGTCGTAGATCGACGCCGGCCAGTTGACGCTGCTGCAGCTCGATCCCGAGTTGCCGGCCGAAACCACCACCACGATGCCGGCCGTCCGCACGTTCTCGACCACGAGGCGCATGACGTTGGGATCCGTGCAGCCTTCTGAAGGCGGGCATCCCCAGGAATTGTTGATCACGTCCGGAGCCATCGCCGGATTGGGATTGATGCCGTTGCTGTCGGTGGGGGCGAGGAAAAACTCGAAGCACTCACTGTAGGTAGCCGGCGTGCCGTTGCCTTGATCCATATTGCGGCAGCCGATCCACTCCGCACCCGGCGCCATGCCGATCATGCTGGCGCCCGAGGTCCCCACCATGGTGCCGGCGGTGTGGGTGCCGTGGCCGTGGTCGTCACAGGGAAACGGCGAATCGGCACCACAGACGCCGCCACCGCTGTGGATCGAGTCGTGCCAGTTGTAGTTGTGATCGGCCTCGCTGCCGTTCCAGCCACGATATTGCGTCTGCAGGGCCTCGTGCTCCCAATCGTAGCCGGTGTCCTGACCGCCTACGACCGCGCCGCTACCGTCGAATCCCGCGGCCCAGAAGGCCGGCGCACCCGTGTGGTCGATCCCGGCCTCGACATCTCCCGGCGGGCAGGCGCCGTCCGGCGTGCGAGCGTTACGATCGAAGGCTTCGGTGTCCATCTCCACCCAGGGGTTGGCGCTGACTCGATGGACGTCCGAGCGCCGCGCCATCGCTTCGGCGATGTCCTGATCGCCGCGTACCCAGATCATGTTGGCGATCCAGAACGGCTTCGTCTCGGCGTCGAGTGCGGCCAGCTCGGCGAGCACCGTCGGCTGGGTTGCTGCCGCTGTCTCGCGCAGCCGTTCGAAAACGTAGCGGCCACGGGCTTCTTTGGAAGCCATGGTGTCGGCGCTGCTGAGGTCGGCCTGGTTCTCTAGGATCACCAGGAATTCCGTCGCGCCGCGCGCGGCGGTCTCCAGCACCCAGGGATCGACCTTGTATTGCCAGGGGGTCTCCGCCGCCGAGGCGGCCGCGATGGGCGCAGAGAGGGCGAGCAAACCGCAGGCCGCGGCGAGCGCCAGCGAGCCGATACGAAGTGAAGTGAAGCAGCTCGGGATCAATCGCATGTTTCCTCCGGCGGACGGTGCTAACCCGTTCTGATCGGCGATGTCGGACGGTGACGTCTAGCGGATCGGTTCAACCAAACGCCCGGTTGTCTCCAGCAGGGTCTCGAGCAGGGTCTCGAGAGGGTCTGGAGTCTTGACAGCCTGATCTCTGATGATGAGGTGAGATCATACCGGCCTTTGGGAGCCGCGGGAAGCGGAGATTATGTTGCCATGCAACCCCGCTGCCTCACTCTGGCCAAATCAGTCGCAAACCTGGGCCGGCCTGCACTCCGGCAGCGTCACCCGAGCATCCCCATAAAAAAGGGGCGCCCGGTAGAGGAATGCAGGCGCCCTGTGGGGCTCTGGCTCGAGAGCCCGGGATCATTAGTTCATTCGCCGGCTCGTGCGCGATGGATCCACGCATCCCAACCCACCACGAGGGCGGCTCCCAGCGCCGACTTGAGCACCGCCCCGACGAGAAACGGCGCGACGCCCCGCGCCCAGGCTTCTGAAGCACCGAGCAGCATGGCCAACCGACCCCAGCCGAGCAGGAGGATCAGGACGTGGGCCGCCAGCATGGTGCTGGTCAGGACGCTGAACCGCCGCCAGGCACCAGCGCGGAAGCGGGTGCGCTCCGCCGCCCAGCCCACCAAGCCGGCGGCGACGACGAACCCCGCCAGATAACCGCCGGTAGGCCCGATCAAGCGCCGGATGCCCGCAGCGCCGTCGGCGAAGATCGGCAGGCCGGCGCTGCCGGCGGCCAAGTAGAGCAGCAGGGCGACAGTCCCCCAGCGGTAGCCCAAGAGCGCGCCGACCATCACGACCGCCAGGGTCTGGGCGGTCACCGGGACGGGGCTGAGCGGTACGGGCGCTTCGATGCGTGCCGCGACCGCGATCAGCGCGACCGCGATCAGCGCCTGGAGCAGACGTCGGTACCGTCCTAAGCCGGTGGGCTTGGCAGTAGAATCCGCAGCGTCGGCATTTGCCGACCGCGTTCCGTCCGCCGACCGCGTTCCATCCGCCGACCGTGTTCCGTCCGCCGACCGCGTTTCATTCGCTGAAGGGTGCTTTTCTGCAGACATGGGGATCTCCGAGGATTTCATGCTCGCCGAGTGGCGGGTTCAGCCTAACCTCAATCGCTTGTCACGTGGCGAGCGGAAGGTCCAGGTCGAGCCCAAGCTGATGGATGTGCTGAGCTTCTTGGCGCGGCACGCCGGTGAGGTCGTGTCCAAGGATGACATCACCGATGCGGTGTGGACGGATCAATTCATCACCGATTCAGTGGTGACTCGAGCCATCGCCTCGCTGCGCCGGGCTCTCGACGACAAAGCCAGCGACCCGCGCTACATCGAGACCATCTCGAAGCGTGGGTATCGACTGATCGCGCCGGTATCCGGTATCCCCAGCCCTGAGGATCCTGCTGCAAGCCCACCGGCTTCTGGCCCACCAGCAACCGGCGCCAGTCCGTCGCTGGCCGACTCGCCGCGGCCCAGGCCTTCGGCCCCGGCCTCGCCCTTCGTCGTGGGCCAGTGGGTGCGCGGCGATCAGTTCTATGGCCGCGCGGCTCAGATCACCGAGATCCTGGACGGCAACCGCAACTGGCTGTGGCTGCTCGGAACCCGA
>JBCCEE010000126.1:0-18844 GCA_039030415.1 Acidobacteriota bacterium
GGCAGGCAGAGGCCTTCTTGCATGGATGGATCACCCATCTTCTAATCCGATAGGCGGCCTATAACCATGAGCTGCTGTGCAGCAATCTAGTAAACTGTACTCGAGGTGAGTCAATGGTAACCCTCGAGACCATAGCTGAGATCGAAGAAGACGGCACCCTGAGAGTGCAGGCGCCGCCTTCCGTGCCCAAAGGCCCGAGACGTGTACTCATTGTCATTGACGATGCGCAAGGGTCCGAGCCTGCGCGTCGCCTTCCGGACCTCACTGAATTCAGGGCTGGGTTGGCAGCCCGACCCTACCCAGGGAACTCGATCGTCGACATGCGCGATGAAGAGCGTTGATCATTTACTTCGACAGCTCCGTCTTGGTGGCCTACTACACGTCTGAAGAGCGCAGCGGGGACGCCAAGTCGATCATCGATAGAGCCAGTCAGGCGGCAATCAGCGACATCTGTATTGCCGAGCTCAGCGTGGTCATCCTGCGTAAACAGCGTGATCAGTTTTTGTCAGAGGCCGCCGCCACGGCCGTTCTCGAACTGTTCGACAGACATGTTCGAGACATTTTCGTTCGAACACGCCTCGACGAGGCTCTCCTGGGCGCAACTCGTAGCATTGCAAAGAATGCGGCGGTTCCTGTGCGGACTTTGGATGCGCTGCATCTCGCATCAGCGATTCATGCTGGCGGAGCGATCGCGACCTTCGATGAGCGCCTGGCTATAGCGGCTCGTTCGATGGACGTGAAGGTCTTGTCCTGAAGCGACGCATCAGTTCGATGTCGCCACCGCAGCTTCGGTTGCGTATATCCTACCGACGAGCCCCCTGATTCGACGTCCCGAACGTCTCTCTAGGCGACGTCTCGGACGTCTCTCTGGATACTGTTTTGTCGGATACGTTCTGCTGGATACCGTGACGGATCCCTATGCCTCGCCACGCTCATCCACCAGCTCGAGAAGCTGGTTCTGACCCAGATCGCTCAGACCTGAAGCAGCGCGTCGACCGCGCAGCCGACGAGCTGGCCCGCGGCGTCGACCGCGAGGCCAACTTCCACTTTTTGTACCAGAGCTTCTATCGACCGCTGCAGCGTTTCTTTACTTTCAAGGGTTTTGCTCCCCATGACGCCCTCGATCTAACCCAAGAGACCTTCGTTGGCATTTATACCGGTATGAAGACCTACCGGCACAGCGGGCGCTTCGAAGGTTGGCTCTATCAGGTCGCCACCAACGCAGCGCTCAAGCGACGGCGCATGCAGGGCACCGTCAAGCGTTCGGCGCCCGAGGTGTCTTATGAAGAGGTGCAGGAGGCGGTCAAGATTCCTGCCGAGTCGACCGACCCGCTCGATACTCTGCTCGACGATGAGCGTCGCGAAACCATGCGGCGGGCCATCGGCGAGCTTCCCAAACAGATGCGTCAGTGTATGACCCTGCACCTTTATCAAGGTCTCAGCTATCCTGATATCGCGGTGACGATGAGAATCAACGTCAATACGGTCAAAGCGCACATGTTCCAGGGACGCAAGAAGCTCGTGGACATGCTGGGTGAGCTGGCGCTCGGCGAGCTCGGTTCCGGGGCGGCGGAATGAAGCCGCTGGCACCCAGCGATCGTGAGCTGCTGGCCGAGGCTTTCGAGCTCGAGGCGCGGGCTGAAGCGCGGGCCGAACACCTCGAGCCCCAAGAGCTGCTCGACTACCAGCTCGGTGAGCTGGATCCGGCAACCGAGGAATCGGTTCGCGATCACCTGGTGAGCTGTCGCGAGTGCTCGGCGCAGCTGCTCGAGCTCGAAGCGCTCACCCCGGAGCCACCGCCCGCCGAGGACGTCGCAGATCTCGAAATGGTGTCATCCTGGCGCGAGCTGCAGGGACGGCTCGAGCCGCCTGCCGAATCGCCGTCCGAATCGCCGTCCGAATCGCCGTCCGAGTCGCCTGCCGAGCCACCGGCCGGGACCAGGTGGCGTCTCCAGCCGAGCTGGGTCGCGGCGGCTGCGGCCGTCCTGCTGCTGCTACCCGCCGGCCTGGTAATGGACGCCATCCGCCTGCGCGGTGAGCTCGATGGCCTGAAAGCCCAGCTGTCCGAGCTGGCGGCGCCGCACGCCAACCCGGCCATCCTGCTGGTCGATCCACGCATGCGCAGCGCTGAGCAGACCGTCGAGATACTGCCCGAAGATCCCTTCGTCAACCTGGTTTTTACGCTCACGGATCGTCGTTTCAAAGATTACGAGCTGCGCTTTGCCTCGGCGTCCGGCGAGCCGCTGTCCAGGCTCTCGGGGCTCGTCGACGACAAGGGCAGCGTGAGCGTGCGGCTCTACCGCGAAGCCTTGCCGAGTGAAGAGTTCATCGCCGAGCTGATCGGCCTGGGCGAGGATTCGCCCGAGGTCCTACAGGTCGTCCGATTGCGGAATGCTGCCGCGGCACCTTAGGTGGCGCCGCGCCGGCGCCCCTAGAGAACGATGGGTCGACGTGCTCTTGCTGGTCGGCCTGATCATGGCGGGCTGTCAGCCCGCCGAATCTCCGCCTCCGCTCACATCGATATCGACATCGCCTGAATCGACAGCGTCGGCTGCCGCTCGATCCGAGCCTGTCGAGCTCGATCTCACCCTCGGCCTCCAGCAGCCTCGCAAGCTGCCGGCGGACGGCGTGCAGTTGTTCACGCTCGAGCTCGCCGCTGATCACTACCTGGCGCTGACCGTGCACCAGCATGGGGTCGACGTGAAGACCACGGTGAGTGCTCCGGTGGCCGAAAAAGCCGGGCGGTTCGAGGTCGACGGGCCGACCCGCGATCGCGGGCAGGAGCGCGTCGTGCTGCTGACCGAAGCGGCTGGCACCTATCGGCTACGCATCGCGTCCGCGTCACCGGAATCGGGCAGCTATGCGCTCGAGATCGAAGCCAGCGGTCCGGCCGGGCCGAGGGAGCGTGCCCGCGCTGCCGCCGCCCGAGCGTTCTACCGCGGCGATCACCTGCGCCGCGAAGGCGAGCTCGAAGCCGCGCTCGCTCAGTATCAGCGGGCGCTCGAGATCTGGCAGCAGCAGGGCGACCCGGCCTGGACGGCCGCCACCCAAGACCAGATGGGGTGGTGCTTCGCCCGGCTGGCCGACGCCGGCTCGTCAGCGCATCGTCGCGCGTCGCTCGATGCCTTTCGCCAGGCGGCCGAGCGCTTTCACCAGCTGGGCGACGAGGTGCGCGAGGGCTTGACCCTGCACCAGCTGGGCAACGGCCACTACGCTGCTGGCGAGCTCGAGCTCGCCAGCCACTACTATGGCCTCGGGTTGAGGATCGCCCAGCGTCTCGGTGACACCTGGTCCGAGGTCGCCATGCGCGCCAACCTGGCCAAGGTCTGGCGGGTCCAGGGGCGCGTGCAGGAGGCGCAGGATCACTACCGGCGGGCCCTCGAGCTCAGCCAGCAGCTCGAGGCCCGAGAGTACGTCGCCAACCTACAGAACGATCTCGGCACGCTCTATCGCTGGCTCGGCGAATGGCAGCGTTCGCGATATCACCTCGAGCAGGCTCGGGAGCTGTGGACCGAGCTCGACCATCCGGGATTTCTGGCGGTGACGCTGAACCAGCTGGCGCAGCTCCACCTGGATCAAGACCAGCTGCCGGCAGCGCTCGAAACCTTCAGGCGCGCCCTGGCGCTGCGCCGCGAATCCGGCTCGCAGCGCGGTGAGGCCTCGACGCTGTGGCGTATCGGGCGTATCGAGCAGCAGATGGGACGGCCGGAGGAGGCGCTCGCCAGCTGCCGCCAGGCCAAGCGGATCCTCAGCGACCTTCAGCGGCCGCGCGATCTGGCCAATGTCGAGCGCTGCTTGGGCTCGGTCTACGCCGAGCTCGCCCAGCGGTCCCTGGCCAGAGCCGCCTGGCAGCGCGCCCGCGAGCTCTACCGCAGCGTTGGCGACGCCTTCGGTGAGGCCGAGGCCGAGGGCGAGATCGCGCGGGCGCAGCTCACCTGGGGCGAGCTAACCGCCGCCCAGCAGGCGGTCGAGCGGGCGCTGGCGATCGCCGAGTCGGTCCGCGGCCGGCCGCGGGAGAACGACCTGCGCATGGCCTACTTCGCCACCGTCCAGCCGCTCTTCGACCTTGGCGTCGAAATCACGACCGAGCTCGGTCGTGCCGATCTCGCCTTCGGGCTCAACGAGCGGGCCCGCGGGCGTTCCCTGTTCGACGTCTCGAATCGGGCTCGGGGAACCCTCGACCCAGCCTTGGCTGAGCGCGAGCGCCAGGTCGTGCAGAGCATCGCTGTCGCCAAGGCGCGCTGGGACAGGCTGGGCAGCATGGACGTCGAGCGCACGCGAGCCGTCGAGGGCCAGATGCTCGAGCAGCTGGCCGAGCTCGACGCGGTCCGTGGCCGCCTGGGCGCCGCGTCGCCGAGAGCCTTGGGCGAGCTCGATCTCGCCGGGATCCAGAGCCTGCTGGACCCCGGGACGTTGCTCGTCGCCTTCCGGCTGGGGGCGCAGCGCAGCCACCTCTGGCTGGTCACCGAGACGCGGTTCGAGGCCTTCGAGCTGCCGCCGCGGCAGCGCATCGAACGAGCCGTTCAGCATGCTTACGGACCGCTCGTCGAGAGCTTCCATGCGACCCGGCGCGCCGCGGCCGAGATCGCCCTCTGCCAGCTCGGCGAGCTGATCCTCAGCCCGGCACGCGACCTGTGGGGCGAGATGACGCGGCAGCCCATCGCGGCAGACGGCGCAAGCGCTGGCCGCCAGCTGGTAATCGCGGCCGATGGTGCTCTCCACCGCATACCCTTTGCCGCCCTGCCCGACCCCACGGCTGGCGTCGACTGCTTTTCGGCGCCGTCGGCGTCGCCGCTCATCGAGCGTCATGCGCTCAGCTACCTGCCGTCCTCGCTGGCGCTGGCGTCCCAGCGTCAGCAGGGCCATCGTGCCGCTGGATCGCTCGGGGTCGCCATACTTGCCGATCCGGTGTTCGAGCCGACGGACCCGCGGCTGTCGCCCGAGGCGCGACATGAGGCGTCCCGCTGGCCGTCCGAGGCCTCCCTGGAGCGGCTGCCGGACAGCCGCCTGGAGGCCGAGGAGATCCTGGCGCTGCTGCCCGCTGAGCGCGGCCTGGCCGCGCTCGATACCGACGCCAGCAAGGCCCGGGTCGTAGGCGGTGATCTGGCCGACGCGAGCATCGTCCATTTCGCCACCCACGGCCTGATCGACGATCGTTTCCCGGAGCTTTCTACCCTCACCCTGTCGCGCTATGACGCCCGCGGTGAGCCACTAGACGGTGCCTTGCGCGCCTACGAGATCTACGGTCTCGAGCTGCCGGCCGAGCTGGTGGTGCTGTCGGCCTGCGAGACGGCACTCGGTCAAGAGGTGGCGGGCGAAGGGCTGGTCGGACTGACGCGAGCCTTCTTCTCGGCCGGTACCGAGCGGGTGATGGTCAGCCTGTGGCGGGTCGGGGACCGCAGCACGCGAGCTCTGATGAGCACGTTCTACCGCGAGCTGCTGCACCACCAGGCGTCACCGCCCGCCGCCCTGCGCCGGGCTCAGCTCGAGCTGCGCCAGCAGAGCGATCACGCCTCGCCGTTCGCCTGGGCCGGCTGGGTGATCCAAGGGGAATGGCGGCCCTTTGTAGTCGCCGACTAAACCCCGGGTCTCGAGAACGGACTCTACGACGGTACAACCGCCCCGCAAGGGGCTGCCGAGCTCGAGCTTCGACTCCGCCGCGATTCACAGTGTGGTGCCGCACTCAGTGGTGCCGCACTCAGCGGGATCGCGCTCTGCTGCGACTCACGGTCGCACCGGCCGAGAGCCGGGTGCAGTTTGTGCGAAGCGAGGCTCGGCAAGTACCACCCAATCGATAAGGAGGAGGCCATGAATAGAACATCCCACGGCATTTCCGCCAGCTGCACCACGATCCGCCATAGCCACCACTGCAGCTGCCGCCTCGGCGATCCGGAAGAGCGCCCTTCGATCCTGCCGCCCGACGACAGCAGTTTCACCCGTCCGATCTGCGACCCGGAAGAGCGCGCCTCGATCCTGCCGCCCGACGATAGCCATGTCACCGCCAGGCACTTGACCGCCGTCGCCATCTGCGACCCGGAAGAGCGTCCCTCGATTTTGCCGCCTGACGACTCCTCCCAGACGTTGCCGAGCGCCTGCTGCTGTCGGCCGACCTGCACCGCCTCCGCCCATTCGGCAGGCGAACCGTGCGGAAGCGAACGGTCGACGGCGGACGCCGCCACCAGCGGCTTCATCATCATCCGGCTGCGCGAGGCCCATGCCTTGGCCAGTAGCGACGAGATTCGGCAGTGGATCCAGAACGCGCTGGATCATCAGCGCGCCATGCTCGAAGCCGGCCGTGGCCGGCTGGAGCTGGAAGGCACCGAGCCGCTCGACCTGGCGAGCGCCGCGGCGCTGCTCCTCTCCGAGCTCGGCAGCCCGCAGCCGCTGGTCGACACGGGGCGGCTGCCGCTCGCACGCCTGCGCGAGCTCGAAGCGCAGGCGTCGCGCACGCCCTGGCCGCCGCTCAACAGCCTGGCGGCCTACCGTCGGATCGATGCTCGCCACCTCCCCGGTGACGAGGTGGCCCGCATCGTCGCCTGGCTCGAGGATCTGCCGTGGATCGAGCTCGCCTACCGTGAGCTGGCGGCCAACGATCCGCAGCTGGATCCGTCCGCTGGCGCACCGTCCGGCGATCCACTCTCTCAGCATCAGCACTACCTCGACCGCGCTCCGCTCGGCATCGGGGCGCGTCGCCTGTGGCCGTTGCTGCGGGGAGCACAGCCGGTGCAGGTGATCGACCTCGAGCAGGGTTGGATCGCCCACAACGAGCTGTGGAGCGGCACGGTGCCGCGCCCCCTGTATGGCGACAATCGCCACGGTCAGAGCGCGGGTGGCGACAGCTACCAGGGACACCACGGCACCGCGGTCGTCGGCCAACTGGCGGCGGCCCATGATCATGACGGCGGCGCCGGCGCTTCGGCCCGCAGCCCGGTCTACCTGCTGTCCCACTTCCAGCGCGCCACCCGCAGCAACGGCCACGTCGCCGCTGCCATCGCGGTCGCCGTCGACGCTTTGGTGCGCGGCGAGACCCAGCAGCTCGACGAGACACCGCAGCGCGGCGACGTCCTGCTGCTCGAGGTCCAGCGCGGTCTGTGGCCGACCGAGATCGACCCGGCCGACTTCGACGCTATCCGCCTAGCGGTGGCCCATGGGCTGGTGGTCGTGGAGGCGGCGGGCAACGGCGGCTACGCGCTCGACGCCTACCGCGACGCCGCGGGCCGCGCCGTCTTCAACCGCCGCCGTGCCGGCTTCCGCGACTCCGGCGCCATCATGGTCGGCGCCTCGCGCTCCAGCTCACCCAACAACCGGGCGAGCTTCTCCAATCACGGCTCGCGCGTCGACTGCTTCGCCCAAGGCGAGAACGTCGTCACCACCGGCTACGGCGATCTCGAAGACCGCGACCATCACCAGCACACTCAGACCTTCGGCGGCACCAGCAGCGCGGCGCCAATCGTCGCCGGTGCCGCCCTGATCCTGCAGAGCCTGCATGCGTCGGCGGCCGGCCAGCGTCTGCCTCCGCGCGAGATGCGCAGGGCGCTCGCCGACCCCACCACCGGAACGCCGCAGGGGCCGGGCGTAGCGGGTGCGATCGGCGTCATGCCGAATCTGGACGCGATCGCCGAGCGTCTAGGTCTTGCGCCGCGGGTCACCCTGCGGGATCACTATGGCGAAGGCGCTGAGGAGTTTGCCAACGGGCCTACCGGCGTCGCCCCAGTCCCTCGCACCACCTGCTCGAGCCCGGATCTCGAAGTCTCGGGTGAGACCGTCATCCTGCAGCTGCGCAACCGCGGCCTGCTGCCGGCCGAGGTCGAAGCCACGGTCTACCGCACCGAGCTCGCCACCCTGGTGCTGCCAACCGAGGCCGATCGCTTCGGCACCTTTGGCGGTGAGGAAACGGACGAGGCCGTACGCGTCGTCGTGCCACCCGGCAGCCAACCCCTGGCCGCCGACGTCATGCAGGCCGATCCGTCGCGTCGCTTCCCGGAGCCTGCTTCCTTCCTCGCCCTGCTCGACTACGGGCAGGATCCCAAACCTACGCTGCCGCCGCCGCGTCCCTACTTCCGGTGGCAGGATTTTCTGAGGTTCAACCGCCAGCACGCCAAGCGCAGCGTGGTGAACGCGCAGGATTTGAACGGCACCTTCCCCTTCTTGATCGTCGGTGCGCCGGATCGCCCCCGCGCCTTCGACCTCGAAATCCTGCAGAGCTTTCCCGCCGGCGCCAACGTCGGCCTGCAGGTGCCGAATCACCTGGCGGCTCGGCTGCGCGGCGATCGCCTGCTGACGGGCGGTGGCGATCTCGAAAAAAAAGGTTTATTGAGCCTGCCGCGGACGCCCCGGCTACGATTCTCACGGGTTGTGCTCGACTCTGAGCGACCCTACCGCGCCATCTTTCATATTCAGAACGTTCAGCAGGCGGGTTCGACCCTGGTGATCCGTCAGCTCTTCGAAGGCGAAGAGGTGGGGCGGATCACCTGGAATTTTGAGTAAGCAACTTCTGGCAGAAATCTAAACCTTTATGTGCGATGCGGATTTCAAGGGTTGATTGACATTCAACCGCCGGGGCAACAGGCCCCGGCAAATCCACAGCACTGGAGGAATCATGCGTTTAGATGAGCTCAATGCCGACATCGAAAGAGATCAACAGGGAAGACTTCGTCGCATTGATCATTCACTGGAGCCCTACACCGTAGAAGGCGCCGCTTCCAACGAACCAGCGGCCCTGGCAGCACACTACATCGAAACCTTTTTCGAGATCGAGCGGGTGCAGGCGCAGGCTATCGATACCGATTCGCGCGAGGAGCGCAGACAATCACCGGGCGGTCTCAGCGAGCTGTGGCTCGAGAGCAGCCAGCCGGTCCGCAGGACCTCGGTGGTCGAATTCGGTCAAACCCTGGACGGCATCCCGGTATGGCGCAGGGGCCTCAGCGTCCTGCTGCGAGGCACCACCGGGGAGGTGCTGGAAGCCACCAGTACCTTCGAATACGACCTGCCTGAAGTCGATGTCGACGCGGCGCGGATCGACGATCACATCGCCAACCTGAACGAAGCCCAGCTCGGCAAGCTGCTGATGCTCGAGAGCAACCAGCGGCGCCTGGAGACGATCCAGGACGACCTCCGCCGTCGCGGGCTGCCGATCCGCGAGGACGTGCTCGAAGGCAGAATGGAGCTGGCGATCAGCCGGCGCCAATCCGTCGTCTTCCCGTACCGGCCCGAAGAGCGACAGCATAGTCATCATGATTCGGATCACGACTCCGGCGACGAGTCAGGTGATCCACAGAATCACAACCTGGTGGAGCGGCTGCTCGACTTTACTCTGCCGCCGGTCGACGGTGACGTCACGGCCGGTAGCTACCGGGTGGCGACCGAGGTGCTGTTCTCGCTGCGCATCGGCGAGCTGAGCGTCAACTGGCACGCCATGATCGACGTCGCTACCGACTCGGTGCTCTACCTGCGTGCCTTGATCGACATGGCGACGGCGAGCGGTTACGTCTACCTGGCCGACCCGGTGACCGCCACCGGCGACCCCACCATCGTGCCGTCGTCACCCGCCGCGGTGCTCAACGGCCCGCGCACCCCGCGCTCCCTGGCCACCGCCGCCGTGCCTGACCTGAGTGGCCAGTACGTCCGGCTCGAGGACACCTTCCCAATTCCGGCAGCTCCGCCCACCGCACCCACCGGCCGCTTCGACTTCGACGCCAACACCGACGACTTCGCCGCCGTCAACGCCTACTACCACTCCGACGCCGTCTTTAGCATGGTCGAGGAGATGGGCTTCGACATGGCGACCTACTTCGACGGCACCACCTTCCCGGTACCCGTCGACCATCGCGGCAGCGCGGCCTGCGTCAACGCCGCGGCCTGGGGCAACGCCGGTAACGATGGCCTGGGCTCGTTCACCTATGGCCTCGTCGAGGCCGGCCAGCCCATCGGCATCGCCACCGACAAGCGGGTGGTGCTGCACGAGTTCGGCCACGCTATTCTGTGGGACAACGTGCACTCCCCCAACTTCGGCTTCGCCCACAGCTGCGGCGACAGCCTGGCGGCGGTGCTGTGCGACCCGCAGTCCCAGGCTCCGGATCGCTTCCTCACGTTCCCGTGGATCCCGGCCATCGACCGGCGTCACGATCGCGACGTCACCGCCGGCTGGGCGTGGGGCGGCGTCAATGACGATCGCGGCTACCGCAGTGAGCAGATCCTGGCCACCAGCCATTTCCGCGCCTACCGCGCGCTGGGTGGCGACCATCCGGATCTGTGCGAACGCGAGTGGGCGGCGCGCTACCTGGCGTACCTCATCATCCACGCCGTCGGCACCCTCACCCCGGCCACCAACCCGGCCAACCCCGAAGCCTGGAGCGAGCGCCTGCAGCTCTGCGATCGCATCACCCGCGTCTTCGAAGGGCACGCCGGCGGCGCCGTCCACAAGGTGATCCGCTGGGCCTTCGAGCAGCAGGGCGCCTACCAGCTACCCGGCACTCCGAGGCCGATCACCAGCCCCGGCGCTCCGCCATTGATCGACCTCTACATCGACGACGGTCGCCGCGGCGAGTACGGTTTCACCCACGAGTGGTGCCAAACCCAGGACATCTGGAACCGCTGCGAGCCGGATTGTCATCCGGCCCACCAGGCGCCGATCCCGGGCGTCGACAACTACGCTTACGTCATCGTTCGCAACCGCGGTACCGGCGACGTCGAGAACGCCACCGTCCGCGCCTTCCACAAGCGCGACGACGGCTGCTGCGGCTGCTGCCACGACTGTGCCGACCTCACCTGGCCGAGCGATTTCGAAGAGCTCATTACCAACCAGCTCAACACCGGCCAGATCCCCCGCGGCAGCTACACCATCGTCGGCCCCTTCATCTGGCGTCCGCGCCGCGGTGACTGCCTACTGATGGCCGTCGAGCACCGCAACGACCCCAGCAACCTGCGCTTCATCCGTCGCGGTGAGACCCTGAAGGCGCAGCGCCTGGTGCCGTTCGACAACAACATCGCCCTGCGCTGCCTCTGCAAGCAATGCAACCCCGACTACTCCAAGCTCGAAGCGCGCTGTCCCCCAGCGCCGATCGACGTCAGCCCGCGCTAGCTGATCGGGCTGGCTGCGTCCTCCCTGGGTATCCGCCCGAAAGGGCAGGTGCCTGGGGAGGGCATGATGCTAGGTCCAGTCTTCGCGACGGATGCTCGGCAGGGCCTCGAAATCGCGATCGGTCGTGAGGATGGTCAGCTTCGACTGCCGTGCAAGAGACGCGACCATCATGTCGACCTGCGACAAGATTACGGCCTTGCGACGCAACTCGTGGTAGATGTCCGCGTAGATCCTCGCGGTTTCCTGATCGATCGGCCAGACCGGGATTTTGGTCAAGAATCGTTGCAGTATCCTGCGGTACGAATCTGGATCACGCACTTGGCTTGCACCGACCTCGAGCTCACAGAGGACGGGAACGCAAGTTCCTACCCGGGAGCCAACCTCTGGTACCTGCCGGATTCGTTCCCGAATGACAGATCCCGGTCTGACGGCTGCGCTGAGGTGATTCGTGTCGAGAATGTAGCGCTTCGTCAAGTCAGGCCCATCTGTCGCCCTACGCTGTCTTTCGCTTCTCTGTCAGCCTGAGCGAGAGCCTGATCTACGCGATCGAAGTCATCCTCGGGTATCTGAGCTGCCATCTCGTCGATCTCTCGTGACCACAAGGCCAAGCTCTCTTTCTCGACCTCGGCGTGCGCCTCCGCGATGACCAGCTCCTGGCCATCGGCCCAGTCGCTGGGTAGGGGCGAGAGCGGTTCGATGGCTCCGTGGCGTAGTACTGCTTTTACCAAGATCCTGCTCCTGTTGATTGATCCATATCGCGTTAGATCCTCTTCATGTCGCTCGGATGCACCTCACAACATCGTCAAGTATACGCTGTCTTGACTCAGCTCTGCTTCGAGCTTGCCGGCAGTCAGGTAGCTCGCCTCAGTGGTAACAGCGAATGCAAGTTACGCAGAACTGATCCAGTCGGAACCTTGATAGGGTCTACCAATGGATACCAAGCGCTCCCATGAGGAAGCTGCGAAACACTTGAGCCTCGCGTTCAAGATGTATGAGGTGGCCACCGAAATGATGAGGGATAGGTATCGGCACCATTTGCCCGAAGAGACTGAGGATGAGATTCAAGCCCGTGTCACCGCCTGGCTGCACGAGCGGCCAGGAGCGGAGCATGGCGATGGCCGGGGGCGCCCAGGCACCTGGCCGCGATCCCAAAAATGAACCTCGAAGCCGCCCTGCGATCCATCGCGGCCACGCTCGAAGGCGTCGATTGGGCTCTAGTCGGCGGATTGGCCCTCGCGGCCCGCGTCGAGGCCCGCCAAACCCTGGATATCGACCTGGCTGTTGACGTGGCCGAAGACACGGCCGAATCGTTGATCGACCGGCTAGAGCACCAGGGCTTCCCGGTGCACAAGCTGCTAGAGGACGAGGCCACGGGAAAGATTGTGACCGTGCGGCTTCACAGCTCCGAGAGTAAGGACGGTCCGCTCATCGATCTGCTGTTCACATCGTGCGGGATCGAGCGAGAAGTCGTGGTGGAGGCGGAGCCCATCGAAGTCGCTGAAGACTTCGTCGTGCCCATCGTCCAGCTCGGCCACCTGCTGGCGATGAAGATCCTGGCCAGGGATGACCCAAAGCGTCGGCACGATCTCGAAGACATCACCAAACTCCTGAAAGCCGCCCCCTGGCAGGAGGTCGGGCGCGCCCGCAACGCCCTAACCCTCATGGCCCGCCGCGGCTATCAGCGGGACCGGGATCTCTTGAGAGAGCTCTGGGAGCTCGGCGCGCCCGAGCGGGCTCCGTAGACCCCAGCCCCTTACTCACGAAAAGAGCCGACGCGACGCGAGAGGATTTCCCACGCCGCGCCGGCCCAGCTAACTCGATCCCAACTCCTTAGTTGACCGTTTCGTTCTCGGTCGTTCCGTCGGGGTCAGGCGTCGGCTCGGCTCCGGGCTCCGAACCTGTCTCCTCGGGCTCGATCTCCGTGCGCCCCTTCCGAGTTTCGGACGGTCGCACCCGATTCGCGAGATCTTCTTTCCCTACCAGGCGACAGTAGCTCTCGAAGGTGCGAGCACCGTGCAAGAACAGCGTGTCGTACTCCCCGGTGAGGGTGCGCTTCTCGAGCATCACCTTCTCGGAATGGCGCCGAGCTTCGGCAAAGGCATCGAGCGCTTCACGCAGCTCAGCCGCCTTCTGCTCGATCTGATCGGCGTACCGAGTCGGATCGAAGTCGTCACCTTCGAACACGTGCTCGACTTCAGAAGCCGAGCCGTCCCGCAGGCGCTCGACGATGCGCTCCGCCTGGATCAGGAGCGGAACCGGATCCTGAGCAGTGCGCTGATCGAAGCCCAGCTTTTGCACGGAGAGATCCTGGAACAGAGCGTTGCACGCCTGTCTGAGACCGATAATCAGGCGGCTGAGGTCAGCCGTCCGATCGCTCCGGACTTTGCGCGCCGCGTCGAGCGCGGCATTGGCGTTGAACAGCACCGTATCGGCGCGGATCACATCCAAAATCGCCTTCTTGATTCCTCTTCCGAGAGCGGTCAGCGTGCCGAAGAAATCCGGCACTGGATCGCCTTCTTCGAGGAACGGCTGGTAGAGGGCCTGGAGCGTCTGGCTGAGCTCCTGGCTCTGTTGGAAGAGAGCCGCCAGCACGAAGCGGCAAGCTTTCTCCCGATCTGACGTTTCTTTCGATGTTTTCGCAGTCATAGCAATCACCTCCTTTCGGGTCGACAGCCGGTGAAGCCTCTGGCCGTCTGTTTTCGATTTCCAAACGAGGAGCTCGTCGATCACCCCGGCGGCTTCGTTCCTGAGTGATCGGCGTCCGGTACGAGCGGCCCGAACGTGGAATCAGTCTAGGGATCGGGGGTGGTGATTTGGGAAACGGACCACATTTGCAACAACCTCCAGGCGCAAGATTCCGCCACGGTTTTTGGATCCAGAAGCTACAAGCTTCTTATAATCAGCGGTTTAGGCGTTTCTCTGGAACAGCCCTCGTGGTCCAGGCGTGCCACAATTGCAAGAACCTCTCTTGAACGACTCATCTCGCACAGGCCGCTTCCTCACCATTGAGGAGGCCCTTTTCAAAATTCAAAGAGGGCTTCCTCAACGGTGAAGACGTCCCTTCTCGGCAGGGAAATCGTCTCCTTCGGAGGAAATGCAAACGACCCGAGCGTCTCCGGTCGCTCGCCTCACGGTTTTGCTTCCGACCTTAGAGTCTCGGGTCGCTGCCCTCACCGTTGAGGACGAGGTCTGAGAGCTCCGGAAGGGGCTCCTCAGCGTTGAGGACAGGGTCTCGGAGTCCGAAGAGGGCGTCCTCAATGGTGAGGAAGGGGCTCCACAGCAGGCAGATCGTTCACCTCACCGGTGAGGAAGGTGACCCAGCAGTCTCAGGTCGCCAGCAAAGCCGTGAGGCAGGCGACCCTGGAGACTCAGGTCGTCGTCTTCAGCGCTGAGGCCGGGGCCTGAGAATTCTGGAAAAGGCTCGTCAGCGGTGAAGACGGGGTTCTGGGATCTGGAGAGGGCGTCCTCAGTGGTGAGGACGGGGCTCTACGACGGGCAGTTGGTACGCCTCAGTGTTGAGGAAGGTTAGCCTGCGTTCTCGGGTCGCTGGCAAAGCCGTTAGGCAGCCAACCCTCGGGGCTCAGGTCGCTGGCAAAATCGTGAGGACGGCGACCCTGGATGTTCGGGTCGTGGTCTTCACCGCTGTGGAGGAGATCTGAGAGCTCATATGGGGCGTCCTCAGCGGTGAGGAAGTGGAGCGAGGAGTCTAAGGTGGCCTTCGTCAATGGTGGGAAACGGAAGCTGTGGGGAGAGTGGGCATCTCGAAGCGGGGCTGCCTACTGATTTCGGATCCAGATCTGCCTGCGCAGTCAGTACTAAGTTGGGCAGCTGGCTTTGTTCTGCAGATCTAATGGAGTAGCATGACGGGAAAATTCAGATTCTCTTTACGGATTGGATCTGCTTGGGAGTCCGAGGGATGCACCGAGTGTGGTTAAGAAAGGCGGGGTTTCTATCGAGGGCAGATACATCCCTTGATCACGCTGATGGTACCCTCCAGATAGCTGCTCATACGGACAGGTTGGAGTGCTGTCTAGCCGGCCGGCGTCCTGGTCAGAGTCGCAAGACGTCAGCGAGGTGGCTTTCTCCAGAAGGAGATAAGCGTACCGCTCGACGCTTACGACTAGAAGCCGGAGGGCTTGATATACCTATTGCCGGTCAGGCTCAAGGACTGCCATATTCCGGAGTGCCTGGCAGGCCTCCAAACGATTGGCCTATTCGGTGAATCAGGATTACAAAACTCTTCAGGGCGCTTCGTGAGAGAGCTAAACAGATCAGAGTTGCGTAGCAAGTTCTCTTAGAGAGAGCAGGTGCCCGTAAGTCAGTGGGGAAAAATTTCAGGAGACGTCCGATCTATGAATGATCCTAGGTTACAAGCTGCGCTGGTCGCGGCCGCGGTCTCTCTTGCTATTTCGATCTTGACCTACTGGACAGCCATAAAAAGGAACCAGGCTGAAAGCGAAAATCAAAAAGAACGCTTGCGGCGTGGCCTGACAGAAAAGCTTTATGCTCTGCGTCTCGAGGTCTACCCTGAGGCTTTCGAGATAACGAGTGATCTCGGTAGCCGGGGAAGCAAGACCGATGAAGATATGATTGGGCGTACTCAGATGACCCTCGATCTACTGATGAAGTGGGAGAAAGAGCGCGCTGGCTTGGTGTTGTCAAAACGTTCACTTGATGCTTTCCGGTCGCTCCGTGATGCGCTTTCCAGAAAACCTGGAGACGGTACAGCATACACATCAAAGCAGCTCGACAAAATATGGCGCGCAAGGAACACGTTCCGAGGGCGCCTTCGGGACGATGTTGGCCTTTTGTACGAAGAGGATATAAACCTCGAAGTCTGAGGCTGGTTCGTTCGGTAGTATCGGACATCGGAAATGGGAAAGTACTCAAAGCTTCGCAGGAATCTGCTAGATCTCGGAGCGCTCAATCGCGCACTCAGTGTCGATACAGAGTTGGCGCTAAAGGGCCTTGGTCGGGCCTTCAGAAATCACGAGAGGGCTGACCAGAAGACGGAGGACCTGATATTCGATTGTTGCTTCTGGAATCGCATTACCGTCAGGGCCTTCTTCGCACACATGGAGGGGCTAAGTTACTTCATGCGACGAACGGCTGCACTTCCAAGAAACGCCGCAGCACTCAATCTCACCAACAGACAACGGGCAACGTTGCTAGAGCTCAGGTACGATAGGGCACGAGACCGTATCACGAAGACGATTGCGCCGAACCGGGTGGGCGACAATCTAAAGATGGCCTTCCGCTTCTATCCGAGGGTCTTTGGTACAGACTTCAGGCCTGACTTAAGTTCGCCGACGTGGAAGGCGCTGAAGAGGATTCTAGCTTCAGCCCGAAATGACATGATGCACACTGGCACTTTCGAAGATTTTTATGCAGTCGAGGCAGCCCAGACTCTGAGGCCCTGCATAATATGGTTTCTTGGTTCGATGCATCAAATGCTTGTGCCCTGCTATGAGCAGGTTGGCGTCTCTGTGGGGAAAGTTGATCTGTCCCTGATTCGGAATTATGAGTTCGACGAAGCTAGCTTCCGGCAGATCAAGATACCGAGAGAAGAATTTTCTCGGAAAGTGGCAGAGTTTCAGGGGCGGTCGTGGTTCGTGTTCCAGAGGTCGATGTTTCTTTTGTGGCAGGAAAGTAGTAAGTCCTTTGAGTACTATAACTCGCAGAGCAAGATTTTCGGTCAAGACAGTGCCACATCGCAGTTTGCGATTCGGAACTGCTTCCGTACACTGATTAACTACGTGGAAGGAGCGACTTCAGTATTCCGGCTATATATTGAACATGCGGTTGAGAGAGGAGAGGTTGACCTTACTAGCGAGCAGGAAGACTCTTTGGATAGAGGAGATGTGTTCGAGCGTCTGGTGGCGACATTCGGAGTTTTCTCGGCGAAGTTTGGTGATGGCAGTAGTTTCGAGGCTTCAGAAGAACACTGGGTTGCAGTTCGTAAAGTACTCAGCTATCGCGACTCCCTGACTCACCCGAGATCAATACGGGATCTTGAGATTCGGGGCCCAGGGACACTCAATCTGGTCAGCAACTGTCTTGGATGGCTTGTTGATGTCCTCAACAACACCAAGTTCGATGCGGACTCGATCATAGAACAAGGAAAACGCAGCGGTAGCATCATCCCTGCGGCTAAAGAATCGCGACCCTCGGCGCTCCTTAGCTAAATGCGGAGCATGGCTTCAGGCTTGCAGCAGTGGAACACTGACATCTGGGTGGGCCGAGCTGAGACTGTCCGCAAGCAGCCAGACTTAGGGAAGGGGCTGGATGTGGAGTTCTTATTTGGGGCTTACTGACTGATGGGGAAGTACACGAGACTCCGGAAGAATCTACTTGAACTCGTCGATCTTAACAGAGTTCTGAGTGACGATACGTCTACGGCCCTGGCAAAGCGCGCTGAGGCATACCGTTCCTACCTGGAAGCTGTCGAGTCTCAAGAAGCTGAGGGTCTAAATTTCGAGGTCTATTTCTGGAATCGAGTGGCGGTCCGTTCGTTCTTCGCTCAAATGGAAGGCACGAGTTCCTTCATGCGTCGAACGGTAGCCGGGCCAGCCAACGCGAAGAGGCTTGGCATTAACACGAAGACAAGGGCGAAGTTGCTTGAGCGTCGCTATGATAAGGGCGCAGATAGTCTCACTGATGTTCTGGTGCCGAACAGTGTAATCGACAACCTAAAGTTTGCTTTTCGCTACTATCCTCAGTTGTTCGATGTGGCATATACACTGGATACTGACTCTCCAACTTGGCTTGCTCTGGTAAAGAGGCTTGTGCCAGCTCGCAGAGATATGACGCATTTTGGAAGGCTGGATGATTTTTATGCTATTGAGGCTGCTCAAACTATCATTCCGTGCTATCCATGGTACCTGGGTGAGTTATTGCGTTTGTTGTGTAGCTGCTTCGAAAGCGTTGATGTGCCGGTGCCGGATTTTGACTTAGATCTGATCAAGAGGAACGAGTTTGATGTCTCTGCATTTCGTACAATGCCAGTCTCAAGGGAAGATTTCTATGCAGAAGTAGGGGAGCTCCAAGGAAGAAGCTTGGCTGCAATCCGCTACTCCTTGGAATTGCTGAATAAAGAAATCGATTTCGCATTCAGAGTTATGGGCGATGCGTGGGGGCAGCATGGTTTAGAGCATGCCTCTGCCCAATTCTATGTCCGCAACTACCTAAGAACCTGTATTGTCTATGTTGAGGGAGTCATTGATATCTTGCGCCTTTTCATCGCCCACGCAATTGAGAGGGGCGAGATTCGACTGAGTCAATCAGAGCAGGCTAGGTTGGAGTCTAGAAGGCTTCTTGATCGTCTCACGGAAACTGTAGAAGTCTTTTCGCGGTATTTTGGAGAGGGAGCGCAGCTTGTTGCAGCCGACGAAGAGTGGGGCGCAATTCGCACGGTGCTTGACTATCGTGACCGGCTAACTCATCCCCGGAGAGATGGTGATCTTCGTTTGGAGATGCGTTCTTTGCGAATCACGCTGACCAATAGCCTTCGGTGGTTCCTTGCTCTGTTGTCAGCCATTCGCTTGGATAAATCTAAGATCTTTACTCAAGAAGGCTCTTCGCATTAGCCGGTGATTTCTTCACTGATCGGAGAATGGCCAGCCAGCCGCCAAAGAGGTCAGGGTAACCGGACTGGGTGATCGATGAGAGCACCTCACCGCCAAGGTCCGGCCACTCTCTTCTCTTTCTCTTTGGAGGTGCTAGGGTAACCGGACAGGGAACTCGATGAGAGCGCTTCGACGCCAA
>JBCCEE010000127.1:0-18805 GCA_039030415.1 Acidobacteriota bacterium
CAAAGAACTACCGTTTTGGCTCTACAGAGCTTTTCGCCAAGCGCTCAAATCCTGGAATGTGCTTTTAAAGGAAACTATACCCGTATAAAGAACATTCGAAACTCTTATTCAGAATCATCAGGCGATCCGACGCAGGAAGTCTTCACAGAAGCCAACCCTTTGGGAAAATTAAATTGTGGAGACTCTATGACTCATATGGTAAATTTTCGGCGAATTTGACGGGGGCAGGGGCGCCCTCTCAGATGAATTAGGGTCGTCGCAGCCGACTCCCCAACAACCTATCGAGTGCCGCTTCACCACCATCCGCGCCTGGCCTGTCGCGGACCTGGCTTCGTCTATTCGTGCGACTCGAAGCTAGAGGAGCCTTGCTCGCCGAGCCCGTTCGACACTTGGAAAATTCAACCGCAGCCGATCAGCTGCCAGCGAGAGAAGAGACGGCATGAGCTCATTGAATGCTGAACACCTGTCTCCCAGAAAACAACAGCTCCTCGAGCTTATTCTTCGGGAAAAACGGCGTGCCAAGAAGGACAGCGATCGCCAAGAAGCGATCCCTCGGCGCCCAGAGAGCGAAGAGGCAGCGCTGTCCTACGCGCAGAAGCGACTCTGGTTCATCGAGTAGCTCCAGCCCGGTAGCTCGGCGTACCATGTCCCCGGCGCGGTCCGGATCCGAGGTCCGCTCGACCTGAACATCCTCGAGGCGTGCGTGACGGAAGTCGGTCGACGGCACGAAACTCTCCGCTTCTACATTGACACCGAGGCTGGCGAGCCCATCTGTCGCTTTGTCGACGAGCCGTGCCTAGACGTTGAAAAGGTCGACCTGCGCGCCACACCACCGGATCAGCTAGATGCGGAGATCCGACGGGCCATCGACCAGCGCATGCATCGTCCGTTCGACCTCTCCCGACCTCCGCTCGCCCGGACGACGCTGCTCCAGGTGGCGGACGACGAGTGGATCTTCTTGCTCCTGATGCACCACGTGATCGCCGACGTCTGGTCGATCGGTGTCTTCTTCCGCAGTGTCATCACGCTCTATGACGCGTGGACGGCTCCAGGCGCGCAGCCCGACGAAGGCTCAGCTCTCCCAGAACTGTCGCTCCAGTACAGCGACTACGCAGCCTGGCAGAACCAACAGCTCACCGGCCCGAACCTGGACCGTCTGTTGTCGTATTGGGTCGGCCAGCTGGCGGACGCTCCCAAGATTCTCGATCTTCCCATCGATCGACCGCGGCCTGCGACCCAGACGTTCCGCGGAGATCAGTCCTACATGCAGCTCGACCGCAGCTTGATCGACGACCTGCGGGCATGCGCCAAAACCAGCGAAGCGAGCCTCTACATGGTGTTGATGGCTGCCTTCGACACTCTGCTGTTCCGATACACCGGTCAACGCACCATCCTGGTCGGCATTCCGATCGCCAACCGCAACCGCCTCGAGCTCGAAGGCCTGATCGGCCTACTGCTCAATACTCTCGTGCTGCGCGCGGATCTCGACCCATCGATGAGCTTTCGGCAGCTGCTCACCGGCGTCCGGCAACGGGTGCTCGATGGCTTTGCCCACCAGGAGCTGCCCTTCGAGCGGCTGGTGCAGGAGCTTCAGATCGAGCGCGATATGAGCCGCAATCCCGTCTACCAGGTGATGTTCACCTTCCAGAACGTCCCGACGACTCCGATGGCGGCGCGCGGCCTGGAGCTGCGTCGCCACGAGGTCTTGGAGGGCACCTCCCGGGAAGATCTGGAGCTCAATCTGCGGGAGACCGACGATGGTGTCGCGGGCTGGTTCGCCTACGACATCGGGCTATTCGAGCCTGCGACCGTGGCACGTTTCGCCGGCCACTTCCAGCGCCTGCTGCGCGGCATCGTCGAGGCACCCGAGCGATCCCTCGGCGAGCTACCGCTGATGAGCCAGGTGGAGCTTCAGCAGTTGCTCCACGAATGGGACGACTCGGAGTTACCGGGTCTGCCGTACCCGAGCTTTCAGAAGTTGTTCAGCGCGAGTGTCGCCCGAGACCCGGAAGCCACCGCCGCATCCTGCGGTTCGCGAGCCCTGACCTACCGCGTGCTCGACGAACGCACGTCGTTCATGGCTTTCGAGCTGCGGAAACGGGGGGTCGGTACGGATCATCGCATCGCTCTGCTCGGCGAGCGCAGCCTCGATTTCTTGACCGCGATCCTGGCCGTGTTCAAAGCGGGTGCTGCCTACCTCCCTCTCGACCCAGCCCACCCTCCCAAACGTCTGGCCCAGGTCTTGGAACGCAGCGGCGCCAGCCTTCTGCTCGTTGACGAGCTGCTGAGCGAACCAGCGGCCGAAGCGCTCGAGCTAGTTTCTCCAGAGCGACGCCCGGCGCTCGTACCCCTGGTCGATCTCGCAACGGCAAGTTCGAGCCAATTCGCTCGGGAAGGCGCCCCGGACGACCTCGCCTACATCATCTTCACCTCGGGCTCGACCGGCCTTCCCAAGGGGGCGATGATCGAGCAGGGAGGCATGCTCAATCATCTCGCCGCCAAGATCGCCGACCTCGACCTGAGCTCGCAGGATCGTATTGCCCAGACCGCATCCCAGTGTTTCGACATCTCGGTCTGGCAGTTTCTAGCCGCCCTCGCCGTCGGTGGTGAAGTGGTCATCTATCCGGACGAGATCGCCCATGATCCAGCCCGCCTTCTGGACGCCGTGACCCAGGACCGCATCACGATTCTGGAAACCGTCCCGTCGGTTCTGCGGTGGGTCTTGGAAGAGGCGGCGCGCCGTGACACGAACGCATCCCGGGCCGGCTCTGGCCTGCCAGACCTACGCTTCATGGTACCCACCGGCGAAGCGCTGCCGCCCGAGCTCAGTGAGACCTGGCTGAGCCAGTTCCCCCACGTGCCGCTGGTCAATGCCTACGGACCCACCGAATGCTCGGACGACGTGACCCACTTCACCTTCTCGCGGTCGCTGCCTGCCACCTGGAGTCGCGTTCCCATCGGAAGAGCGATTGCCAACACCCGCCTCTACAAACTCGATCGTCAGCTGCGTCTCGTGCCGCCGGGCATCGCGGGCGAGCTGTGCGTCGGCGGCGCTGGCGTCGGGCGGGGCTACACCGGCGATCCCGCCCGCACCGCCGAAGTCTTCGTACCGGACGCCTTCACCGCCGCCCCGGGGCGACGGCTCTATCGCACCGGCGATGAGGCTAGGCACCTGCCGAACGGCCTGTTGGATTTTCTCGGCCGGATCGACTTTCAGGTCAAGGTGCGCGGTTTCCGCATCGAGCTCGGCGAGATCGAAGCCTTGCTCAGCCGTCACGCCACCGTGGCTTCGGTGGCCGTCACGGCTCCCGAGGTCGAACCGGGTCAGCGCACGCTAGTGGCCTACCTCACCGCCGCGGCGGATTGCGAGATTTCAGATCAGGCGCTCGCCGAGTACCTACGAGACCGACTGCCCGAGTACATGATCCCGGCCAGCTTCGTGGTGCTCGACACTCTGCCGCTGACCGCCAACGGCAAGATCGACCGGCGGACTCTCGAGACGCGCGACATCGAGCTCGCCTCGAGCTCCGAATTCGTGGCGCCGCGCAATCCGGTGGAGGAAGGCCTGGTGGAAATCTGGGCCGATGTGCTGCGCCGGGAAGGCGTGGGCGTCCGCGACCACTTCTTCGAGATCGGCGGCCAGTCCCTGCTGGCGACGCAGATCACCTCGCGGATCCGCGAGCGCTTCGCGGTCGAGCTACCGGTCCGCGTGCTGTTCCAAAACCCGATCTTGGAGGATCTCGCACGAGAGATCGAGGTCGGCATGCTGTCGGGCCACGGCCTGCCCGAGGCGCCGCCCATGGAATCCGTTTCGCGATCCGGCGACCTGGCTCTTTCGTTTGCCCAGGAGCGACTCTGGTTCGTCGACCAGCTGCGACCCGGCCTGACCGTCTACAACATCTTCGGCGCCGTTCGCATGCGTGGCGAGCTCGACGTGATGGTCCTCGAGCGCTCCTTCAGCGAGCTCACCCGACGGCACGAAGTGCTGCGAACGACCTTCAGCACCATCGACGGGCGGCCGGTCCAGATCGTGGGCAAGCCATGGGACATGCCGATCGGGATCATCGATCTGCGCGGCCTGCCATCGGAAAGGCGTCATGAGATGGCCCTGCGCCTCGGCAATGAAGAGGCGCAGCGCTCGTTCGATCTCTCCACCGGCCCCTTGATCCGCGGCGTGTTGATGCAGGAAGACGATGCGAGCTATATCCTCGCCGTGACCGCGCACCACATCGTCTACGACGTCTGGTCCCGGGAGATCCTGATCCGTGAGCTGGCGGCCCTCTATGACGCTTTCTGGCACGGGCGCCCCTCGCCGCTACTGGATCTGAAGGTTCAGTATGCCGACTTCTCGCGCTGGCAGCGGCTGTGGCTCCAGGGCGAGGTCCTCGAGACCCAGCTCGACTACTGGCGTCAGCAGCTGGCCGGCGTCGAGAGTGGAACCGAGCTGCCTGCAGACCGACCGCGGCCGCCGGCCCAGAGCTTCCGGGGTGCCCGCACCCTGGTTCGACTCGACCGGGACCTCACCGCCGCTCTGCACCGGCTCAGCCGAGCCCACGGCGTGACCCTCTTCATGACGCTGCTCGCCGGTTTCAAAACCCTGTTGCACCGGATGACTCTCGACGACGATATCGTCGTCGGCTCGCCGATCGCCAACCGCAATCGCGCCGAGATCGAGGCGATGATCGGCTTCTTCGTCAACACCCAGGTGCTGCGCACCGACCTCGCCGGCGCCCCCAGCTTCCGCAGTGTGCTGGGCCGCGTGCGAGAGATGGCATTGGGCGCGTACGCCCACCAAGACTTCGCTTTCGAGCAGCTGGTCAAGACACTGCAGCCTCAACGCGATACGTCCCGGCAGCCGTTTTTCCAAGTGCTGTTCAACTTCCTGACGAACTATCAGCCGATTCTCATGGAGCTCCCCGGCCCCGTCACCCTCTCGCCAGAATCCAATCACAGCGGCGCGGTGCAATTCGACCTCGTGATGTCGATGTACGAGATCGAGGGCGAGCTCTACGGATCGGCCGATTTCGCGACCGATCTCTTCGACCGCACGACGATCGACCGCCTGCTCGGTCACTTCGTTCACCTGCTGACGTCGGCGGTCGCGGATCCCGAGCGTGACATCGCAGACCTGGAGCTCTTGACGCCAGCTCAGCGCCAGCACCTGCTGGTCGAATGGAACGACGGCGCCTCTGCCCGCGAGCCGGAGCCGCGTTACGTCCACCACCTGCTCGCCGAGCAGGTTGCGCGGCAGCCGGAAGCGCCAGCCGTGGTCGGCGCCGAGGGCGACGTCCGCCGGCTGAGCTACCGCCAGCTCGACGCCCGAGCCCGCCGCATTGCAGCGCACCTGCAGAGCCTCGGCGCTGGACCCGACCAGATCGTCGGCGTCCTAGGCGGCAGATCTCCCGAGACCGTCGCGGCGATCTGGGGCGTGCTGATCGCGGGCGCGGCCTACCTGCCGCTCGATCCAGAATATCCCGACGACCGGCTCGAATTCATGCTGCTCGACTCCGGCGCCAAGCACCTGCTGTGTGAGCCAGCCCTGACGGGTCGCCTGTCCATTGCCGGCGTCCGCAAAGTGCTTCTCGACAGCCGCCTGGAGGCGGACTCCGCACGGCACGCATCAAGCGGCTTCGAGCCTCCACGGCTGAGCCCCGAGAACCTGGCCTACGTCATCTACACCTCGGGCTCGACCGGCCGCCCCAAAGGGGTCCTGGTCAGCCATGGCAGCCTGGCGCACTCCACAACCGCCCGTGAAACCTATTATCGCAACCTGCCGAGAGCCTTCCTGCTGCTCTCTTCCTTCGCCTTCGACAGCTCGGTCGCGGGGCTATTCAGCACCCTCTGCCTCGGCGGCAAGCTGGTGCTGGCACCGTCGGCGTCGAAGGACGACATCGCGGAGCTCGTGGGCCTGGTCGACGCGGAGGCCGTCACGCATCTGCTGTGCGTGCCTTCGCTCTATTCCGTGCTGCTCGATCACCCGAAGACCCGCAGCCTCGAGACCGTGATCGTCGCGGGCGAGGAGTGCCTCCCCGAGCTCGTCGAGCGCCACGCCTCCAGTCCAACGGCGGCCCAGCTCTTCAACGAGTATGGCCCGACCGAGGCGACGGTGTGGTCGAGCGTTCAGGCATTGACACCAAAGCCCGGCTCCGGCCCGGTCAGCATCGGCCGTCCCATCGATCGAGCCAGGATCCATCTCATGGACGCCCGGGGCCGCCGCGTACCGCCCGGCTGCGCGGGAGAGCTGCACATCGCAGGACCAGGGCTCACGCGCGGTTACGTCGGGCGCCCCGCAGCGACCGCTGCCGCCTTCGTTCCCGACCCGCTGGCCCACGAGCCGGGTGATCGTCTCTACCGAACCGGCGACCTCGCTCGTCGCATGGCGGGTGGTGAGCTCGTGTTCCTCGGCCGGATCGATCGCCAGGTGAAGGTGCGTGGTTTCCGCATCGAGCTCGGCGAGATCGAATCGGTGCTCCAGACCCATGATGCGGTCCGCGAAGCGGCGGTCGTGGTGGTCGGTACCGACGCCGCGAGCCAGCGAATCGTTGCCTACCTGGTGCTCTCTAACGCCAAGACCGAGCCCGAGCTGGCAGATCTGCGGCGCCACCTGCGTCAGCAGCTGCCCGACTTCATGGTGCCGGGTGGTTTCGTGTTCCTCGAAGCCATGCCCCTGACCCCCAACGGCAAGGTGGATCGACGCGCGCTGCTCGAAGCCGGCGGCGAACAGCTCGTTCGCGACGTCCCGTTCGTGGCCCCGCGCACCGCCACCGAAGAAACCCTGGTCGGGATTTGGCATGATCTGCTCGGCCTGGAGCAGATCGGCGTCGAGGACAATTTCTTCGACTTGGGCGGCCACTCGCTGCTCACGACTCAGCTCGTTTCGCGACTGCGTGACGCGTTCGGCCTCGACGTCCCCCTGCAGTCGTTCTTCGAGGAGCCGACCATCGCTGGCCTCGCAGAAAGCATCGATATCGCGCGTTGGGCCACGGAAGCTGCCGACCAGCGATCGGTCGATGACGAGCCCGACGACGACCTGGAGATGGGTGAGCTCTGATGGCCGTTGCGACGACCGCGACACCTTCGAAACCTCAAGAGCCACCGTCCGATCGAGCCGTCGAGCAACGACGGCTCCACCAGCTCGCCGAACTCGCCCTGGATTCTTGGCGGCTCGGAGCTCCTCGTCTGACGCTGCTCGAGCACAAGACCAACGTCACGTTCCGCGTCGATGTCGACGAGCCTGGCCCAGGTGCCGGCCGCTACCTGCTGCGACTGTGCCATCTCGGTGCCTATCGCCCGCACGAGATCCGTGCGGAGATGATCTGGCTGAGCCATCTCGCCAGCGCCGGGCTGATCGTCCCCGATCCCGTCGCGACGCGGGACGGCGACTGGGTCGTCCGCGCCCGGGTCGACGGGCTCGAAGCGCGCTGCGTCGTGATGACGCGTTGGGTCCCCGGGGAGATTCTCGAGGGCGATCCCAATCCGGCCGACTTCGAGCAGGTCGGCGAGCTCGCCGGACGGATCCACCGCTGCGCCGAGAGCTTCACCCCACCTGATGGCTTCAGGCGTCCGCGCTGGGACGCCGACCGTCTGTTTGGCCCCGATTCGGTCGTGCCGCCGGGTCGCGGCGAGCCGATCGTCACGGCCCGCACCCGCGCGATCCTCGACGAGGCGGCCGCCGAGATGCGGCGTCTGTTCCAGCGGATGGGAGAAGCACCCGAAGTCTTCGGCCTGATCCACAAGGACCTCGAGCCGGACAACACCGTCGTCCACCAAGGCCAAGTCCACGCCATCGACTTCGCCGACTGCGGCTGGGGCTATTACCTCTATGACATCGCGGCTTCACTGCTGCCGCTGCGGGAACGGCAGGGTTATCCGGAGCTGCGGCGCGCCTTCCTGCGGGGCTACCGCAGAATCCGGCGCCTGAGTCGTGAGGACGAGAAGCTCCTCGATGCCTTCTTGATCGCCCGAAGCCTGTTCACCATCCGATTCATGGTGCTGGAGAGCATCGACGAGAGGCCGGAAGTCTACGCCTACGCGCAAACCGTCATCCCCCTGATGGTCGGCGAGATTCGCCGCTTCCTCGAGCAAGGCGGTCTCGATGGAGCGAACAACGGCGGTCGGCCCGACAACAGGGCCGGCCAAGGAGCGCATTCCACGACGACCGTGCGCCTGCTCGCCGATCTTCGCCAGCGAGGCATCGAGCTTTGGACCGAAGACGGCAAGCTGCGTTTCAAGGCACCCCGAGGGGCGCTCGACGCGGCGCTCAAGGCCGAGCTCAAGGCTCGCAGGGAAGAGATCATCGCCTTCCTGCTGCAGAGTTACGCCGGGCAGCGAGCGGCTCGCGCGGCCGTTACGGGTCGAGCGTCGGGCGATCGCGAGCCTACGGAGGGTCCAGCTCCCCTGTCGTTCGCTCAAAAACGCCTATGGTTCATCGACCAGCTGCTGCCCGGAAGCTCCGAGTACAACGTCTCGCGCGCCGCCCGGCTAGACGGCAGACTCCGCATCGATCGGCTCGAGCGAAGCCTGCGAGAAGTCGTCGAACGCCATGCGGTCCTGAGGACCCGGTTCGCGACAGTCGATAGCGAGCCCGTGCAGATCCTCGATCCGCCGGCCGACGTCCACCTCCCGGTCGTCGATCTCGGCAGGCTGCCGGTAACCCAGCGCATGGCCGAGGCGCGCAGCATCGTGCGCCGTGAATCCCACCGGCCGTTCGATCTCGGGCGAGGACCGCTGATGCGCCTGACGCTGCTGCGGCTCGAGCCGACCGTGCATGTCGCGGCATCGACCCTGCACCACATCATCAGCGATGGCTGGTCTGCCGCGATCTTCTTTCGCGAGCTCGGGCTACTCTACGCGGCCTTCAATGAAGGGCGGCCGTCGCCGCTGCCGCAGCTGACGATGCAATACGCCGACTACGCTCGGTGGCAGCAGGATTATCTCGCCGGAGATCTGCTGGAACAGCAGCTCGAGTTTTGGCGTTCGACCCTCGCCGGTGCTCCCGCGACCCTCGAGCTGCCGACCGATCGCCCGCGTCCGGCTCTGCCCACCGCTCAGGGTCGTGCGGTACCACTGCAGATCCCGCGATCGACGGTCGCGCTACTGCAGCGGTTGGTGGCCGGTGCGACTCCGTTCATGGTGCTGCTCACCGTCTTCAACCTCTTGCTCCATCGCCTGAGCGGTCAGCGAGACCTGGTGGTCGGTATTCCGATCGCCAACCGCACCCGCACCGAGCTCGAAGGACTGATCGGCTTCTTCGTCAACACGCTCGTGCTGAGGACCCGCCTAACGGCCGAGAGCAGTCTGCGCCGCCTTCTCGACCGCGCTCGCGTGACCACGGTCGACGCTTACGCGCATCAGGACCTACCGTTCGAAAAGCTCGTCGAGGAGCTCGAGCCCGAGCGCGACCTGCGCTCCAACCCGCTGTTCCAGGTGATGTTCACGCTCCAGAACGCGCCGCGGGAAACGCTCGACCTGTCTGGCGTCACCCTGAGCTTCTTGCCGACGGACCGGCGGACCGCGATGTTCGATCTCAGCCTGACCCTCGAAGAGCAGGCGACCGTCGTGACGGGTTCTCTCGAATACCGCACCGAGCTGTTCGACCATACCACGGTCCAGCGCTGGGGGCGGGCCCTAGAGCGGCTGCCCGCAGCGCTGGTACGGCAACCTGATCGCCCCCTCGGCGAGCTACCTCTGCTTTCGCCGGCCGAAACCCACCAGTTGATCATGGAGTGGAATGCTCCATCCGGTGCAGACGCTCCTCCGACATCACGAGCCTGGGGGGCGTCTTGCATCACGAGCTTGTTCTTCGAGCAAGCCTCTCGGACGCCCGAGGCGCCGGCACTCGCCCCCTACCCGCACCATGCCGACGGAACGGTCACTTGGACCTATGGCGAGCTCGCCGCCAGGGTGCGTCGCTTAGCTCGCCGCTTCGAGAGCCTGGGAGTCGGCCCGGAGTCGCGCGTAGGACTCGCCGCTGAGCGCTCGCCTCAGACGATCCTGGCGATCCTCGCAATCTGGACGGCGGGCGGCGCCTACGTACCTCTAGATCCCAGCCAACCCGAGGAACGACTGCGTGGGTTGATCGCGGACGCGGATCTGACCGCCCTCGCGTTACCGCCGGATCGACAGACTCTCGCCGCCCTTACCAAGGGCCTTGTCACGATCGATCTCAGCGAGCTCGCGGGCGAGGCCACCAAGCTCCACCGCGAGCCAGCCGCCATCCTCGACCCGGTTTTCGCAGGCCCCGAAGCCGCCTACATGATTTACACCTCGGGCTCTACCGGCAAACCCAAAGGGGTCATGGTGAGCCAAGAGGCGGTGGCCAGCCACGCCCTAGCCGTCGCGGATCGCTATGGCCTCGGCCCTACCGATCGCATTCCCCAACTGGCCCCGATCAGCTTCGACCTGGCGATCGAGGAGATTTTCCCTCATCTGATCAGCGGTGCGACTGTCTTCCTACCCGAGGACGGCCTGAAGGTCTCGTTTGCCGAGCTCTGGGACTTCCTCGAAACAGCTGGGATCACCGTCTTGAGTCTGCCGACCGCGTTCTGGCACGAGTGGGTCGAGGAGCTCGAGAGGAGCCGTTCGGCGCCACCCGCCGACCTGAGGCTGGTGGTAATCGGCACCGAGCAAGCTCGCGCCGACCGCATCGCCGCCTGGCATCGCTTGCCGACCTTGGACGGCGAGAGACCCGAGCTGATCAACGCCTACGGACCAACCGAGGCGACCATCACGGCAACCACCGCAGTCACTCGGGGGCTCGATGACGAGATCTCATTGGAGCACGTGACGATTGGTCGTCCGCTGGCCAACAGCCGCGTCCTGGTCTTGGACACCAGCGGTCGACCCGCGCCGATCGGCGTCGCCGGCCATCTCCACCTAGGCGGCGCCAGCCTGGCGCGCGGATACCATGCACGCCCCGCCGTCACGGCCCTCGCCTTCACACCGGACGCAATCACCGGTGAGACCGGCGGTCGCCTCTACGCCACTGGAGACCGAGCCCGGCTGCAGGCCGATGGCCAGCTCCAGTTCTTGGGCCGCCAAGACCACCAAGTCAAAGTGAGAGGCTTCCGAGTCGAGCTCGGGGCAATCGAGGCGACCCTGAATCAGCTCCCCGAGGTGGCCGCCGCCGTGGTGGCCGTGGTCGACGTAGGCGCCTCCAACGGGTCCGGACGAGCCGAAGCTGGCAGCCAGCTGGTGGCTTGGATCGTGGCCAGCGAGACCGCGATCGACCTGAGGCCCGATGATGTCTTCAATCAGGTCAGCCAGAGGCTGCCGGCCTACATGGTGCCGTCGACGGTCTCGATCCTCCCCGCCCTGCCCCTAACCCCGAGCGGCAAGATCGATCGACGGGCGCTGGCCCTATCGCGGCCCGAGCTGGCGACCGAGGGCGACGAGCCGCAAGCTCCACGCACTCCCACCGAAGAGATCCTCACGGCGCTGTGGGGTGATGTCTTGGATTGCGAGAACGTCGGGATCCAAGACCATTTCTTCGCCAGCGGTGGCCACTCGCTCATGGCCACCCAGCTGATCTCACGCATCGGGCAGCACTTCGGAATCGACCTGCCACTGCGTCGCGTCTTCGAGACGCCACGGCTCTCGGACCTCGCCGAGGCCATCGACGAGACCCTTCGGCAGACCCAGGGGATCCACCAGCCACCGCTCACTCGAGTCTCGCGGGACGGCGTGCTCCCCCTATCGTTCGCACAGACTCGCCTGTGGTTCCTGGACGAGCTCGAGCCAGGCAGCGCCGCTTACAACATTCCGGGCGCCGTCCGCCTGGTCGGCACCCTCGAGCCAGCCTTCTTGGCCGCAGCCCTGGCCGCCGTCAGACGACGGCACGAATCCCTTAGGACGACCTTTCGAGCCGTTCAGGGACAGCCCCAGCAGATCATCTCGCCCGCGGCCTCCCTGCCGCTCCCGCAGATCGACCTCGAACGCCTGGATGAAGGCTCGCAACAGCGAATGCTCGACCGCTTGACGCGGGAAGATGCCCTGCGGCCGTTCGACCTGGCGATCGGACCACTGGTGCGAGCCACCCTGGTCCAGCTGGCCGACGACGAGCACGTGATTCTCTTGACACTCCACCACATCGTGTCGGACGGCTGGTCGATGGGGATCTTCCTGCGCGACCTGGTGGCCTTCTATCGCGCCTTCGAGGCCGCTGCCGGCTCTACCGAACCGGCTCTCGACACTGAGCTTCCGGAGCTCGCGATCCAGTACCCGGACCATGCGGTCTGGCAGCGCGCCTGCCTCACCGAGGAACGGATCGCAGCGGAGATCGAGCACTGGCGCGGTCGACTCGCCGGGGCACCTTCGAGCCTCGATCTGCCGACCGACCGACCGCGACCGCCGGTCGAGACCTCGCGCGGCACCTCGCATTCAGTCCACCTGGCGCCATCGCTGGCGACGGCCCTCGAGAGCCTGGCGCGACGCCAGGGCGTGACGCCGTTCATGGTGCTGCTGGGAGCGTTTCAGGCGATTCTCGCCCACTGGTCCGGCAGCGACGACATCGTCGTCGGATCGCCGATCGCCGGTCGCTCGCGTCGGGAGCTCGAAGAGCTGATCGGCGTGTTCGTCAACAATCTGGTGCTGCGCGGCGATCTAGCGGGAGCACCGACCTTCCTGACGCTACTGCAACGCACCCGCGAAACCACCCTCGACGCGTTCGCCCACCAGGATCTGCCCTTCGAGCGCCTGGTTGAAGCCCTCGAGCCCAAGCGCGACCTGAGTCGGTCGCCGATCTTCCAGGTGATGTTCATCCTCCAGAACGTGCCGCCGTCGGGCTTCGAGATTCCCGGACTCCAGATCGAGCCCCTGGCCTCGGACAGCGCGACCGCCAAGTACGATCTCACGCTCTCCCTCGAGCAAAGTCCCGGCGGCATCCGCGGCTCCTTGGAATCGAATGCCGACCTGTTCGACGCCACGACCGCAGCACGGCTGGTCGGCCATTTCGAACGCCTGGTCGCCCATGCGATCGAGCAGCCGGAGCGGCGCGTCGGTGAGCTATCTTGGCTGGGGCCGGCGCAGCAGCATCAGCTCACCTATGAATGGAACACGCTCCCCCGGCCGTCGAGCTTCGAGCTCGGAGCGCGTCGGCCCTCGTGCCTGCACGAGCTCGTGGCCGCCCAGGCCGCTCGCACGCCCACGGCCTTCGCGTTGAAAGCGGTCACCCAGGGCGGCGCCGAGACCCCCTGGACCTACCGCGAGCTGACGGCTCGTTCTCGAATCCTCGCGCGGCGACTGGTCGCACTCGGGGTCGGCCCCGAGATCCGGGTCGGCGTTTGCGCCCGGCGGCGCCCCGAGCTGGTGGCCGCCTTGCTCGCCGTGCTCGAAGCGGGTGGCACCTATGTCCCGCTCGATCCCGCCTACCCCGAGTCGCGACTCGCATTCATGCTCGAGGACGCCGACGTACGCGTTTTGGTCGGCCATGGCGACCTGCTGGCCGCTCTTCCGCTGGGCGAGCGTCCAGTACTGTACCTCGATGGTCTCGGTGAGACCGCTTTGTCCGAGACCGCGGACGCCGGGCTCACAGCTCTTCCCGAGGCCCCAAGAGCCACCGCCGACCAGCTCGCCTATACGATCTACACTTCCGGCTCTACCGGCCGCCCGAAGGGTGTAGCGATCGAGCACCGCAGTGCCGTAGCCCTCCTGGCGTGGGCACGAGACTTGTTCGACGACGTTGACCTGTCCGGGGTCTTGGCATCGACCTCGATCAACTTCGACCTCTCGATCTTCGAGATCTTCTTGCCATTGACTACCGGCGGCACCGCGATCTTGGTTCGAGACGCCCTCGATCTACCTAGAGTCTCCGATGCCGGCGTTCGGCTTCTCAACACCGTCCCCTCGGCCGCCACCGAGCTCGTCCGCCAGGCGGCGATCCCGTCGTCGGTCACGACCCTCAACCTGGCCGGCGAGCCGCTGACTCGAGATCTCACCGATCAGCTGTTCGCCCACACCTCGGTGAGACGCGTGCTCAATCTCTACGGTCCGTCCGAGGACACGACATACTCCACGTTTGCCTCGATTCCCCGCGGGTCCGAGAAGCCGATGATCGGATTCCCGCTCGCCGGAACGCAGGCCCACATCCTCAACCGTCAGGGACGGATGCTGGGCATCGGCATTCCGGGCGAGCTGGTCCTGGGCGGCGCCGGCCTGGCGCGCGGTTATCTGGGACGGCCCGCAGGCACCGCGGCCAGCTTCACCCCCAACCCTTGGGGCGAGCGCCCCGGCGAACGGCTCTACCGCACGGGCGACCTCGTCGCTCGACGGGCTACGGGCGAGCTCGACTTCCTCGGCCGCCTCGATCATCAAGTCAAGGTCCGGGGCTTTCGGATCGAGCTCGGGGAGATCGAGGCAGCGCTGCTGGCGTGCGCAGCGGTTCGAGACGCCGTCGTCGTCGTGCGCGAAGACGCCCCTGGTGACCCGCGCCTGGTCGCTTACGTCGTCACTAGCGAGAGTTACGCATTCGAGGCCGGCGGGCTACGCCAGGAGCTCGACAGCTCGCTGCCGGCTTATATGGTGCCGTCGACTTTCGTCACGCTCGCCCAGCTCCCTCTGACGCCGAACGGCAAGGTCGACCGCCGAGCCTTGCCGGAGCCCGGCGACGACGCGACCGCGGCGAGCCAGCGTATCGCGCCGCGGAATCAGGCGGAAGACCTCCTGGTCTCGATCTGGGCCGATGTGCTGCGGCGGCACGAAATCGGCGTTACCGACGACTTCTTCGAGCTCGGCGGGCACTCGCTCCTCGCTACTCAGATCGTCTCGAGAGTGCGCGAGGCGTTTTCGGTCGATCTCGAAGTCCGCACTTTGTTCGAGACCCCGACCGTGGCCGCGCTCGCGCGAGCCGTGGACGCCCGACGACGCGGAACTGCGGATCCCAGCTCGCCGACCCTGCCCACCCCAGCGATTCGAGCCCATCAGGCGGCTCGAGCCGAGCCCGCTCCCTTGTCCTTCGCTCAGAGTCGACTCTGGTTCCTCGAGCAGCTCGGTGTCACCGGATCCGCCTACCACATGCCGGTCGCCGCCGAGCTGCACGGCCCATTGCGGGCCGAGCTGCTGGAACAGTCTCTGCAAGAAATCGCTCGACGCCATCAGGTGCTGCGCAGCCGATTCGAGGAATCCGCCGGTGAGCCCTACCAGGTCGTACTCGACGAGGTGGGCCTGTCGCTGCCCTCGATCGACCTCGAGGCCTTGAAGCCGGATTTGCGCGAGGCCGAGGCGCGCCGTCTAGCGGAGGCGATCGCCTCGAGGCCATTCGACCTCGAGCGAGGACCGCTCGCCAGGGCGGCCGTGCTGCGCCTGACGGGCGAACGACACCTCCTGATTCTGGTCGTCCATCACATCGCGTCCGACGGCTGGTCGATGAGCGTCCTGCTGGACGAGCTGACGGCCTTCTACCGAGCCTTCGCGGCAGGGCACCCTTCTCCCCTTCCCGAGCTATCGATCCAATATGCGGACTTCGCCCGGTGGCAGCGCGCCTGGCTGTCGGACGATGTGCTCGCGGCGGAGATCGAACACTGGCGCCAGCGCCTCGAAGGGGCGCCCGCCAGTCTCGAGCTGCCGGTGGATCGACCCTACCCAGCGGTGCAGAGCTTCGCCGGAGCCTCCTATGGCTTCTCCCTGCCCGCGGCGCTCTCCACCGAGCTAGCGCGCTGGAGCCGAGGTCGCGGCACCACACTCTTCATGACGCTGATGGCCGCCTTCCAGAGCTTTCTCGGCCGCCACGCCGGACAGGACGACGTAGTCGTCGGTACTCCGGTCGCGGGCCGGAACCGGCGCGAGATCGAGGGCTTGATCGGCTTCTTCATCAACACGCTCGCGCTACGCCTCAACTTGGCTAGCGATGCCACGTTTTCCAACCTCGTCCACCAAACGCGTGATGTCGTGCTCGACGCGTTTGCTCACCAGGATGTCCCCTTCGAGCAGCTGATCGAACAGCTCGTGCCGCATCGAGACTTGAGCCGCGATCCCGTCTTCCAGGTGGTGTTCGCACTCCAGAATATGCCGCGGCCGACTCTCGAGCTTCCCGAGCTCCGAGTCCTGCCGGTCGATTCGGCGACCCGCACGGCCAAATTCGATCTGACCCTGTTTCTCGAAGAAGCGGGCGACGAAGCATCGGACGGCGGCCTTCGCGGTAGCTTCGAGTACCGAACCGCTCTGTTCGACGCTACGACCATCGCGCGCCTGGCCAATCGCTTTGGCGTCTTCCTCACGGACGCGATATCCCATTCCGACCGCCGCCTGTCGGACCTATCTGTGCTGTCGCGCGCGGAGCGGCACCAGATCGAACGAGAATGGAACCCATGCCGCGACCTCACTGGCGAACAGACCACCGTGCCACAACGCATCGCGGACTGGGCCGAACGCCAGGCAGCACGGCCCGCGCTCGTCAGCAGCAGCGGTAGGATCAGCTACCGCGATCTCGAGGCTCGCGCTGGGCGTTTGGCGGCCCACCTGCGCAGCCTGGGCGTAGGCTCCCACACCCGAGTAGGCGTCTGCCTCGAAAGATCGCCGGAGGAGATCATCGCTTTCCTGGCGATTTGGAGAGCCGGGGGTGCCTATCTTCCGATCGACCCTTCCTCTCCGCTAGAGCGTCGGCGGTACATGCTGAGAGATGCCGAGGTCGCGGTACTGATCACGACCACGACCATCGAAGACGCGATCGAAGGATCCAGCTCCCGAGCCCGGCGCGTCAACCTGGATGTCGACGCGTGGAGGACCACCTCGGACCCACTGAGCGGCGAGCCTTCGATGCCGCTGATCGCGAATCCAGAGCCCGATCAGATCGCCTATGTAATCTATACCTCGGGCTCGACCGGATGGCCCAAAGGCGTCGAGATCACCCACCGCGCTTTGGCCCGGCTCGTCGACTGGCACCGGCACGCGTTTTCGATTCGTGCCGAGGATCACGCGCCTCACCTTGCCGGCCTCGCCTTCGATGCCTCCGTGTGGGAAATCTGGCCCTACCTCGCTTCAGGTGCCACCGTCCACCTACCCGACGAGACGCAGCGCAAGTCGCCCGAGGCGCTCCAGCAGTGGCTGCTGGAACAAAGCATCACCGTCGCCTTCGTGCCGACGCCCCTGGCCGAGATTCTGCTGACGCTGCCGTGGCCTCGCGAAGCCGCGCTCCGCGTTCTCTTGACCGGTGGCGACGTCCTGCGTCGCTCGCCGTCGACGGAGCTGCCGTTCTCCCTGGTCAACAACTACGGCCCGACCGAAAACACCGTCGTTGCGACCTCGGGCACCGTGCCGTTTGTCCGAGAGAGCGGAATCCACCGGGCGCCAAGCCTGGGGCGTCCCATCTCGGGCGTCGGCATCCTTTTGCTGGATCGCCAGGGTCGACCGGTCGCTATCGGTGTCCCGGGCGAGCTGACTATCGAAGGCGACAACCTGGCCCGCGGATATCTGGAACAGCCCCAGCTGACGGCGAAAGCCTTCGTGCCGCACCCTTCGGCAGCCACGCCTGGCGAGCGCCTATACCGTACCGGCGACCTGGCGAGGTGGCGCGCCGACGGCGAGCTCGATTTTCTGGGCCGCATCGACCATCAGGTGAAAGTGCGAGGCTTGCGCATCGAGCTGGGGGAGATCGAGGCGCAGCTCACCGCTCTTCCCCAGATCCGCGAGAGCGTCGTGCTAGTGCGGGAAGATCTGCCGGGGCGGGCAGGTGACCGAGCTCTGGTGGCCTACGCCGTCGGCGCGTCGGCAGACGCCGGCGATGAAGTAGCGCTGAGAGAGGCGCTGGCCAAGGCGCTGCCCGCAGCCATGGTGCCGACGTTCTTCGTATTCCTGGAAGCCTGGCCGCTTACGGGCAACGGCAAGATCGACCGCGGTCGCCTGCCGCTGCCGAGCTCGGCTTCGAGGAGCGCCGCAGCAATCGTCGCTCCGCGCGACGCCACCGAGCTCGCGCTCGTGCAGATCTGGGAAGATCTCTTGGGACGCTCCCCCATCAGCGTCGACGAAGACTTCTTCGGCCTCGGAGGCCATTCGCTTCTCGCCGTCCGTCTGATGACCCGGATCCGCGAGCGCCTGGGCCGCGAGCTGCCGCTCACCACCCTCTTTCAGGGGGCGACCATCGAGAGCCTGGCGATGCTGCTTCGCGATGGCGCCGAGACGGCGGAGCGCCAACCGCTGGTGGTGCTGCGCCGAGTAGAGTCTCACCCTCCAGACTCCCAACCCACTGACTCGGGAATTTCAGCCGAGTCTCCCCTCTTCTGCATCCATCCGGTCGGGGGCAACGTCCTGTGTTACCTCGATCTCGTCCGTCGACTCGGCCCTGGCATGGCGGTCTATGGCCTCCAGGCTCCCCGCGCCGAAGACTTCGGCAGGGCAAAGGTCGATATGGAACATTTCGCAGAACACTACCTCCGAGAAGTGCGAGCGGTCTGGCCGCAAGGCCCCTACCGACTCCTCGGCTGGTCGATGGGTGGCCTGGTGGCGTTCGAGATGGCACGCCAGCTCGAAGCCGCGGGTTGCACGGTCGAGAGACTCGTGCTGCTCGACACAGCGCCGCCGGCGATCTCCTCGACGGATGCCCATGAACCGGAAGACGCGAGCGAGCTCGTCGAGGCCTTCCTCCACGACCTGGTGGGACTCTCGGGTCGCGATCTGGCGCTGCCCGATCACGAGTTTTTCGAGACCGAAGGAGAGCCTGGGCTGGGCGACCTGGAGCGCGTCACCGAGAGCCTCGTGGAGCTCGGGCTGCTGCCCCCGGAGCTCGCGCCGTCCCAGGTATCCGAGCTCTTCGCCATGTTTGCTACCAACGTTCGCGCTCTGCGCCGCTACCGTGCGGCTGGAACCAGGTATCGCG
>JBCCEE010000128.1:0-18580 GCA_039030415.1 Acidobacteriota bacterium
CAGATAGGTCGGGAGCGGCTCGGTGGTGGCGAATCGGTAGCGGTGGCGGGGGCCGCTATCGTCGAGCGAGGCCAGCTCGCCGTTGGCGATCGCGGTCCAGTCACCAGGAATCTCCAGCTGCAGGTCGAAGCGGGCCTTGAGGTCGGGCTGGTCGAAGACCGGCAGCGCGACGCGGGCACGGTCGGGCACGAAGAGCGTGTAGAGGAAGTCTTCGTTACGGTTCAGCGAGCTGTCGCCAGCGATGAACTCAATCGTGATCTCGTTGCTGCCCGGCTGCAGCTCTGAGGCCGAGATGACGATGTGCTCGTTGCGAGCCTCATAGGTCACGGGTTGACCGGCCGCCGTCACGCTCTGGATGTGATCCGGGGATTGAGCGAAGTCGAAAATCAGCGGTGCGTCCGAGGCCTCGAGCTCGAGCGTGGTGGTGATGCGGCCGCGAATCGCCTCGCTGCGAGCCGCTGGAATCGACAGCTCGAGATCGTAGTGCAGTTCGCTGAGGGTTGCGGCTCGGTGGATGGCGAGAGCCTGCGAGACGCCAGGCGCCGTCAGCGGCGACTCCGGCGTAGCGCCGGCGTCTGGCGGATCGGGAGCCTTGCAAGAGGTGAGATTGATTGCGGCCAAACCGATCACAGTCCCGATGTGCAGCAGATGTTTGCGGCCCAAAACGCCACCTCCTGGGTCGAGGGCCGCGTTCAGGTGCTAACGGGAGCAGGCTTTGATCGCCGCCGTTTGGTTATTGCCGCGGCGGATTCTACCCTCGAAACAGGCCAGGGTGCGGCTGGCGTCGTTGGAGCCCTCACAGAGATCGAGGGCGGTGCTCCAGGTCCAGCGGGTGCCGCTGCCCATTTCGATGCCGCCGTGCATGGCGCGATCGAAGCAGCGCGGGGGCTCACTGGCTCGGGTGGTGCCTTTGCACAGCCGCTTGATGTTGTTCTCGGCCCAGGTCTTCGAGCCCTTGTAGTCCCAGGCGATCTTGCCCTGGGTCCGCTTGAAGCAGTCGGCCTCGACCCCGGTCTGCGGAAAGAGCACCGTAGCGATGGGGACGCTGACAACCGGGTTGGGCGCGAGCGCCGTGGGCTGCGTGCAGGCCTTGATCGCCGCCTGCTGCGTATCGCCGCGGCGGATCCGATTTTCGAAGCAGCTCAAGGTCGTCCTGGCGTTGGAGGTGCCTTCGCAGAGATCGATGGCGGTGCTCCAGGTCCAGCGGCCTCCTGAGCCCGGATTGATGTCGCCATGCATGGCTCGGTTGAAACAGCTCGGCGGCTGGCTGGCGTTGGAGGTGCCCTTGCACAGGCGCTCGACGTTGTTGGGGCTCCAGGCTGTGTTGCCCTGGTTGTTCCAGGCGATCTTGCCCTGAACCCGATCGAAGCAGTCGCTCTCGATGCCAGCCTGGGACGCCGAGCTGCCGCTCGCCTCGCGCTGCAGGTGGACCGAGATCATGACCTCTCGGTTTTCCTTGACTTCGACGGTGTCTTGCCACGGGTTGTAGCCGCGCTGCGAGACGCGCACTTTGCGGGGACCCGGCGTGATGTTCTCGAGCGTCAGGCTGCCGGCACGCGTCACGCCGACGCGCTTGTCGTCCAAGAAGATCTGCGCCGTGGCGGGGGTGGTCTGAAACAGCAGAACGCCGCCGCGCGAATCAAGTTCTTCACCCGACTCTTCCGCCTGCGGGTCCTTTTCGACAAGGTGCCCGTCGGAGGCTCCGGAGCTCGGGTCCTCGTTGCTGTCACCGACGATGGGGTCGGCCTCGAACGTGGTTCGAATCAGCTGCGACGGCGGCACGCGCCACTGCTCCAGGTAGGTGATGGCATAGTCGATCTTGACCGCCACCGCCAGGGTGGGTGCCTTGGAGATCACGATGCCGATCAGGCGGTCGTCCATGAAGAGGGGGCCGCCCGAGTTGCCTCGGTCGATCGCAATCTTGGTGAACAGGAGCTTCCTGGGATCGTAGGGGTCGTTCTCGTTGGTGATGGTCTCCGTCGACAGCTGCCAGTCGAGATCTCCCGGCTGATGCCCCATGGCGGTAACCTCTGCAGCCTCTTGCAGGGCGGCGGTGAGCCCGACCTGAAGCGGCGGCAGGTCTCGAGGAACGCGCTCGTCGTCGATGTAGATCACCGCGATGTCGAGGGCCTCGTCGAAGCGATGGACCTGGGCCTCGTAGCGCCTCACGGGATCGCTGTGAAACTCGACCTCGATCTTCTCGGCGTCCTCGACGACGTGGAACGCGGTCAGGATGTAGACGATGTTGCTGTCCAACCGCACGACGATGCCGGCCCCGGTCTCGTCGGCCTGCTCGTACATGTGGGAGTGGATCTTGACCACGCCGTCGTTGAGCGCGACGAGGGGATTGTCGGCGTAGGCGGCGGAGCTCAGCGGGCCGAGCAGCAGTATGCCGAGCAGCAGTATGCCGAGCAGGGCATGCAGGGCCTCGAAGTGATTCTCAGCGGGTGCTTTCCGGTAGGGCATGGAAGCTCCTTCCAAGGTGCGGAAGCTCTGAGGAGGGCGAGATCAGGCATGAGGTAGCTCATGCTTTGTGGAAGGATAGAGACCGAATCAGACGCTTTGTTTACTCAAGCCTATCGTACCGACGAGTAGGAGCCGGTGATGGAACCCCTTGGTCCGTATCGCTATGGTGGCGCTCGGCGCCATGCTCGAGCACGCGGTGATGCATCCGCTGCGTCACCGCTTTCAGCTCGAGCAATGGCTGCAGCAGCAGGGCGCTACTGCAGCAGGGTAGCGTTACTGTAGGTCCGCGCTACTGCAGGTCTGCGCTACTGTAACGAGAAGTTGATCAACAGGTTGAGGTAGACGGCGACCGGCTCGCCTTCTAGGGTAGCGGGCTTGAATTGCCACTGCTTGACGGTCTCGATCGCCGATTCCGTCAGCCCCAGGGGGAGCGGTTTCAGAGCCTTGACCTGCGAGACGTTGCCCATGGCGTCGATGATGGCTTCTAAGATGACGACGCCCTGAATGCGTCCGCGCCGTGCGTCCTCGGAGTATCTGGGTTGCGGAGAGAAGATCTTCTCGGGACCGACGACGCCACCGCCGACCTGCAGGACGTCGCCTTGGCCGAAAGCGTCGGCGGCGGGAGGAGCGTCCGGGATACCGAAAACCGCCGCGTCGGTCTCCGGCAGCTCGATATCGAGCTCTACCGGAATCTCGACCTCGAGCGGTTCGGGATCGTCGGGTGTGGGGTCGGGAATCGGGATTCGGCGTGCCTTGCGCTTGGGAATTTCCTGGCGCTGGGGTGCCGGCGGCTTGAAGCGTACCTGTTGGACGACGTAGACGTCTTGGGCTCGGGACGGCTTGGGGTCGGGGGTCGCCAGCAGTTGGGGAAAGGTAGCGATCAGCAGGACCGCGTGAAAGACCATGGCCGCCAGGATCGCGCGCTGCAGGGTCTTGCGCTCCGCGGCATCTTTCTCGGCCTGAGCTCGCAGCTCTCGATCGACCGCTGTCATCGTCTCAGACGATCCGGCAGTACTGTCCGATTTAGATGTCATATTGGCCTCGTGAATGACCGTAACCGCGTCGGTGGGTTGTCTCGCCTGGGGAGGAGATAGCTCGATCCGGGGGCGAGTCGCCGAGCGGTGGGATGGAAAGACTTGTCCGAGCCCGGGTACGGGCTCGGAGCGATTTCTCATCCCTGAAGAGCTGCAAGAAGAGTGCCCGCTGGCGTCAGCTGGCGCCGGGGCAGACCCCAGGTCAGACCATGCGCTCAGCCCTTGGGCAAGATCTCCAGCTCGAGGTCCTGGCGGCGGTAGAGACAGCTGCCGCGAACGTCCTCGCAGACGTAGTAGAGGGCATAGCCTTGGAGCGTCACCGGCGCCGCGAAGTCATCGGGGCTCCGGATCTCGAGCTCGAGCCGGCGCACCTCGGAGCTGACGGCCTGCTGCGGATTGGGAACCTGGAGTTGGCGCTGGTCTACCTGCCATCCCGGCGGTGGATCGATCCACAGGGTGAGGTCGTCGACCTCGTTGTTCCAGTGCGCCTGGATGGCTTCGTTGGGGCGAAACACCGCGTGGACGCGCCCGGCCGCGCCGGGCGCCAGCGAGGCGGGTACGAGCGTCAGCTCGGCGGCGATATAGCCATTCTCGTCACGATAGATCTTGCCTTGGGAGTCGGGCGAGGTGGCCTGCTGGGTAGGTGACGTGGCAAAACTCTTGCTGGGGTGGGCAATCTCAGCGCCGCGCGGCTCGACGGGCAGCACGGCAGGGGTTTCGCCGCGATCCTGGATGTCGCGTCGGGCTTCCTCGACCCAGTCGTAGAACGGATAGGGCTTGTCCAGGCGCGGTCCGTATTGCTGGATGCGACGGCGCCAGATGTACTGATTGGGATTGAGCTCGAGGGCCTTGCCCCAGTGCGCGACCGCGCGCTGAAAATCATCGGGCTTGCGATGTTCGGAGTCGTAGCGGCTGCGGTGCGCTACCCCGAGCCGAAAGTGGGTCGCGCCGTGGCTGGGCTTGGCCGCCAGGATCTTGGAGTAGGTTGCGATGGCCAGGTCGAGATTGCTCGGGCCGCCCCACAGGAAGAGGGCGTCGGCATGACGGCGCTGGCTCTCGGGATCGCGCGCCGTGCTGGCCAGCTGATCGAGATCCGGCGGGGCAGGGAATTCTGGTGTGAGCTCAGAAGCCGGCCGTTCCAGAGCGAGGAAGGCGTCGAGCGATTCGAGGTCGCCGCGGAAGCGGATGATGCCCTGTTCGTCGATCAGCAGGGTGATCGGAACCACTTCGACCGCGAGCAGGTTGAGCGCATCGACCAGCACGGGCCAATCCATGCGCTGCCACTGCATGAAGAGGCGGGTGCGGTCGGGGTGTTGCTCCTGAACGATGCCGACGGTCTGAATCGCGCCGGTCTCTCGGTGCTTCTGGGTTGCTTCGTGCCACCCGGGCACGTGACGCCTGCAGCCCGCTCACCAGGAGGCCCAGACGTGCAGAACGAGCTTGCGACCCCGGAAGCTTCCGAGGGAGACGGGCTTACCGTCATCCAGAGAAGGCAGAATGATCTCGGGGAACGGCTTCCCGACCTCGAGATCTGCGGCGCCACTGGTGGGAGCGATCATCAGCGCACATCCTATGGCGAATGGCATCAGCCAAGACAGGGCACTCCGGGCGGGAGCGATACGAGAAGGTTCCATGATGCCCGCAGATACGTAACCAGAGTGCGTTCGGTTCGCTGGAAATTCTCGTTCCGCGCGGTGGCGCGGTGTGCGCAGAAGCTCGACTTGGGAAGTGGCCGCGACCGTCCGGAGCCCGAAGGACGAGGTGGGCCGGATGTGAGATCAGAGTTGAAGCGTGCAGGGCCCCAACGGGAGTCCGGTCGGCCGACGGCCAATTCCCAAGGCGAGCTCGAGCTTGTGCTCGTTGGCAGCTGAGTAACGCTGAGGGGTCTCTCTTTATATCATGCTAATCGTTGAATAGCGATATCTGCATGATAAAGTGAACCGGCGGCCCACCTTGCCGCATAGCAGGACGCCGGTTTGAAGAGAGATCATCGTCGTCAGCTGGTTAAGCGCATCCATCACCCCCTTCTGCTACCGAGGTCGTCGGTGTTGATTGTCTCTCTCATGGCATCCTGAGTTCGCAAGGGCGATGCCAGGTCCCTGCGATCCGGCCAAGCTGCTGAAAAAAAAGCATTTAATAGAAATGATCTGCAATCGAGCGACGCTCCCCAGAGCGGGGAATCGGGGAATCTTTCCCGTCTCGTGAGCCATCGCACTCGTGAGGAGCCCGATGTCTAGACACAAACAGAGAATTCTCGTGGTCGATGATGAGCCTGCGATGCGCGAGGTGCTGGAATACCGCCTGCCACCGTGGGGATTCGATGTCGCGCTGGCGAGCAGCGGCGAAGAGGCTCGGAATCTTGCCGAAACCCTGAATCCGGATATGGTGATCTCGGATGTCGTACTGCCGGATGTGACGGGTCTCGAGCTGCTGCGCTGGCTCAAGAGCGGTAACCGTCAGCGACCGGTGATCTTGATGACGGCCTACGGCTCGATCGATGTCGCGGTCAGCGCCATGAAAGAGGGAGCGCAGGACTTTCTCACCAAACCGCTCAACTACGGCAAGCTCAGATCGATTCTCGAGGAGGCGCGGCATCTAGCCGATGCCGAGGAGACGTCAGATTCCCAGGTCATGGGGCTCGGCCCGCTGGTTGGCGCCAGCAAGCCGATGCGAGCGCTCTACCGCATGATCGAGCTGTTGGGGGAGAACGAAGCTTCGGCCATCGTCACCGGCGAGAGCGGAACGGGTAAGGAGCTGGTAGCGCGCGCTATCCATGACTCGAGTCCCCGCCCCGGGCCGTTCGTGGCGGTCAACGCGGCGGCGATTCCCGAGGGGATCACCGAAAGCGAGCTGTTCGGACATGAGAAAGGTGCCTTCACCGGCGCCACCTCGAGCCGCGCGGGATGTTTCGAGATGGCCGATGGCGGCACTCTCTTTCTGGACGAGCTGGCGGAAATGCCGATCATCCTGCAGCCCAAGTTTCTGCGCGTGCTCGAAGACTCTCGGGTGCGTCGTGTCGGCGGTTCCAGCGAGCGCCGTTTCGACGTGCGGGTGCTGGCGGCCACCAACCGCGATCCTGAGCGGGCGGTCGAGGAGCACCGTCTGCGGCAGGACCTCTACTATCGCCTCAATGTCTTCACCGTGAATGTACCGCCGCTGCGCGAGCGAAGTGGCGATATCCCACTGCTGGCTCAGCATTTCGTGCAGCGCTTCAACGGCAAGCACGGCGCCCGAGTCGACGAGCTCGGCCAGGGTGCTCTCGAGCTGCTCAAGGCCTATACCTGGCCAGGCAACGTCCGTGAGCTGCGCAACGCGATCGAGCGCGCGGTCATCTTGGCGCGCAAGGGCAAGATCGACAGCCGCCATTTGCCGCCTCAAGTGCGGCGCCCCGGCGGCGGCGTCCGACCGAGCCTGGTGCTGCCGCCCGGGGTCAGCATGGCGGAGGCCGAGAAGATTCTGATCCTCGAAACTCTCGATCAGGTGGGCAACAACAAAGCGGAAGCCGCGCGGCGCCTGGGCCTGGACGTCAAGACGATCCGCAACCGCCTGCGGGCCTACGGCGAGACAACCAAGCCGAACTAGCGCCCGTCCCAGAACAGCGTTCGTGAGCTGTGAGGTCGCGCTGGTGGAACGAGCACGGGCGAGTATGTCTGAGCAGAATCCGCGATGGTTTTGCCCACAAAGTCATTTATCCCAGGAGGTTGAGTCACTTGCTAGTGCCGAGGCGAGATACGCAGCGCCGCGCGCAGTCCACCCAGGGCGACCGTCTATCGATCGTTCTTGGACCGAATTGAGTTAGCTCGGGGTCGTCATGAAGGTTTCGACCAAGATCACCGCCAGCTTTGCGCTCTTCTTCATGCTGTTCGCGGGCGTCTTGGCCTACCAGCTGTCGCTGATCCGATCGCTGGTGGCCGTCAACCGTGATCTCTCGGCCGTCAACTTTCAGGCCGCTTTGCTCACCCGCGAGCTGATCGGGTTGGTCGATGAGCTGTGGGAGCACACGCTCAAGTATCAGGCGACCAAAGACGACATCTATGCCACCCCTTGGCTCGAGACCGTCGCCGAGATCGACGATTGTCTGGCCCAGCTGCAGGCTCTCGAGCATGAGCCCAAGGAAGAGCGGGCCGTGGCTCTCTTGGTGCAAACCTGGTCGGTGATTCGGGAGCAGCCGATCCTGCAGGATGGGCCCCCGATTTCGGCGGCGGCGCTGGTGTCCGACGAAGAGAAACTGCGCATCGCGGATACCGAGCAGGCGGTGCTGGAGAAGCGCCGCGTTCAGTTTTCGGCCCTGATCCAGCTCGCCAAGTCAGTCGTGGCGAACACCGGCTTTGCGATCGACCGTCGGGGCGACCTCGCGGACTTCAAGATCCGCGAGGCCGAGCGCATCGCTGGCCATGTCGTGCTGGCGGCTCTGGGTTTGATTCTCATGGTCAGCATCTTGACGACCCGCTCGATCAAGGTGCCGCTGAAGCGGTTCACGGCCGGCGCGCGGGCGGTAGCGGAAGGCAAGTTCTCCTACCAGCTCGACGAGGAGACCGGTGACGAGTTCGCACGTCCCGCGGCCGCGTTCAATTCCATGGCCCGCCGGCTCGGCGATCTCGACCGCCTCAAGAAAGACTTCCTCGCCCACGTTTCGCACGAGCTGAAGACGCCGATCGTGGCGATGCAGGAGACCAACGCCCTGCTCCTCGATCAGCTGGCCGGGCCGCTCAACGCCAAGCAGCGGCGCGTCGTCAGTCTCAACCTGGACAGTGCGCGCCGCCTGTCGGCGATGATCTCCAACCTGCTCGAGCTGTCCCGCATGGAGGCGGGCGCTCTCGAGTACGAGTTCAAAGAGAGTGATTTCGTCGATCTGGTGGAGCTGGTGGTCGAAGAGCTCGAGGCGCGGGTGCGGGAGAAAGGACTCTGGCTCGAGGCCGACCTGTCGGCGCGTCCGCTGGTGATCCACGGCGACCGCGATCGCCTCATCCAGGTGATCGAGAACCTCTATGAGAACGCGGTCAAGTTCTCGGCGATCGCCAGCACCCTGAGTCTCGCCCTGTCGGTGGTGGAGGGGCCGCCAGATCATATGCCCCTGCGCTGGCGTCGCCGGCTGGATCGCTGCGGGTTCGAGCGGTTCGCTCTACTCGCCGTTTCCGACTCCGGGCCCGGAGTGCCCGACAAACACAAAGAGAAGATCTTCGAGAAGTTCCACCAGGTCGAGAAATCTCAGAAGAAGGGAGCCAAGAGTGGTGTGGGGCTGGGGCTCGCGATCAGTCGTGAGATCGTCGAGGCGCATCTCGGCGCGATCTGGGTCACGGACAATCCCGGCACCGGCAGTACGTTCTACCTGCTGCTGCCGATCGACCCTCGGACCACGGTGCCGGCGGTTGAGACCCTGGAGAGTGCATGATGGGTGAGTACAAGAGCGGTTTGGCGAGCGTCGGTAGCGTCGCTGGGGTCGTCTTCCCTGCGGTCGTCCTCGTAGTCGTCTTCCTCACCGCGGCGTGCAGCGCCATGCCTCGTGGTCCGCAAGAGCCAGAGGCTCTGGACGATGCGGCAATCGTCGAACGCTACGAAGCGTATTTGGAGCGCCACCCGTTCCAGGCCGAGAGCGATCCGATCTATTTCCGATTGGCACTGCTGCACCTCGAGACCGGCAGCTCGGTCTATGATCTGGGCAAGGCACGAACGCGGCTTTGGCAGCTCGCCGCTCGCCCGCAGGGACCTTACAGTGAAGGTGCCGAACGAATTCTCAGGCTGCTGGCGGAGCTCGATCAGCTGCGCGGCGAGACGTCACTCAAGGCGAGGAGTCTCGAGCAGGCAGCAGCTGATGCTGCCGAATGGAGCGAAGCCGCGCGGCTGGCGGAATCTCAGGCGTCTGCGAAGCGAGCGAGTGCCGATCAGCTCGCCCAAGAGCTCGCGGCCCTTCGCGGCCGCCTGGGGAGGCTGAGTCGGGAGAACTCTGCCCAGAGGGAGCAGATCGAGCGTCTGTCCCAAGAGCTGGAAGCCCTCAAGCGAATCGACGTTCAGCAGATGCACTGAGGCCGCACAGGCGCGGCTCGCTCAGGCGAAGATGGCTTCTTCGCGGCGCTTGCGCCCGCCCGTGTTGCCGATACGATCCAGCGCTCTCTCACCGCCGTACTTTTCGACGATCCGATCGTCATAGTCGTCCGAGATCGTCGCCACCGCGGCGATGGCGTTGAGCAGATTGGAGCGTTCCAGGGTCCGGCCAAAGATCGCGTAAGAGAAGAAGATATCGGTACCCACCACGGAGAAGGCCCCGAACGGGAGGGTGTGATTCAGCTCCAGCAGGCCGAGTAGGAGATCTTCATCGACCTCTACGCCTTGGACGCAATAGGACATGACCATGACCAGGACATCTTCCGGACCGTAGAGATCGACGGAGATCTCCATGACCGTGCTGCCGTAGCGCACCAGGAAATGCCCTTCGGCGTCTTCGTTGTAGGCGTCTTCATCGAAGAGCTCCGCGAGGTAAAGCTTGAGATTCTCGTAAGCGGTAGCATGATTTTCGTTCTCGAACCGCATAATGATCCTCGATATCGTTGAGACGCTACGGAGTGTCGGCCAGATCGCGCGGCCCCGGGGCGGACCCGACCTCGTTGCTCTGAGGGCACTTTATCACCCAGAGCGGCAAGGCGTTCGGGGTCGTGCGTACCCGAGGCCACGCGTTGACAGGCTCTCTGGCTTCGACTAGTTTGCAAAATCCTCGGATTGTGCCTGGGCGTCGTTCAGCGGGTTCGGGGTGGCCGGTGTCGAAGACGACCGGTCATGTGAGCGGTTCGGTGTCATCACGCTGAACAGACATGTGCCGGCATGATCGCGTTCGGTCCATCTATCACGCAAGATCGTTCCCATTAGGGGCGAAAGGAGCAGCATGAGAAACACGCTCAAGGGCTTGGCGGTGACCGCTTCGGCGGTTGCTCTTCTGGCCGCCACGACCCCCGACAGACTGAGCGCTGCCGGATTCGGAATCTACGAACAGAGCGCCAAGGCTTCTGGCCTGGCGGGAGCCTGGGTCGCCCGCGCTGATGACGCCGCCGCCAACTGGTACAACCCAGCGGCGTTGGTGTGGCTCGAAGGTAGTGAGCTGCAGTTTGGCACCAACATCATCAACACCGGGGATTCCGAGCTGACGTCGAGCGATCCGAATTTCGGTCTCTTTCAGCCGACGACGTTCGAGCAGGAGTCGAATCTGGCTACGCCGTCTCACCTCTACTACCGGCGCAAGCTCAACGACAACATCGCGTTCGGCCTGGGCGTGACGACCCCGTTCGGCCTGGTGACCGAGTGGGCGGATCGACCCGTGACGTTCTCCGCCGCCAAATCGGAGCTCGCCACGTTCTTCATCAATCCTAACGTGGCGTTTCGCATGACCGAGAGCTGGAGTCTCGCCGTCGGGGTGAACTATGTGCTCGCGGACCTCGCGAACTTCTCGCGCGAGGTTCCGATCGATCTCGACGGCAATCCACTCAATGGTTTCGAGGTGATCGGCTTCAGCAATCTGACGGGCGACGGTGAAGACTTCGGCTGGAACCTGGCTCTGCACCACAAGAAGGGACCCTTCTCCTTCGGCATCAACTATCGTTCCGCCATCACGGTCGGCATCGACGGCAACATCGACTTCGAGAATTTCGGTCCGCTGGCCGGCTTTTTCCAGAGCAGTCCAGGCACGGCAGACCTCGAGCTGCCGCAGTCGATCGCCATCGGATTCGCTTGGCAGGGCAGCACTTGGGGATTCGAGATCGACGCGGTTCAGGTCGAATGGTCCGTGTTCGATGTCCTGGCGGTCGATATCGACAACAACGTTCCCGGTTTCGTCGACGACATCGCTTTGCTCGAGGACTGGGACGACTCCAACTCTTATCGTCTCGGCATTTGGCGCAAGCTCGGCCAGCGCGGCGAGCTGCGGTTCGGCCTCAACCTGGAAGAGGGAGCGGTGCCGGAAGAGACGCTACGCCCGTCGATTCCTGACTCCGACCGGGTCGCGCCGTCGATCGGGTACGGCTTCAGCGGCAACAAGTGGAACGTCGATCTCTACGCCCAGACGTTCATCTTCGATGACATCACCGCCGTCGGTGACGAAGAGGGCGTGATCGTCGCGGACTACGACTCGGGTGTGACCCTGCTGGGGATTACGCTCGGCCGCAAATTCTGAGGCGCAAACGCTAGAGAGGGTCGCATTGGAAATGCGACGCTCTGCAAGGATTTCTCGGCCAAAGGAATGGGACTTCGCCTGCTGAGCAGTAGAAGTCCCATTCGGGTTTGAAACGCCTTCCGAGCGATGAGACCGCAGCCTCGAACGGCCTCCTGAAGGCGGCCCGCTTTCTGCTAGAGTCCTGCGCTCCATGGAAAAAATCATCCTGCGCGGAGCGCGTGAGCACAATCTCAAGAACCTGACGGTCGAGATTCCCCGCAATCGTCTGGTGGTAGTGACGGGGGTCTCGGGATCAGGTAAGTCGTCGCTGGCTTTCGATACCCTGTTCGCGGAGGGACAGCGACGCTATGTCGAATCCCTGTCGGCCTATGCCCGGCAGTTCCTCCAGCAGATGGAGAAGCCCGATGTCGACTCGATCGAGGGGCTGTCCCCCGCGATCTCGATCGAACAGAAGTCGGTGTCCCGTAATCCGCGCTCGACCGTGGGTACGGTGACCGAGATCCACGACTACCTGCGTCTGCTCTACGCTTCCATCGGCGTGCCGCACTGTCCCAGCTGTGGTCAGACCATTCGCCCTCAGACCGTCCAGCAGATGGTCGACAGGGTCTTGGCTCTGCCCGAGAAGAGCCGGCTGGTGCTGTACGCGCCGTACGTGCGCGGCAAGAAGGGCGAGTACAAGAAACAGCTCCAGCAGATGGCGCGCGAGGGCTTCGTGCGAGCTCGGGTCGATGGCGAGACGATCGATCTCTCCGCCGAGCCACCCCAGCTCGACAAGCAGAAGAAGCACCATATCGACATCGTGATCGATCGCCTGGTGGTCAAGCCGGGCATCGAGAAGCGGCTCGCCTCGTCGATCGAGACCGCTCTCAAGGTGAGCGGTGGGCTGGTGGTGCTGGCGCCCCAGAGCGGTCGCGAAGAGACGCTGTCGCAGAGCTACGCCTGCATCGACTGCGGAACCAGCCTGACCGAGATCACCCCTCGGCTGTTCTCGTTCAACAGCCCGTACGGCGCTTGCCCGGATTGCTCCGGCCTGGGAACCCTCATGGGGGTCGATCCGGACAAGGTCGTGGTCGATCCCGAGCGGTCGATCGCCGCCGGTGCGATCGGCCCCTGGCGGCCGGGCTCGGGCTCGTTTCAGATGCGCATGGTCGAGAGTCTGGCCGAAGAGCTCGGTTTCTCGCTCGAGACGCCGTGGCGCAAGCTCAAGGTCAGGGTGCGCAAGATGCTGCTCAACGGCTCGGGCAAACGCGAGATCTCGTTCAGCATGAAGAGCAAGCGCTCCTCCTATCAGTGGCAGGGGGTTTTCGAAGGCATCGTGCCGCGACTCGAACGGCGCTATCGCGAAACCGATTCCGCGGCGGTGCGGACGGAAATTGAAAAGTACATGTCGATCAACACCTGCCCGTCGTGCAACGGCCGGCGTTTGCGCCCCGAGGCCCTGGCGGTCACCGTCGACGGCCATGCCGTGGACGAGCTGATGCGCATGCCGGTGACGCGCATGTACGAGGTGGTGAGGGGCCTGGACTTGACCCGTCGCGAGCGCACCATCGTCAAGAAAGTGCTGCAGGAGATTGGAGACAGGCTGAGGTTTCTCGTCGACGTCGGGGTCGGCTACCTGACGCTGGATCGATCTTCGGCGACCCTGTCGGGCGGCGAGAGTCAGCGCATTCGCCTGGCGACGCAGATCGGTTCGAAGCTGATGGGCGTGCTCTACGTGCTCGACGAGCCCTCGATCGGCCTGCACCAGCGGGACAATGCGCGTCTGATCAAGACCCTGCAAGGCATGCGGGACCTGGGCAATTCGGTGCTCGTCGTCGAGCATGACGAGGACACCATCCGTGCCGCCGATTGGGTGCTCGATCTCGGACCGGGCGCCGGCGTGCACGGTGGCGAGATCGTGGCCGAGGGCGCGCCGGAGGATCTGGAGAATCCCGAGGGCTCGCTGACCGGCAAATATCTCACCGGGGTGCTGCAGATTCCGGTGCCGGAGCGCCGTCCGATGGACGTCGATCGGGCGGTCACCATCGAGGGCGCGCGCCACAACAACCTGCAGGACCTGGACGTCAGCTTTCCGATCGGTTTGCTGACGGTCGTGACCGGCGTCTCCGGTTCGGGCAAGAGCAGCCTGGTCAACGACATCTTGCACAAGGCCTTGGCCGCCCACTTCTATCGCGCCAAGGATCGTCCCGGCGAGCACCGGCGCGTCCTGGGACTCGATCAGCTCGACAAAGTGATCGCGATCGATCAGAGCCCGATCGGACGCACTCCGAGATCGAACCCAGCCACCTACACCAATGTCTTCAACCACATTCGCTCCCTCATGGCCAAGACGCCGGAGGCGCGGATGCGTGGCTACAAGCCGGGCCGATTCTCTTTCAACGTCAAGGGCGGGCGCTGCGAGGCGTGCTCGGGTGACGGACAGATCAAGATCGAGATGCACTTCTTGCCCGACATCTACGTCACCTGTGAGATCTGCGGTGGCAAGCGCTACGATCGCGAGACCCTGCAGGTGCGCTACAAGGGTCTCAACATCGCTGAGATCCTCGAGCTGACGGTCGAGCAGGCGCGCGAAGTCTTCGAGCACATTCCTCCCGTCGAGAGGATCCTGTCGACACTGGATGATGTCGGGCTGGGCTACATCCGTTTGGGACAGCCTGCGACCACCATATCCGGAGGCGAAGCGCAGCGTGTCAAACTGGCCACCGAGCTGTGCAAGCGGTCGACCGGACGCACGCTCTATCTGCTCGATGAGCCAACGACGGGACTGCACTTCGAAGACGTTCGCAAGCTGCTCGAGGTCCTGCACCGTCTGGTCGACAAGGGCAATACGGTGATCGTCGTCGAGCACAATCTGGAAGTCATCAAGACCGCGGATTGGATCATCGACCTGGGGCCCGAAGGCGGCGATGGGGGTGGCGAGCTGCTGGTTGCCGGCACGCCGGAGACCGTCGCCAAAGTGAAAGGCAGCCATACCGGACGTTATCTGAAGGACATCCTGGCCCGAGACCGGAAGCGTCGGCGCAAGATCGCCTGAGTCGCCTCGGCGATACGTCGTCCGGAATGACGGTCGTTTGGTGGGTCGGTAGACGGTCGACAAGCCACATGGAGTCGGTGGGGTGGAGCCTGGTAGAGTCTTCGGCGCATGAAGCGCAAGGAGCTCATCAAGCTCGGCTTGGGCAGCCGAGAGCTGGCGGATGCCGCGGTCGATGCCGTCAAGGCGGCGTCGCACACTGGCCTGAAGAAACCTGCCCTGCGTCGGCTGCTGCGTGACCTCGTCGCCAACCCTTCGCTGTTCGATGAAGATGAGCACTTCGGCGAGCTGTCCAAGAAGGTGGCGGCACGGCGCGCCAAGGCAGAGTCGTATGTGCCGCGGCGGGACAAGGCTCCCTACCGCCGTTGGGGCGATGACATCGACCCGCAGGCGGTACGCCAGATGGAGAACGCCTGCAGCCTGCCGGTGGCGGCGCAGGGCGCTCTCATGCCGGACGCCCACGTCGGCTATGGCTTGCCGATCGGAGGCGTGCTCGCGACCCGCAGCTCGGTGATTCCCTATGCGGTGGGCGTCGACATCGCGTGCCGCATGAAGATGACCGTGCTGGATCTGCCGGTGAGCTCGTTGAGCGGGGCCCGCGATCGCTTGCGCAAGGTGCTGGCGAACGAAACGCGATTCGGCATCGGAGCGTCGTTTCGCGAGCGCCGGCAGCACGAGGTGCTGGACGATGACTGGTCGGTGACACCGGTCACTCAGCGTCTCAAGGACAAGGCTTGGGCGCAGCTCGGCACCAGCGGTAGCGGCAATCACTTCGTGGAATACGGCACGCTGGAGGTCTTCTCCAAGGGTAGCGAATCTCTGGGGCTGCCCGAGGGCGAGCACCTGGCGTTGTTGAGCCACAGCGGCAGCCGCGGAGCTGGCGCGACGGTCGCGAGCCACTACAGCAAGCTGGCGATGGAGCTTCATCCCGAGCTGCCGAAGGAGCTGCGGCACCTCGCCTGGCTCGATCTATCGACAGAAGCCGGACAAGAATATTGGCAAGCCATGCAGCTCATGGGGCGCTACGCTGCCGCCAATCACGCCTGCATTCATCACCACATCTCCAAGGCGCTGGGAGCCGACGTGCTGGCGGATATCGAGAACCATCACAACTTCGCCTGGCAGGAGACGCACCAGGGCGAGACGCTGGTGGTTCATCGCAAGGGCGCCACGCCGGCGGCCGAGGGCGACTTGGGAATCATTCCGGGCACGATGGCGAGTCCGGCCTACCTCGTCCGGGGTCTAGGGCAGCCGTCGTCGCTGTGCTCTTCGAGTCATGGTGCCGGCAGGGTGATGAGCCGGAAGCGGGCCAAGAATTCGTTCACCTGGTCCGATACCCGCAAGCTGCTGGAGCGCCGTGGTGTCGAGCTGATCTCCGCCGGCCTCGACGAGGTGCCGATGGCCTATCGCGATATCGACAAGGTGATGGCGGCACAGCGCGATCTGGTCGAATCGCTGGCCCGCTTCCAGCCCAGGATGGTCAAGATGGCTCCGGCTGGAGAGCGTCCCGAGGACTGAGGCCCGAGGTATCTTGGCGGAAGAAGACTACGAAGTCATCTCGTTGAGGGTCAGCTGGCCGGTGCTTTCGGTCGGCTGCTTCGTATTGGCCTTACCCGCCAAGTATCTGCTGCAGTTCTTGCCGTGGCGGCCACAGCAGATCTGGATTTGGCCGTTGATACCGCCCCTGGTGATACTCGGCTTGTCGACGGTGGGCTTCGCCCTCGGTTTGATCGGCTTGCGCTTTTCTGAGCGCCGCGGCTTGGCGAAAACCGGGGTCTTCTTGAACGGCGTCGTGCTGGCGATCATCGGTTTGATGATCGCCCTGTGGTTCTACATCGTGCGTAGCCGCTGATCGAGCGCGCAGGCGATCATTCCCAGGGCTCGATCGAATCGATGCGGTAGGACACGCCGACGAGGTCGATATCGTCCCCTGGCGACAGTCCGAGAAGTGACTTCGCCATGTCCGACTCGTTGGAGAGAATGTCCTGCTCGGGCTCGCTCTCCCAGGGGCCGAGGATGGTGAGCACTCGCGCTTCACCTTCCTTGGAAGAAAGCTTGATCTTGCTTCCGATGACCACTTCGTCGCCCTGGACTTGAGAAGCATCGATCGGGCGGACGCGCGTCAGATCGTGATTGAGCGCCGAGGCTCGCGCCGCCAGGTACTCGTGGCGTTGACGGGCACTCTTGTACTCGAAGTTCTCGCGCAGGTCTCCCATCTCGCGTGCTTCTTCGATCGCCTGGCGATTGGCCGGAATTTCGACTTCGGCGAGCTCCTTCATCTCGGCCCGCTTGGCATCGATGCTGGCGATCGTTGCATAGAGCGGCGCCTCTTCTTCCTTACGGAGCTCCGGAAAACGAAGCTGGATAGCGTTGAGCAAAGGCTGGCGCTGATACTCCTCGAGGCTGCCGGACTTCTCGAGGGCGTTGGAGACCTCCTCGGCCTGCGCCTGATCGAGATGGGACAGCAGGCGAGGTAGCGTGCCTCCCGACTCCACCAGGGGCAGTAAGCGGGCTGCCTTGAAGCTGGCGAAGGTGTCGTCGTTGAGCACCCAGAGCATTTGCTTGACCATGCGTATCGGGTTGCGAGCCAGCCATGGCGGACGGTCCGCAGCGCGTTCGACGAACCAGACGAATGCCGCAGGGTTCTTCTTGGGCTGGCTGAGCAGTTGATCGAGAAAGCTCTCGAGCTGCTGCGGAACCGTTTCCTCGAGCGCCCCGGTGAGTCTGTCGAGGGCGCGGGCGTCTTTCTCTTGGGAGAGCAGCTGCACGTAGAGGTCTTGCCAGTCTTCTCGCGCGTCGCGAACCATGGCGTAGGTCCGCTCGCGCAGTGGACGAGCCTGGATGCCGTTCAGCATGTCGCGCGGATCCTTGACGGATCTCACCAGGGACTGGGGCGACCACGCGACCGTCGCCGGTGCCGGCTCGCCGCTCTTCTCCAGGGCAAACCAGATCTCGCACGCGAGTCCCGGATCTTTGGTGGCGTGAGCCGCTGCCTGCTCCGCCAACGCTTTCGACATGCGAGATTTCAGATCTTGATCCCGCGCTCCATCCCGACGCAGCTGCTCGATCCGTCCTCGGGGGTTTGCCGCCTCGAAAGACTGCCATACCGCGCCATGGGCGTCGGCGGCCGACTCGGCCCATTCGTAGGCTCGCTTGACCCGAGTCGAGGCGATGACTTGAGGGTGCTTGCGGGCCGCGGTCCACCAGCTGTTCCACTTTTTCTCGGCCACGACACCGGCCAGGATGCGCTTGATCTGAGCGCCGGTGAGTGGCGTCTCGTAGCTTTCGAATACCGCGTGCAGGAGCTCGCCGGGCGCCTGGTCCCTGAGCTCGACGAGTTTTTCCGGATCCACCATCTTCTGATAGAGCACGTGATCCGGAGTCAGAGGCTGAAGTAATTTGGAAGCTCAGCCAAAGCCGTGGCGCTTCTCGAACGCCGCCTTGTGCTCGGCGCGCAGCGCCTTGGCCGCGCTCATGTCGATCTCGTTGAAGGTCGTCAGCAGCGCGGCGGTCTGCTGCGCTTCGACGAGGCGCTCCGCGATGCGCTTGCGCAGCGGGGTGAGCGGGACGACCTCTTCCTCGCGCGAGCCCTGCGGCATCGCGGGGGCGCCGGCGGTCTTGGGCGCGGCCGGAGCGGTCGCGCGCGCAGGGGCCTCCTCGACGTGACGCTGGACGTCTTCTTTCAGGAGTCGTCCGCCGGGGCCCGTCGCGGTGACGTCGCCCGCGTCGACGCCGGCGTCCGCCAGCGCGCGCTGTGCGGCCGGCATGACGAACGTCTCGCGGCCCTGGCTCGCGGGGGACGGCTGGTCGGCGGGGGAGAGCTTGCCCGGCTGCGGCGTCGCGGCGGGCTCCGTCTCGGCGGCGATCTTGGACGCGATCTCGGCGACCTCG
>JBCCEE010000129.1:0-18494 GCA_039030415.1 Acidobacteriota bacterium
ACCTGCTCATCCGGAGTCGGCTGGCCAGCGGCAAGCTCGATCTTCCAGGCTCTGTTGACCAGCTGCTCGGGGATATGTACGCAGCCTCCAGCCAATTCGCTCGATATCCTCTGCGCGCTCCATGCCCTTTTGAGCTCACCACTGCCGGACTCTTGTATAGCAAATATCATATCGGCACTCGGACTGCGCCAATAAGAGATACAAATTTTCTTGCTGTTACTGGCAGAGATCAGCACACCAGATCTGGCATCGAATTCCGTTTCAAAACGAAGCTCGTGATTCGAGAAGACTTTAAAGTAGTCACCGTCACGCAGAATTTCAACCTCCGTATGTTGTCCCTGTTCCTGTTCAGAAGACTGTGATTTCTCCTTTACAAGCACATCCCAGCTACCTACAAAGGCCATCGGTAGATCATTTCCTGAAACACGCTCAGTCATCTTTCACTCCTGTTGCAATCCAAAGCCACTCGTTCCCTGACGCTGATCCCCCAAAGCATAGAGGTTCACTCTATGCAGGACTCAAGACGGCCAATTCGGATTCGGCACTAGAAACTTTGATTAGCAAGATCCAGACCATAGAGCCTGAGGGATCATAGGCTGATCGCGAGGTTCGAACCTCTTGCAAACCGGGTTCGAACCTCGAGAGGACGTTCGAACCCGTTGCGGTCCTTGGGACCCACGTATTGGGCTCGAGACCTCGGTGGGGGTTCCGGCAGTAGCTCAGGTAGGAGGTGTACCCACCCAGACACCGATGTCGGGATCGTTATCCGGGTCCTCGAAATCCATGAAGCATCCCAGCCTATGGTGAATCTTGCTCGGAAGAACCTCGCGGATCTCTTCTGGCAACGTGCCAAGATACGAGGATCGTCTCTTGGGATCACTCCCCTTAATGATACTCAGCAGTCGGCTATTGAAAGTCGCTAGCACAAAGGCATCGTCCGGACATTCGTCATCCCGCCGATACTCCAGTGACCTGAAACCAAAAATACTATTGAACGACTTGACACTGCCATCATAAACAAGCACATCATAAAGAACCAGCTCATTAGAGTCTTTAACATAGGAACAAGCGCTAAAGTACTGGCCGCACTGCTTGAGCCTCACGACGCCTCGGGCTGCTGGACCTCCTTCCCGCTCTTGAATCTCCCAATTTCTATCTGTGAGATCCCTGACCTGAGGACAAGGGTGAGGCACTGAGGCCCTCTGCGCGCTCCAGATCGCAGCAATCTCGCCGTCCAAGTTTTTGTGCAGTGCAAAAATCACATCGTAAAACGCTGAGCGCCAGAGAGAGATCCAACAGGTCTCACTGCAGAGCGTATAGTCGCTGGAGTCAAACTCCAGGATCAGTGAATTTCGACTTTCAAGACCCATCGTTTCCGACACGGAGACCTTTCGACCCTGAGCATCATACAACTCAAGCATGTAGCCTGCTGCTCCTTTGCTAGGCTCGACTCTGGCAGTGGCCGGGGAGCTGTCAGCGTTCGACGCCAGCGACTTGATCGTCCACTTTCCCGTAAACAGATTTTCAACCAGGCTTTTCTCGTCGGCCATGCGGCTCTCCTTTATACATGCATCATGATTCTCTCTCAATGCCAATCGCCCAAGAGGACGAAGGCCGACCAGAAGTAGGGATCGGCCCACAACCGCTGCTTGCGAACTGAGCGCTGTGCAGCGATCAAGGCCGCTGCAGGCGTCTTACCTTCTGTCAGGACACCGTGATAAAACTGTGTCATTAGCCGGGCGGTTGCCCCATCTTGCACCGGCCACAGGCTGGCCACCGTCCGAGGTACCCCAGCAGCCATGAAGCCGTGGGCTAGGCCAAGAAGGCCTTCGCCACGGACCTCCCTGCCCAACGCTGTCTGGCACCCGGAAAGCACCACCATCTCAGCACTCAGCTCGAGGCTGTAGACATCGTCCATGCTGAGAAACCCGTTTCGCAGTTGGCCATGAGCATCGTAGAGAGCAAAAACCAGACCAGAAAGCTCGGGATGGCGAGAGTTGATCAGGCCATGGGTAGCAAAGTGGAGATAGCGGTATCCTTCCAGCTCGCCACTGACGACTCGCTCACGATGGGCGTCGAAACCCGTCGCGAGGAGGCTCTCCGATGGCGCTTCAACCAGGTCGACAATGGCGGCAGCCTCTTGACCTGTGGCGGCCAGGCGCCCAAGGTTGTCGAGGTCACCGCGCCATCGCACCGAGTGGTCCAAGACGGCAGCCGCAAGATCCGGTGAGCCTGGAGCCCCCGAGAGCCGCGAGTCCAGAGCATCGAAGACCGGATCGGCTAGGACGGCGAGGGTTTTCTCTGGCGCATTGCGAACCACGCGGCGCCGCTGCCAGGCCAACGTCGAAGCCGACGGCAAATGCACGATTTCGTGGCTCGCCACCAGCGGCTCTCCGCTAGCTGGCCATGGGAAGGCAGCGAAGGGCAAGTAGTGCAATGCACCATCAGCAACGACCACGAGCCGGCGTGCGGTAGCGAGTCGTTCGGCCACCGGAGCAAGGAGCAAGCCGCTGAGATTCTCCAGAGCCTGGCGAGACGTTCGGCCAGTACGGACGTCGAGAGTGCTCAGGTCGGCATGGGCCTGCCGTGCCAGCGGCTCCAGGGTTTCTCGGCCAGGAAGCTCGAAGCTGACCATCGAGCCGGCGCTCACGACCCACAAATAGCTGCGTGGCTCGGCTAGCACATATTCCAACAGCAGAGTGGCAGAATCGAGCAGCTCCGCGACCTCCTCCGCGTGGAGGATTTCGCCCTCCACCAGTTGGCTATAGTTCGGGTCTACCCGCCGAGCTTCAGCCTGCAGTCCCTCGAGCTCGGCGAGAGCCGCGACGACTTCACGATCGACCGCCGCCGCCTCGGAAGGTTCGTGCGCCCGGCCGAGGATCGTTATTTGCCGTTCGGTGTGAGCGGCCAGGCGCCGGCTCGCCGCTTGCAACCGCTGCCGCAGGCTCGCGCCGAGGTGTCCGTCAGCTCGAACCGAGTCGAGCAGCGCTCGTGACCTGGACCGTTCGCTGATGACAAACGCTTGGCGGTCGTAGCCGGCCCCAGGTTGAGAGCGATGACGCTGCATCAGTTCGTCGATATGCAGCTCGTAAACGCCTCGACGGGTGGCAAAAAACGCCGCTCGTTGACGCAGACCGCCAGCTCGTGTTCTCAGATCTTCGAGAAGCTCGACGGCGAGGCTGGTGGCCGCCAACGTTTCATGCGACCGGCCGAGATCGCGCTCAGCACGCGCGGTCGCCTCGAGCGTCCGCACTTCCTCCGCGCGGTCGCGCAGATCTCGGAAGAGCTCCCGCGCCCGGCTGAGATGATCCAGCGCCTGCTCGGGATCCTGCCACTGTCGATACGCTTTCCCCAGCTCCAGCAGAGCCTGTGCCGTCTGCCTTCGGTCGCCCAGCTGTTGCTGCAGCTCGACTGCTCGTTGGAGCTCAGTGACGGCACGTGGCAGGCTTCCGGCTTTGGCATGCGCCTGGCCGAGTAGTTTGAAAAGGCTCGCCACGCCGCGCCGATCATCCAAGCCGCGGCTCAGCTCCAAGGCCTTAGCATAGGCGTCGAAGGCCGCGTCCCAGTCTTCTTGTCGCCCTCGGGTTTGGCCGAGACTACGCAAGGTGCCAGAAATGCCTCGCTGGTCGCCGACGGCTTCGAGCAGGGGCAGGGCCTGCTCCAGATAAGTACCGGCTCGATCGAGCTCACCGAGAAAAAGGTGGGTGGCTCCAAGGTAGCTGAGCGTCAAACCTTCCATGCGACGATGCTTCAGCTCGCGAAACACCTCTAAGGCTCGCCCATAGTCGATCAGAGCCTGCTCCGCTTCACCCAGCTCATAGTAGAGCAGAGCGCGCGTACTCAAGATCCGTCCCTGGGTCCGTGTGCCGCCGAGTTGGCGCGCGGGGGCCAAGGCCTGGGCGTAGCCTTCGAGGGCGCGGTCAGGCTCTCCGAGTCTCCAATAAACCCCCGCCAGGTTGCTTAGCACGACAACTTCCCGATTGGGCTGCTGCAGCTCACGAACGAGGTGGAGCGCCGACTTATAGCAGCCGAGAGCATCTGAGAAGTCCCCCTGACGCTGCAGAGCCAAACAGAGGTTGAGCCGCGCCGGGACCTCACCGACGGGATCATCCAGCTTTCGCCAGAGGGCGATAGCTTTCTCGAAGAGCTCTAGGGCTACGTGGGTCTCACCGAGCTGGTCCAGCGTCAGCCCCAGACGGTTCAAGGTCGTAGCTTCGTTCTCCCGATCTCCCAGAGCCTGCCAATCGCTCAACGCTCGACGGAAGCGCTCAGCAGCTTCTCCCGGTTCATCGAGCGAACGAGCCAACACCGCCGAAGCCACGAGGCTACGCGCCCTGCCGGCAGGATCGCTCGGCGGCCAGACGGACAGCGCCTGGCGGTAGTGGTGCTGAGCGTCTTCCAGCGAGCCCGCTGCGAAGCTGCGAGTGGCCTTCGTGGCCGCGCTCTCCGCCAGGAAGCGCTCGCGCTCTGCCGACGATCGCTGCGAGTCATCCGCAGCGGCGAGTCGCTCCAGTACGGCGGTATAGTGTCCATCGGCTGCTCGACCACTGGGACGGATCTCCGCTCGAACCGTACCGGGGCGATCCAGAGTGACGAGGAAGGACTCGGTGCCGCGCCGGCCCACCGGGCTGTTGAACGGCCCCAGCTCGCCGCCGTCGGGCAGCTCGAAGCGGACTTCCGTATCGACTCCCTTCTGGGTCACTGAGAAAAGCCACGCGCCGGCGTCGAGCTCGGCACGATAGGTGTGGCCCTCCTCCGCTGACAGCAAGCGCGTGGCCGTCGGCACCGACGGCACCAGCGCGTCATCGGATGGCTGAGCGACCGACGAGGCTGTGAAGAGTCTGGCCAGTGAGAGAAAGCAGATGATGACCCAGGTGATACCAAGCGACCGCCGCCTCAACTCAAACCTCATGCAGTCTCCACTCCAAAGCCAACCACAGATTCCCAGCACAGCATTCTAGCCGCTCGAGAATCCGGTCAAGGTCCGAAAATCCGCTCGAGGCTCGAAATCATGATCCTCAGCGCAAACATACCCGGTGCGAAGCTCGCACCGGGTATGTTCACCTTCAGGACACCCGGATCAACGATCAATCCTGGTTTCCGCACCTCAAACATACCGGGTGCGACGCTCGCACCGGGTATGTTAGGCGTCGGGATACCGGGTGCGAGGCTCGCACCCGGTATGTTCGAGCCGAGGAACCCCTTACGAATCTCAGATCTCGAGCGCTGTCAGTAGAAGTCTTCCCTGCTCAACGAGCCCTACTCGTCCCGCAACGCCTCGAGCGGATCGACGCGAGCGGCGCGCATCGCCGGAACCAGGCATGCCAGCAGGGCGGCAGCTAGCAAGAACAGAGCCGCCGAGACCGCAGAGCTCCGGGTCGTCGACTCGACGCCGAAGACCACAGCTTCGAGGGCGCGCCCGATCCATGGCGTGGCGAGTAAGCCGACGCCAAGCCCGATGGACACCAGAGCTAGGCCCTGGCGGGTGATCCTGTGGATCACGTCGCGCGGCAAGGCTCCAAGCGCCAGGCGAATGCCGATCTCCCGGGTGCGCTGCGCGACGTTCTCGGCCAGCACGCCATATACACCGACGGTGGCGAGCAGCAGCGCCATCAGCGCAAAGCCGCCGAGCACGACGCTCCACAGCCGATCCTGCCAAAGGGAGTCGTCGATCATCCGCTCCAGGGTCGTGATGCGCTCCACCGCCGTCTCCGGTGCGATCCCAGCGATCGTGGCTCGGATCGCATCCTCGAGACCGGGGACGGCATCGCGCGTGCGAATGGCGAGGTAGGTCGACGCCAGGCCATACTGACTGTGGGGATAGTAGAGCTCGATGCCTCGGTCGTCCCAGCGCTTGTCGTACTTCACATTGCCGACGATACCGACCACCCGCGCCCACTCGTCCGCGCCACCGCCGTCGTAGGTGATCCTCACCTCTTGGCCGAGGGCGGGACGGTCGGGAAACAGCTCCCGGGCACCGCGCTCGTTGAGAATGATGACCATCGGCGCGTCCAGGGTATCGCCGTCGTCGAAGCTGCGGCCTTCGAGCAGCGGCAGACCAACCGCCTCGAAATAGCGCGGCGTAACGTCGACCAGCAGGGTCGGGGCGCGCAGGCGGCGATCTGCTTCGGTGTCGCCACGGGCTTCTACGCTGACGCCGCCGCGATCGCCATACTGCGAGCCGGAATACGGGAAGTTGTCGGTGCCGCCAACGGCGACAACCCCCGGGATCTGCTCGAGCCGGTCGACGAGACGATGATAGAACTGGGTCACGCCGCGGATGCGGTCCTCGTTGCTGCCGTGCTGAAACGACGACAGGGCGACGGTCATGACGCGATCGGGCCGCAGCCCATGGTCGACGCTCTCGAGCGCCTCGAGGGATCGGGTCAGCAGATGCGCTCCGGTCAGCAGCAGCAGGCAGAGCGTGATCTGGGCGACGACCAGCGCCGGCCGCAAGCGGCCCTGGCGCGCCGAGCCTTTGGCACCTTCTCGCAGACCGACGCTCGGAGCCTGGCGCAGCGCTCGCCAGAGCGGCGCCAGCCCCGAGAGCAAGCAGCACCCGAACGCAACCAGGAGGGCGAACCCGAGCACCGGAGGATCCAGGCGCGCCTCGAACCAGGGAGGCAAGGCGACCGGGATGAGCGTCGGATAGATCCGCAGCGCCAGCCCGGTAAATGCCACCGCCAGCAGGCCACCTGCCAGGCTGAGCAGCAGGCTCTCGAGGAGCAGGGCCCGACCGAGACCGCGCAGCCCGGCCCCCAACGCCCAGCGCACCGCCAGCTCGCGACGGCGGCGGGTGGCGCGCATCATCATCAGGCCGGCGACGTTGGCGCAGCAGATCACTAGCATCAGCAGCGCGGCGCCGGAGAGCAGCCTCAGGTAGGGGCCGAGGCGCTCGGTTTCAGCCGCGCGCAGGGTGACGACCTCGGGCATCACCTCGGCGTTGGTCTCAGGATACTCCTGCTGCAGCTGGCGGCCGATCTCCTCGAGCTCGGCACGGGCCTGGCCTAGCGTGGCCCCCTCTGCCAGCCGGGCTACCGAGCGGATCCATCGGCGGCCGCTGCGCCGCGCAGGGTCGCTGCGATCCGTACCTCGCAGGTCGTAGATCGACTGCGCTGGAATCCACACTTGGGTCTGGTCCGGGAAGCTCAGCCCGGGTGGCGCCACGCCGACGATCTCCAGACTCTGGCGGTCGGTACGCAGCTCGGTGCCCAGGATATCCTCGCGACCCCCGAAGAGACTCTGCCAGGTGGCATAGCTCAAGACCGCCTTGGCCGCGTCGCCGCCGGGCTGGTCTTCCTCGGGCAGAAACATCCTGCCGATCCTGGGCTGCATCCCGAGCGCCGTGAACAGCCCGGGCGTCACATAGGCCATAGCCACCGACGTAGCGCGGTCGTCGGAGAGCACGTTGAGGCGGCCGGTCGAGTAAGTCCCGAGGGTCTCGATCGCCGAGCTGCGCTCCTGCCAGTCGACGGAGTCCTGATCCGAGGCTCCGTAGACATCAGCTTCCGGACGGGTCGACACCGTGCGGATCTCGACCAGTCGTTCCGGCTCCGGCAACGGCAGCGGCCGCATGAAGACCGCGTACCGCAAACTGAAAATCGTAGTGGCGGCGCCGATCCCCAGCCCCAGGACCGAGATGATGAGCAGCGCAAAGCCCGGTCGCTTCCAAAGCGTTCGGTAGGCCTGCTTCAGATCGACGTTCGAGAAGGCAATCCGATTCAGCATGGCTAGACTCTCCATCGGGGAGTGCAGAACATGCCTTAATGATATACGGATCTCAATTGCCTTGAAGGCGCGGCGTACCCTCAAGGGACAAATGCATCCCCAATCGATTCATCATGGCGTCACCGCGGGCTGGAATGTCGCTACCGCGGTGAGCCGTCACAGGAGCTCGAAACCGTGTGGACTGTCGCCGTTATCAGCGGGATCAGCCTTCGCTATCGCTCTTCGCTTCGCTATCGCTCTCGTGCTCGTGATGGTGGTGATCACCGGTTGAATCGCCATCGGCGCCATGGTGATGCTCGTGCTCGTTGGCATGGCCGTCATCCCCATGATGGTGCTCGTGCTCATCCTTGTGGCCGTCGTTGCCATGGTGGTGCTCATGCTCGTTGGCGTGGCCATCGTTGCCGTGATGATGCTCATGCTCGTTCTTGTGGCCGTCGGCACCGTGGTGATGATCGTGCTCGTTGGCGTGGTCATCATCCGCATGATGGTGCGGGTGCTCGCCGTGGACACCATCGGTGTGATGATGCTCAAACTCGCTGGCGTGGCCGTCGTCACCATGATGGTGCTCGTGCTCGTTTTTGTGGCCGTCGTCGCCGTGGTGGTGCTCATGCTCGTTGGCGTGGCCATCGTTGCCGTGGTGGTGTTCGTGCTCGCTCTTGTGGCCGTCGGCGCCGTGGTGGAAGTCGTGCTCTTTGGCCGCGTCATCCTTGGGCGTCTCGGCGGTCAACGCGGCAGACGAGAAGAAGCAGAGAACGAGTGCAGCGAGAATTAGTGAGAGCGTACGCATAGGGGTCTTCATAGGTCCATCTCCTGTGATGGTGGACGTATAGGGTTTATCGGGAGGAAGGGATCCTGCTCACGAAGATCGCTCGCCTCCGGGCTTTTGCGCAAGGCAAGGCGCGGCTCTACCGAGCCCAACGTTCTTACTTGCCTAGGCCGATCTAGCAATTATACGACATCCGGAAGCCGTACGGATCCGAGGAGGCTGCGACGAGCTCAGGTCTCGAGCGACGTGCCCAGGCCGCCGTCCCTGGCCATCTGGTAGACCGCCTCCCCCACCAGCAGGTCGTTGGCGACCAGACCCATCGGGTTGAGGATGACGTTCTCTTCCGGCGCGAACGGCGCGTCGCCGCCGTCACGGGCGGCGATCAGCAGCTGCGGCAGGGAGAGGCAGGCCTCGCGCTCGAGCAGGCCGGCGGTGATGGCCAGGTCGACACTGGTTTTGGCGCGCGCCACGTGCTCGACGCTGTCGGCGACGCAGTGATCGAAGGCCGCCAAAGCCTCGGGCAGGAAGTCGCGCAGGCTGGTGTGCACCACGCTCAAGCCGCGCTTGCCGCGCACATTCGCTGCTTCGATGTGGGGTTTCAGGGCGTTGGTGCAGTACAGCAGCGCGGTGTCATCGGCGAAGATGGCCGCAGGGTCGTCGAGCGCGGTGACGCCGGGGAAGGCTTCGACGAAGCTCTGACGCGAAGTCTCGAAGGGATCGAAGACGCAGATTTCGTCGAGCCTCTCGAAGATGCCGGCGTCGCGACCGTGCAGCAGCTGGCGGCAGTGCTCGCGGCCGTGGACGCCGGCGCCGACGATGACCGCGCGGCGGAAGTCGCGGCGAAATGACCGCAGAAAAACCAGGGCGACGCCGGCGGTGCGCAGGTTGCTGATCGGCACCGCGTCCATGATGGCGTAGGCGACGCCGGTGACGACGTCGTTGAGGATCAGCAGACCGCTAGCGCGCGGCAGGCCGCGCTCGAGGTTGGCCGGCGCCGAGGCGATCCATTTGACGCCGGAGGTGGGTCCGGCCAGGCCGGCCTTGGCGATGATGCGGTCGAAGTGCTCGGGGTCGGGCGAGCGCAGGTAGGCGTCGAGCGGCGCGTTGGAGGGCCCTTCTTCCATGGTGATCAAAGCGGCTTCGACTTGATCCCAGATCACCGGCAGAGCTTTGGCTTCGAGCGCTCCGGTACGGCGCATATCTTCCTCGTTGAGGTACAGCATACCCACGTCTTCGTCTCCCTGAATTGTGTTTGAGAAGTTTTGCGTTTCAGGCCTGTAGGCCTGGTTGAGGTTCAGGCCTCGGGCCTGACAAGGCAAGAGCTCTTCGAGATCAGTTCACCCACGGACCGCCCGGCCCGTCGTCGTCGGGTGGCGGCTTGACGATTTTCAGGTCGCTCTTGCGGCGCATGCGCTTGAGGCGTGCCTCCAAGATCTGGCGCTCGATGCGTAGCCGCAGCTCGCGCAGAGCGCGGCGCAGGCCGCCGCCGGTGAGGATCTGATAGACCATGCCGACCGTGGCGCAGATGCCGAGGAAGCCGGCGAAATCCTTGGTCGTCAGGTAGCCCATGAAGGCAAACAGGATCTCGAGCCCCAGGAACCACCTGGCCTTGAGCGGCAGCACGAACATCAGCATGATGGTGGCGTTGCCGTAGACGGTGGCGAAGGCGGCGATCAAGACGGTCAGCACCATGGTCTGACCGCGCATCAGCGAGAAGGCGTAGGGGCTGGGGACACCGGCGGCATCCATCAGCAGCTGGACGACGATCGCCACCGCGGCGCCGGTGCCGAAGCCCCAGGCCAGCAGCTGCCAGAAGCGGCGCTGCCCGAGGTAGCGGTAGACGTCACGCCCAAACCAGAAAATGATCAGGAGCGACAGCAGAAACCACAGACTGCCCGCGACCTCGGCGACGAATGGATAGGTCACCACCTGCCAGAGGAAGCCGCGCTGCCAGACGTCTCGCGACAGCTGCAGCTGCTCCATCAGGCCGGAGGTGGCGCTGAAGAACTGCAGCGAGTAGGTGATGAACAGGACGCCGATCAGCAGCAGGATATCGGGCGGCGGTGGCCCGGCATTGCCACCACCAAAGCCGATCGGCTGACGGAATCTTGGGTTGTTGCTGTACATGCGGCGCGAATTAGATCACAGAGCGAACGGAACGTATCAGCAGGGTCGCGGCTCAGGTCGGTCAGCTGCCAGGCTTGGTCATCGGGCCGCCCTGGGGAATCCCCTCTTTGTTGATGGCGCCGCTCTGTAGCGCGCCCTCGGGGAGGATATTCATCAGCTGCACCTCGAAGATCAGCATGCCGCTCGGCGAGCCCGGCCAGTTGCCAGCCGCCAGGTTGCCGGGGATCCAGATGTGGCGCTTTTCGCCGACCACCATGCGCTGGATGGCCTCGGAGAAGGGCTCCATCACCTTGCCGAGCGGAAACGCCGTCGGTCGGCCCCGCGTCGTGGTCGAATCGAAAGTCTTACCGTCGGTGGTCCAGCCCGTGTAGTGCAGCAGAACCGCGCTATCCGGCGCCGGGAACTCGTCACCCCAGCCGGTCTCGAAGCGCTTCGAGTAGCCGCCCGCCATGCCGCGCTCAGCGTCCTCTGGTGGCTTGGTGAGGCTCTCCGGCGGATTGGCGATGCGCTGAATGGCAACCATCTGGACATCGAAGACAACGTCGCCGGAAGGACCGCTCCTGGGACTCTTGGGTCCTAGCTTGCCGGGGATCCAAAAGCGGCGGGTCTCGCCTTCCAGCATCATTTGCATGGCCTCGGCCCAGCCCGGAAACACGCTCTGCACCTCGAACACCGCCGGCTTTTCCTGACCGTAGGTGCTCTGGAACTCGGCACCGGCCGCGGTCCATCCGGTGAAGTGCACCGCCACCCGATCGTTCTTGTCGGCTGGCCTGGTGCCGGTCCCCTCGCTCAGCACCTTCCACTTGAGGCCCGAAGGCGAGCTCTCGGCATCAGCTGGCGGCGCGAGGTCGTCCGGCACCGGCGGTTTTTCGTAGGCGAAGGCGCTGGACGCCATGGCTAGCGCGAGGAAGGACACCAGGCTCCAGCGGCTCAGGACAACACGGTTGGCTGGCCGCCGCGCGGCAACCCGACTCGTTTTTCTCATCATCATTCAAACCTATCGTCTTTGTTTAGCTCGGGGCAACCGGCTCGGACCGGGGTCCCGGGTCCGATGCCGAGCCCCGCGGCAGATAACGGGATAGCTCTTCGCTCTCGAATGCTGTTTCGAAAGCTCGTGTGGCGAGCAGCTCCGCGGGTGAACCGGTGTGGAATCCGCCGCGACGATCCAGCAGCCACACGCGGTCGACGGTGCGCAGCGCCAGGTCCAGGTCATGGGTCGAGAGCAGTACCGAGCGCTCGGCCTCGCTTTGGCGCACCAGGCGCTTCAGCAGGCTCATCACTTCGACTCTGCCCGGCAGGTCGAGAAAAGCGGTCGGCTCATCGAGAATCAAGACTTTGGGCTCCTGCGCCAAGGCTCGGGCGATCATGACTTTTTGGCGCTCACCATCGGACAAGGCCGTCACGTCACGATCTGCCAGGTGCGCGATTCCCACCACCTGCAGGGCTCGCTGGATGACGGTTTCGTCGCGTGATCGCAGCCTTCCCGTCCAGCCGGTGTGTGGGGTGCGCCCCAGGGCAATTAAATCGTATGCAGACAGCATGCCGGGTGCGACGCGCTCCGGCAGCACGACGCCGACCCGGCGAGCGAGCTGACGCGGCCGCAGCTCGGACAGCGGCGTGCCGAGAAGCTCGACGCGGCCGGCGAGCGCCGGCTGCATACCCGCCAAGGTGCGCAGTAGGGTCGACTTGCCGGCGCCGTTGGGGCCCAGCACCGCCACCAGCTCACCGGGCGCCAGCCGCACCTCGACGTCGCGCAGCAGAGCGCAGGGGCGTCGCCCGCCGTAGCCGGTAGTGAGCTGCTTCGAGGCCAGCAGCGGCCGGGGCGTCGGCTCGGTATGGGTCATCTCGAGAAGGGTCATCGCGAAAAGCTATCGTCGAGCCGCCGACGCAGGATGATGGCGCCGATGATCGGCGCTCCGATCAAGGCGGTGACGGCGTTGAGCGGCAGCACCGCCTGGCTGCCCGGCAGCTGGGCGACCAGATCCGAGATCAGCGCCACCGCCGCGCCGGTGACGGCCGAAGCCGGAATCAGCACGCGATGGTCCGCCAGCCGGAAGACCCCGCGCACCAGGTGCGGCACCGCGATGCCGAGGAAGCCGATCGGGCCGCAGAAGGCGGTGACGCCGCCGGCCAGAAGCGCCGTGCTGATCAAAATCAGCCAGCGGGCGCGGGTCACTTCGATCCCCATCGAGGCGGCATAGCCCTCCCCCAGCAGCAGCGCGTTGAGCGGCTTGGCGGTCGCCAGCGCCAGCGCCAGGCCGACCACCAGGGTCGGCGCCAGAATCTGCAGCTGGCTCCAGGTGACGTTGCCAAAGCTGCCAAACGTCCAGGCAATGTAAGACTGGATGCGCTCGGCCAGGCTGAAGTGGATCAACACCGTCACCAGGGCGCTGGTGGCGTAGCCGAACAGCACTCCCAAGATCAGCAGCGTCAGGGTCGAGACCCGCCGCGCCGCGAACATCACCAGCGCCAGGGCCAGCCCTGAGCCCAGGCTGGCCGCGGCCACCAGGCCGAAGTCCCCCACCAGGCCGAGGCCGGCCAGCAGCTGCGACGTGCCGGCGCCGACGCTGAGCAGCACGATCGCCACTCCCAGGCTGGCGCCGGCGCTGATGCCGAGCACGAAGGGCCCCGCCAAGGGGTTGCGAAACAGCGTCTGCATCAGCAGGCCGCTGACCGCCAGCGCGGCTCCGGCGAGGCTGGCGGTGATCGCCTTTGGCAGCCGGATCTGCATCACGATGCCGTTCCAGGCCGGCAGCTCGCCTTCCCCACCGGCCAGGATCCGCACGACGTCGGGCCACGGAATGGCAACCGGCCCGCCGGCCAGTCTGGCCAGCAAACATGCCACCATGGCCAGTGTGATCGCCAGCAGCAGTGGCGCCGGGCGACGGCTCGGCGTGCGCGCGTCGTGCCGTGCATCGTGACGCGGGTCGACGGGAGGCGTTTCAGGAGATTCGACGGCTGAAGGCATAGGGGCGGCGAGTTTATCCCGCCTGCCTGGAGTGTGCGGCGGCGCCAAAGCTCGATAAGCTCACCGCACGATGAGCCTACCCACCGCAAACATACCGGCCGCCGGCCAGCTCGAAGTCGCCCGCCTCGGCCCCTGTCGCGTCCCGTCGCCTCTGCTGCGCCGGCGTGAGCACTTCACCAGCGATAGCAGGATCCTGGTCTGCCGCGAGACGGCAGAGCTCGAGCCGCTGGTGGCGGCCGGCTCGGTGCCGGCGTTCGAAGCCGCCGGCCCGCGCCGCGAGATCTTCTTCGAGCCCGAGGGGCTGACCTGCGGCATCGTCACCTGCGGCGGCCTGTGCCCGGGTCTCAACGACGTCATTCGCTCGATCTTCCTCACCCTGCGCCACGGCTACGGCGTGCGCAAGGTGCTGGGATTTCGCTACGGCTACAGCGGCCTGGTGCGAGAGCCCCGCAGCGCGCCAATCGAGCTCGATTCAGCACTCGTCGAGAGTATCCACCACAAGGGCGGCACCCTGCTGGGCTCGTCCCGCGGACCGCAAGATCTCGGCGAGATGGTCGATCAGTTGGAGCGGCTCGGCGTCAGCATTCTGTTCGCCATCGGCGGTGACGGCACGCTTCGCGGCGCCCACGCCCTGGCACAGGAGATCGCCCGGCGGCAGCTGCCGATCAGCATCATCGGCATTCCCAAGACCATCGACAACGACCTGATGTGGACCCAGCGCACCTTCGGCTTCGTCACCGCCGTCGAATCCGCTCAGTCGGTGATCCACGCCGCCCACACCGAGGCGCGCGCCGTGTGGCACGGCGTCGGCCTCGTCAAGCTGATGGGACGCCACGCTGGCTTTATCGCCGCCCACGCTACCCTCGCTTCCGGCGACGTCAACTTCTGCCTGGTGCCGGAGGTGCCGTTCTCCCTCGAGGGTCAGGGCGGCCTGATCGAGCTGCTGGCCGCGCGCCTTCAGGAGCGCCGGCACGCGGTCGTCGTAGTCGCCGAGGGTGCCGGCCAGGAGCTGGTCAGCGACGGATCCGCCGGCCGCGACGCTTCGGGCAACCGTAAGCTCGAAGACATCGGCGTCTTCCTGCGCCAGCGCTTTCGGGCGCGCTTCGCCGAGCTCGATATCCCAATCAACGTCAAGTACATCGACCCCAGCTACATCATCCGCGGCCAGCCCGCCAACTCCAACGACTCCAGCTTCTGCCTGATGCTCGGCCAGCACGCCGTGCACGCCGGCATGGCGGGACGCAGCCGCATGATGGTGGGCTTCTGGAACAACAACTTCATCCACGTCCCGCTCGCCCTCGTCGCCGACCGCTCCAAGACCCTCGACCCCGGCGGCGAAACCTGGCAGCGGGTGCTCGAGACCACCGGCCAGCCGGCCTCCATGGTGGGATCCTTTCCATAGAGAGCCAACATGCCCCAGCAACCTCCCCGCCCCGTAGTGCTGATCGTCCGCGACGGCTGGGGCCGCAACCCGAACCCCGAGCACGCCGCCTTCAATGCGCTCGAGCAGGCGTCGACACCACGCTGTGACGCGCTGCTGCGCGACTATCCCTGGACCCTGATCAAGACCAGCGGCGAGGACGTCGGCCTGCCCGAAGGCACCATGGGCAACAGCGAGGTCGGCCACCAAAACCTGGGCGCCGGCCGCATCGTCAACCAGGAATCGGTGCGTATCACCCAGGCCATCCGCCACGGCGAGCTGTTCGAAAACCCGGTTCTGGTCGACGCCATCGACGGCGCCCAGAAGCGCGGCGGCGCGGTGCATTTCTTCAGCATCGCCTCCGACGCCGGCGTCCACGGGCTGCTGGCCCACCTCTACGCCTGCGTCGAGCTCTGCAAGCGCCGCGGCCACGCCGAGGTCTACCTGCACCTCTTCACCGACGGCCGCGACACCGGCCCCTTCACCGGTCTGGGCTACGTCCAGGAAGCCGAAGCGCGCTGCGCCGAGCTCGGCGTCGGCCGCATCGCCACGCTGTGCGGGCGCTACTGGGCGATGGACCGCGACAACCGCTGGAGCCGCGTGCAGCGCGCCTACGACGCCCTCACCGGCCGCGGCGAAGCGCCGCCCCACTTCACTGGGGTCACCCAGGCGATTCAGCACTACTACGAGCACCCCCTCGACGACAGCCGCCAGGGCGACGAGTTCGTGACGGTGCGAACCGTCGGCGACGATCCATCCGCCTCGCGGATCAAAGACGGCGACGCGGTCATCTTCACCAACTACCGCGGTGACCGACCGCGCGAGATCTCCCAGGCCTTCGTCTTCGACGACTTCTACGGTTACGTCAAACCCTCACCCGAAGACGGCGAGCGCGGCTTCGACCGCGGCCCCAAGCTCGACCTGACCTACGTCACCATGACCGGCTACCAGCAGGAGCTGGCGCCGTTCGTGAGTATCGCCTTCCCCAAACCACCGAAGATGGAGCACACCGCCGGCGCCTACCTCGCCGAGCGCGGGCTCAGGCAGTTCCGCTGCGCCGAGACCGAGAAGTTTCCCCACGTCACCTTCTTCTTCAACGACTATCGTGATGAACCGTTTCCCGGTGAGACGCGCGAGATGGCGCAGTCGCCGCGGGTCGCCACCTACGATCAGCAGCCCGAGATGAGCGCCCGCCAGGTGTGCGACGCGGCGCTGGGCCGCATCCGCTCCGCCAAGCCCGACGACTTCATCCTGATCAACTTCGCCAATACCGACATGGTGGGCCACACCGGCAAGCTGGAGGCGGCGATACGCGCCGCCGAGGTGGTCGACACCCTGGTCGGCGAGCTCGTCGACGCCACCCTCGAAGCTGGCGGCAAGCTGGTGGTCACCGCCGATCACGGCAACTCCGAGCAGATGTGGGATCCCAAGACCGAAGCCCCGCACACCGCCCACACCACCTTCGACGTCGAGCTCATCCTGGTCGACCCGGAGCGCCGCGACGCCGCCAGCGGCAACGGCTCTGAGACGTCTGAAAGTCTGCGTGCCGACGGCCGGCTGGCCGACGTCATGCCCACCATCCTCGAGCTCATGAACCTGCCGAAGCCCGACGCGATGACCGGTAGCTCGCTGCTGAAGTCGCTGGAATCCGGACAAGCGGCGAGTTAGATTCAAAGCTCTTGAACCCGAAGGTCGTGTGGGTGGAGCGAGCAAGGGCGAGGATGTCTGAGCGTGCAAGATCTCATGATCCGCAAAATCGCCTGGGGCTGCGAGACCATGAGCGAGTCGCAAGACGATCCTGCGAGTCCCGCAGCCCGGCGCAGCCCACCCAGCACGACCTGACCACAGCGGATCTCGCGCAACCAGCCCTCGAGGAGCTTTGACATATGGCCAAGAAAACACTCGCCGACGTCGACGTCAAAGGCCGCAGAGTCTTGATGCGGGTCGACTTCAACGTGCCGCTCGACGGCGACCAGATCACCGACGACCGCCGCATCCGCATGGCGGTACCCTCCATCCAGCACGTGCTGGATCATGGCGGCTCCGTAGTCCTCATGAGTCACCTCGGCCGCCCCAAAGGCGTGGGTCCAGAGCCAGCTTTCAGCCTGGCGCCGGCCGCAGGTCGCCTCGCCGAGCTGCTCGAGCGCCCCGTAGCCTTCGCCAGCGACACCGTCGGTGACGACGCCCGCTCCAAGGTGGCGGAGCTGGCACCGGGTGGCGTCGTGCTGCTCGAAAACCTGCGCTTCCAGAAGGCCGAGAAAAAAGGCGGCGACGACTTCGCCAGCGTCCTGGCCGAGTTTGGCGACATCTACTGCAACAACGCCTTCGGCACCTGCCACCGCGAGCACGCCTCGATGGTCGGTGTGCCGCGCGCCATGAAGGCCGACGGCAAGCCCGCGGTGTGCGGCTTCCTGGTGGAGAAAGAGATCCGCTACCTGGCCGAAGTGATCGCCAGCCCGGAGCGTCCGTTCCTCGCCATCCTCGGCGGCGCCAAAGTGTCGGACAAGATCGTCGTGATCGACAACCTGCTCGAGATCTGCGACGCCATCCTGATCGGCGGCGCCATGGCCTACACCTTCGAGCTCGCGCGCGACAATGCCGTCGGCGACAGCCTGGTGGAGGCCGACTTTACGGAGCGCGCTCGTGACATGCTGGAGCGTGGCGCCGGCAAGATCGTGCTGCCCGTCGACCACCACTGCGGTGATCGCTTCGCCGGCGATGCCGAAACGCGCGTCGTGGAGGGCGACATCCCCAAAGGATTCCGCGGCCTGGATATCGGACCGCGCACCCAAGAAAGTTTCGCCGCTCGCATCCGCGATGCCAAGACCGTCGTGTGGAACGGACCGATGGGCGTCTTCGAGCTGCCGCCGTTCGACGCCGGCACCCGCGCCGTCGCCGAAGCGGTCGCCGCGGCCGACGCCACCGTCGTCATCGGCGGTGGCGATAGCGCCGCCGCTATCCAGCAGCTTGACCTCGCCGACCAGGTGAGTCACGTCTCGACCGGCGGCGGCGCCAGCCTCGAGATGCTCGAAGGCAAGACCTTCGCCAGCTTCGAGCTCCTCGACGACCGCTGACCCTAGCCTCGCCGCTTGCGCCACCAGCGAGCGGCGAGCAATACCAGCCCGGCGGCTAACAGCCAGCGCAGCCACGGACGGCCGCGCAGACGTTTCGAGCAGTCGTCATACTGCTGCTGATATCTGGCGGCACGCGACTCCACCTTCTTGGCTACCCCGAGCAGCCAGGGCTTGGCCAGGTGGCTGCCGCGCGAAAAGCCGCCGGGACCCTCGTGGTAAGCGAGGTAGAAGTTATAGGCGTCGGTCTTCGAGACACCGGCGATGCGCTCGAGCTCCCCGCCGTACCAGCCGATGAACTGCGCGACGTCGCTGAACCGGTGGCGCGCCGCCTTGGGATTGTCGGTGACGTCACGAAACTCCTGCCAGGTGGCATCGAGCACCTGGGCATAGCCATAGGCCGAGGAGCGGGTC
>JBCCEE010000130.1:0-18133 GCA_039030415.1 Acidobacteriota bacterium
CTGGTCTGTTTCGGGGTGTTCAACCTGTTGATCGGCATACCGTGGCTGCGACAGCGCCTGCGTCGCCGCGAGCGCTTCCGTGAGCTGCAGGCGGAGCGGGAGAACCGCACTAGCCGCTGACGGTGTCTCGAGAGCTCGTGGGCAAACGAAGAGCGGGCCCCTCTCAGGGCCCGCTGGAGTCGCCGTCAGAGGGCGCAATAGAGGACGCGATCAGGGGCAGGTCATGAACGCTGCCGTGTCGCGTATCGGCTCGAACGGACTGTTGAGCGCATTGCTGTAGGTGCGGACCTCGTTGCTCTCGGTGTCGGTGAGGGTCATCGTCACCTCGACGTCGGTCAGGCCACCGGCGAACACCCAGAAGGAGTTGAAGCCCTGCAAGTCGCAGGCGTCGAGCACTTTGACCACGACTTCGATGTTGGTCTCGGAGAAGAAGTAGAAGGTGCCGGTGTCGTCGGTGAGGTTGCCCGGCGTGCCGCTGCCGGTGCCGCCGTCGCTGGTACGCCAGGTGGTGGTGACCGCGAAGCGGTTGTTGGTGAGGCACAGGGTCTGGTTGTCGGCCACGCAGTTGCCGCCGCCGCCGATCGCCTCGTTCACCTGGTAGGTGCTGACGGTGCCGGAAACCTCGTTGGAGACCACCACCAGCGGGTTGCCGGTCGGGCTCTGGGCGGCCGGCACGAAGTCCATGCCTTCGGGGCTCAGGTCGCCCGGGGCGGACGGCTCGTAGACGACGAACTGCGGCGCGGTGGGATCGGTGATGTCGTAGACCATGATGCCGCCGACGCGCTCGAGACCGATGAAGGCCAGCAGGCGATCACCGACCTGCCCGACGACCACCGCTTCGGGCTCGGGGCCCTTGTCGTCGCTGCGGGCGTCGAAAGACTCGCCGTCGTCGTTGGTGTTGAAGATCTCCGGGATCTGCATGGCGGTGATCTGCTCGAACTGATCGCCGCTGTCGTAGACCAGCGCGCCGGTGGTGCCGTCCCAAATGCTGAAGGAGCGGGCGCCGTAGCTGTAGAGCACGTCATAGTCGCCGTCCTGGTCGGTGTCACCGAGGGTGGTGGTGGAGAGGAGGCGACCGAGGTTCTCGTCCTGCTGCAGGTCGGCGGCGTTCGGGAAGGCGGTGGGATCGAGCACGAGGTCGCCCATGCGCTCTTCCTCGGAGAAGCCGTCGTAGTCGCGGGCGTCGCCCTCGTTGGCGGAGATCACGTAGTTGGTGCCGCCGACGCTGAAGGCGTCGATGGCATCGGGCTGGTACATGCCGCGCACCGGCCAGTTGGCGATGTTGATGGCGTCGTCGCGGTTGCTGGCGTCGAGCCCGTTGCCGGGCAGGCTGTGGTCTTTGAAGCCGAGCGCGGCGATCGCTTGGATCCTAGCGTTCTCGATGTCGATGATCGCCACCGCGTTGTTCTCCTGCAGGCTGACGTAGGCGGTCGAGCCGTCCGGCGAGATGGCGATGTACTCGGGCTCGAGGTCCTGGGCGACGGTGGCGTTCGGGCCGAAGATGCGGACGTCGGCCGGCAGCTCGGCTGCGCGCGGTCCGCCGACGTTGAAGGCGCCGAAGCCGATGTTGGTGACGGTGGCGGAGCCGATCCCGCCGCTGACGTCGACGATGCTGACGATGCCCTGCGGGTCGACCGTGTAGGCGTCGTTGGGCTCGCCCTCGTTGGCTACCAGCAGCTTGGTGCCGTCTGGCGTGAAGGTCACCATGTCGGGCAGCGAGGCGACCACGACGTCGCCGAGCAGGGCGCCGTTGGTGTTGTAGAACGCCACCCGGCCAGGGCTCTGCGCCGGATCGGCCTCGACCGCTACCGCGACCACACCGTTGGCGACCGCGACGCTGTTGGCGACGGCGCCAAAGCCCGTCACGTCGATCGAAGAGACCAGCGACGGCATCATCGGATTGCTGATGTCGATGATGTCGACCGTAGCGGCGGTGGCGTTGACGGTGAACAGCCGCTGCGACATGGGATCGTAGGTGACGATCTCGGACGCGCCCTCACCCAGACCGGTGTCGTAAGTGCCGAGCAGGTTGAGGGTGATCTCGGCGTGGGCCGCGAGCGGCGACAGCACCAGGACGGCGAGAGCGATGGCGGCGAGCGAGCAACGGGACTTCATGCTGGGGGCTCCTTGGGTCGGATTCCGTGAACCAACGGGCTCCGCCGATCGATCCAGACAGACGGATTCCGGGCAGGAAAAACCCTGCGCCGCCGCGAGTCTGAGGATCGCCGTCGGAGTCTTCAGAGTCGATGAACGTTGCGTGAGGCTCGCAGCCGGCTGTGAACTGGAAATGAATGGCCAGTGAAATGAAAGGGCAACGCAGAGTTGGGACGCCGCTCGGTCTCAGTCGAGATAGCCGAGGGCTCGCAGCTGCTCGACCGTCTCGTCGGTGAAGGCTGGAGGCGGCAGGCTGTCGGACTACTCGAGTCCGGCGCGGACACCAGCCAGCGTCTCACGGCAGAACCGCGGATCTGAAATAGCCGATGGCGTGAGGTCCGGGTATCGTCGAGCATCGCGTCTCGAGAAGTCTTGGGCGCCAGCATGAACGTATGTCAAGCAGATTTTCTTGGGTATACCATCGCTGACTCAGGGAGCGATGGCGAGGCTGGAAAGATTGCCAAGGCTTCATCGTATCCTCGAGACTCGAGCATCGACCGGGTGATTCGATAGCGTTTAGGAGCTCAGGCTGTGGCTTTGCTTCTTTGGATCTGGACCGGATTGGCGGCGGTTTGGTGGCTAATCGCCTACGCTCTCGTCGCACGCTCGAGCAGGTTTGCGCATGTGACTGGCGTAGCGCCTTCGAGCCCGATCGACGCGCCGGAGGACCGTCGCCGCCTCACGGTGTTCAAGCCGCTCGCCAGCCCGATGGGCGAGCGTGAGCTGCAGCGCCTGCGCGGTTGCCTGGCATCGTTCGCCGCCGAGCTCGATGAGGACAGCGAGATGCTGATCGGCTGTCACGAGCGCGATGAGGATCGCATCCGAGCGCTCGTCGATGACCTCGGTAGGGCCCAGCCTTCAGCGGAGCTGAAGCTGGTGAGTCACGCACGACCGCGCAGCTTCCACGCCAACCCGAAGGTCTCGTGGATGCGCATCTTGACGCCCCACGCCACGGGGGAGCTTTGGCTGTGGAGCGACTCGGATATGACGGCGCCCGCCGGCCTGCTGCGCTCCCTGCGATGCGATCTGGCGGCCTCGGAGACCGGACTGCTAACTTCGGCTTACCGGGTGAGCGAGGTCTCGCGACCGCCCGAGCTGCTCGATGCGCTGTACGTCAACCTCGAGTTTTATCCCGGCGTCATGCTGCTCGCCCGCGCCGACCAGATCCGTTTCGGCTTCGGCTCCCTCATGCTGTTCGCCGCCGAAGACTTCCGGCAGCGGGTCGACTGGGACTATTTGGGCAGCTGCCTGGCGGAGGATTTCCACCTCGGGCGCCTGCTGTCTCCGGTCCGCTTGAGCTCGGCGCGTTTGACGACGCTGCCGGCGTCGGAGAGCTGGGGCGGAGCGCTGCGCCACTACCTGAGGTGGCAGAAGACGGTCGCTTGGTGCCGTCCGGGTCCGTACGCGGCGCAGATTTTGGTGCTGCCGGTCGTCGGGTGGACGCTCGCCCTGTTGTTGAGTCCACCCACTGCGTTTCCCGGCCTGCTGGCTGGCCTGCTCTCTGGCCTGCTGGCCGTGCTGGCGATCGATACGGTAGCTGCCTGGGCCATATGCCGGGCCCTCGGCTGCCGCCTCGGGCCAAAGCTGTTGGCCGCGGTACCGGTGTGGAGTCTGGCGCGGGGTGCGGCCTGGGTCGCCTGCTGGCTGCCGCTGCCGGTGACCTGGCGCGATCAGCGCTGGTGGGGTCCGTATCGCTCTCTCGACGCGCGCCAGAAGCTGCTCGAGTCGGGCAGTCAGCCGGGATTGGACGGATGAAGCGTCGCCACGCCAGGCGGGGCCTCCTCGGTGCGCTGGCGGCAGGCGGGATCGTCTGCGGCGGGATCCTGGGCTGCGCCTCGGCGGTCGACTGGCCCGCGGCGGATCTCACGACGCCCGGTTGGACGGTGGACACCGGCCAGGCGCTGTGGCAGCCGCGCGAGGTCGCCACCCGGATCGCGGGGGATCTGATCGTCGCACGGCACGCCGGCGGTGACGTCATGATTCACTTTTCGAAGTCGGCGCTGCCGATCTTCACGGCTCGCACCCGCGACGGCGCCTGGAGCCTGGAGCTGACCCAGCGCGATCGCTCCTACGCCGGCCGCGGCAGGCCGCCCAAGCGCTTCGTCTGGTTTCAGCTGCCGGCGATGTTGGACGGCGGAGATCCGCCCAAGAAGTGGTGGTTCGAACGGGTGGGCGACGGCGAATGGCTGCTGCGTCGCGTCGACGGCAGCGAGAGCATACGGATATTCCTGGATCGATGAACGGACTTGCCCAACAGCCGCCGGGAGCGCGCATCGTCGGCCTGAGTCTGCTCGCCGCGCTGATCCTGAGCAAGGGCCTGGCGCGGCTGGAGCTCGACGTCAACGTCTTCAATCTGCTGCCAACCGATGCGCCGGTGGTTCAGGGGATGGAGCAGTATCAGCGCAATTTCGGGGCGGCCCGCGAGCTGATCGTGACGTTGCGCGCCGAATCAAAGCGCGCCGAGGACGGCTCGGGAACCCTGCCGGCCGCGGAGTCCCTGGCCGAAGCGCTGTTGCGATCGGGCCTGACTCCGCACGTAGTCTGGCGCAGTCCCCTCGGCGGCGATCCGCAGGAGCTCGGCGAGCTGCTGGCCTATCTGTGGCTGAACCAGGAGCCGGAGGCGTTCGCTGAGATGGCCTCGCGGCTGCGCGGCGAGGAGGCCGAGCGCACCCTCGAACAGACCCTGGACCGGTTGGCGACGTCGTTCAATCCGCGTGACGTCGCTCGCCTGACGCGGGATCCCTTTTCGCTCAGCTCGGTGATCGACGGGCTCGCCGCGGGACTGCCGGTGCCGTCCGGCTCGGACGGCGCCGACCCCTTCGCGTCGGCCGACGGCAGCCTGCGCATCCTGTTTGTTCAGGCGCCCTTCGATCAGGCCGGCTTTCGCGCCATGCATCGCTGGGTGGGCAAGGTGCAAGCGGCCGTCGACGCCTGGTACGGCGAGCATGATTTCGCGGTGACGCCGCGGGTGACCGGCAATCCCGCCTTCGTCTCCGAGACCGGGTCCGGCCTGCTGCGCGACATGCGGCTGGCGGCGGTGGGCACGCTGCTGCTGGTCGCGACGCTGTTCTGGCGTACCCACCGTCGCTGGGCGCCTCTCGGCTGGCTCGTCTGGCTGCTAGTGCTGGTGGTGGCGGCGACGGTGGTGGTGGGCGATCTGCTGCTGGGAGCACTCACCGGCGCCACGCTCAACGCCGTCAGCCTGGGTTTTGCGACGATTCTCCTCGGCCTGGCGGCGGACTATGGTTTGATCCTGTACCAGGAGCTGATCGCCGATCCGTCGCGATCGGCCGCCGAGCACCGTGCGCGGGTGGCGCCGAGCATCCTGTGGGCGTCGGTCACGACCGCCGGCGCCTTCCTGCTGATCGGGCGCTCGAGCCTGCCGGGGCTGAGTCAGCTCGGCATCCTGGTCGGCCTCGGCATCTTGATCGCGGCGCTCACCATGCTCTTTGGCTATCTGCCGCCGATCGCGGCGCGCGCTAGGGCCGAAGCGTCTTCCGGCGGGGCAGGGCGGCGCGCGAGGCACGGCTGGCCGTCACGCCGTACGGCAGGGGTTACCGCCGCGGCGGTGGGGATCTTTGTCGCGGTGCTGTTGCTCCAAGGGCTGCCGGCAATCGATGGGGGGACGCGCGAGCTGGGGCCCGCCGAGAGTCGCGCCAAGGCCGCCATGGAAGAGGTGCGGGAGGTCCTGGGAGGCTTTGATGAGGGGCTGTGGCTGCTGATCTCGGGTGCTGATGAGAGCGAGGTCGCGGGTCGACTGCAGGCGGCGGCTGAGCTGCTCGAGCAGAGCGCAGAAGCCGGAGAGATCACCGGTTACATGCTGCCGAGCGCGATGTGGCCGCGGCCGCAGGTCCACGCCGTCAACCGCGAGCTGGCCGGCGAGCTGATGTTCGAGCTCGAGAACGTTCGGATGGCCGCCATGGTGACCGGCTTCGGTGCCGAGTCGCTGCACCTGACCGAAGGCGTGCTGAGAGCCTGGGGCGAGCTCGCCGACAGCGAGGGCGTCGCCTGGCCGACCCGGCCGGGCACGCGCTGGCTGGTACGGCAGTTCGCGGCGTTCGACGACGGCCGCCATCTCGCCCTGGGGCGGGTGGACGCGCTGCCCGGGGCCACCGTCGAGGACCTGAAGGCGCTCGAAGGCAGGCTGCGGTCGATCGACGGCGCTCAGCTGTTTGGCTGGACCCTGCTGGCGGATTCGCTGCTCGAGCGCATGCAGCGCGACGTCGGCCGGGTGCTGTGGCCGCTGGCGACCTCTCTGCTCGTGCTGCTGGCGCTGGCCTTCCGCCGGCTGACCGAGATCGGCCTGAGCCTAGCGGTCCTGGGTTTCACCTTCCTCGGGCTGATGGCGGTAATGTCCGGCCTGGGCTGGTCGTGGAATCTGATGAACATCATGACGCTGCCCCTGCTGTTCGGCGCCGGGGTCGACTACAGCATTCATATCCAGCTCGCCCTGCGGCGTCACCACGGGGATCGCAGCGAGGTCTACCGCACGGTAGGGCGCGCGATCCTGCTGTGCGGCGCGTCGACGGCTTCGGGCTTCGGTACCCTGGCGCTGGCGTCGAATTCCGGGCTCTCGAGCCTCGGGAAGCTCTGTGCCGCCGGTATCGTGATCGCTAGCCTATGCTCGGTGTTCCTGCTGCCGGGCTGGTGGCGCGCCCTGGATCGTCGCGGATCGTCGGCAAACTCTGTGGAGACGGCTGAGGAGACGGAGCGATGATGGAACGCAGCTCGACAATGGAACGCGGCTCGACAATGAAACGCAGCTCGACAATGAAACGCAGCTCGACGAGCGCTCGCCGGTGGCCGGCCCTCTGGAGTGGCCTCGCCTTGGTCTGTGGCCTGGCGACGCCGGCGCCTCTCGCCGCGGCCTCCGAACGCCACGTGCTCGACGCCTGGCTGGCCGAACAGACCGAGATCGCCACCTGGTCGGCGCAGGTCAAGCAGACGCGAACCCTGGCGGCAATCGTGCGTCCGCTGGAAACCGAGGGCGAAGTCTGGTTCCAGCGGCCCAACCGCTTTCGCTGGCAGCTCGGGGATCCGCCGCGGACCATCGCCGTGCGCACCGCGGACGAGCTGATGCTGCTCTATCCCCGTCTACGCCAGGCCGAGCGCTATGCCTTTGGCGGCGATCGTGGGGCCTGGAAGCCGGCGTTGGCGCTGCTCGAGGTCGGGCTGCCGAACGATCCCGAGGGTTTCGACGAACGCTACGAGGTGCTGAGCGTCGATGAGGTCGAGGCGATCTGGGGCTTCGACCTGCAGCCGGTGGCGGCCGAGGCCAGACGGCTGATCCAGCGCGTGCGGCTGGAGATCTCCGAGACGGATTTGAAGCTGCTGGCGACCGAGCTGACCTTCCCAGATGGCTCCATCATGCGCAACGACTTCAGCGATCATCAGCTCAATCCCGAGCTAGATCCCGCCCTGTTCACCGTCGAGCTCGAAGATGACTATGAGGTCGTCGAGCCGCTGGCGAAGCCGTAGCTAGATTCCATCCCGATAAAGACGTTATGAGCAGGCAGGTCGCGCTCGGTGGAACGAGCACGGCAGAGGACTGTCTGAGCGTGGAGCGTATTTGGAGCTCATAAACGCCTGAAGAGCAGAGGTTTATGCAGTTCGAAGCTGGGCCTGCGAGTTTGCGAGGTCGCGCGCAGTCCACCGAGCGTGACCATCTACCGATCGCTTTTTGGACAGGATCTAGCTAGGCTCATGCGCGCACGAAGGCGTCCGGAGCCAGCTCGGCGAGGTCGAGCAGGCACTGCGTATCGGGATCATCCTGTAGACGGCGCGGATGGAACATGAGCTCGTGAAGGCCATCGCCGAGAGTCGGCAAGATGTCCACCACTTCGTTCGCCTGCATGGCGAAGGTGCGATCGATGCCCCACAGGGTGGCGCTTTCCTCGTAGCCCAGGCGTCCGCGGTGGCGTGCCTGGATGAAGAAGTCGAGCAGGCTGAAGAGGCGTTCATGCACGCCGCGCTCGAAGAAGCGCGGCCGGCCCCAGCGAATCCAGCCTTCGAAGCCCGGTGGCAGGGTGTCGCGAAGATTCGCGCGCCGCGACGCTTGCAGCGTTGCAAGCAGAGTGCGGCGCACGAAAGGATGCACGTGCAGGTGGTGATGGGCGTTGATGAAGCGGCATTTCAGGCCGGTGGCCTGAAACGCCTGCCACTGCTGCTCGATCTCGCGCCGCGCCAGCCGGCGTCCGCGCCGCGTCAGGCCGATGGTGAAGCCAGCGCGAGCCAGCGAGTCACCCCACGGCCAGGCCGGCAGCGTGCAAGGGCGGCTGTTGCTCAAGTGCAGGTGCCAGCCGACCTGCAGGCTCGGATTCTGGCGCGCCAGCTCGACGGCGCCTTCGGTGCCGGCTTGCCCCATCATCAAGCCGGCTCCCAGCAGCACGCCGTGGCGGTGCGCGTGCAGAATGGCCTGGTTGATCCTTTCGCTCATCCCGAGATCGTCGGCGATGCAGACGATCCGGCGCTTGGCGGGTTGTTCGACGTGAGTGCTGTGTTTTGCCATGAGCTGCGTCGTCCCGGGCGCTCGGCGCGTCAGTGTACAACGAACCTTCAGGGCATAGCCGTATGAGGCGGCGGTGCGCTGGCTGATCCTGGCGGGCTCGATCGGCAGCAGCTCGTGCAGCGGTTCGCGGATCTCTTCGAGCGCTTTGGCTTCGATACGCGCGCCGCGTGAGCCGGATGAGCCGAGCTTCCCACGGCTGCCAGGATGTAGTTTCGGAGCCGATCGAATACTATGGTCTCGAGGACAAGATCACACGCCACCTTGCTGCCGTCGGAGCGAGCTGACGGCTTCGAGGAACACCAGGAACCTGTCTCACTCGGTCTGTCCTGGACTCGAGCAACGTCTCAAATTCAAAGGTTTGCGGAGACTCGATCGGATTGGAGGATTGGCATGTCGGAACACGATGACACCAAGACGTTGGCATCGGACGAGCTCGGGCTCAGTCGCCGCGGATTCCTACGCTATGTCGGCACCGGAGCGGCTGCAGTGCTCGGTGCGGGCCAGCTGGGGACGCTCACGGGCTGCGCGGCGGGGCCTGACGGCACGGCCACAGTGGCTGGCGGCTGGGTGGGGCAAGACGGCACGCCCACCTGGAAGCCGCCGGGCTACCCTCTGCCTTTGCCGGGTGATCCGCAGCCGGTAGCGGAAGACCGCAACCGTCTGGCCAGCTACACGGTATCGGACGGTCTCGTGCTGCCCGAGGGCTTCGACTATCGCGTGATGGCGCGCTGGGGCGACCAGTTTGGCCCCGCGGCGGACCCGCAGAAGCGCATCACGTATGGCTACAACAACGATTTCACCGCCCTGGTCGAGATCCCGAATAGTGAAGACTACTGGCTGTTCGTCAATCACGAGTATGTTTCTTACCGTCCGTGGCAGGCAGCAGCCCTCGAGGACGGAGTCGATCTGCCTTATTTCTCGCTGCACGTCGATCCCGAGCGCCCCGAGCTCACCCGCGGGGTCGTGAGCGTCTATCCGCAGCGCGACGCGAGCCCGGGTTGGGAGCTGCCGCGCGGTCACTATGTGAATCTGGCGGACGACGAGCAGAGCGCTTTGATCCCGCCGGAAATCCGTGCCGCGATGGCCAGGGTCAGCGAGGCGGGGATGAGCGCCCAGGGCATTTCCGTCCTGCGGGTGCGGCGCACGGCAGACGGCGGATTCCAGATAGTGGAGGAGGCCGAAGACCATCGCCGGATCACGGCGATCGGCGCCGAGAACATCGCCCCGGGTGCCGAGGGCGCACTGCCGTTCGCGTTCACCGGCCCAGCGGCCTACCTGTTGGGTCGGCCGCGCGGCACCTTCTGCAATTGCTCGGGGGGATTCACGCCCTGGGGGACCTTCTTGACCTGCGAAGAGAACATCCAATATCAGGTCAACGAAGAGGTTTCCCCGGCCGGGCAGCCCCGCGAGCGGCGCAGGATGCGCTTTGGCGGACAGCCGACGCGCATCAATGGCAAAGTCGTCCAGCCGACGCCCGAGCCGGCGCAGATCAACGGCATGGGCTATGCCCTCGACGCGTCGAGCGGTGGTCCGATAGACGGCCGCGAGTATGGCTGGGTAGCGGAGGTCGATCCCGCGACCGGCGAGATGCGCAAGCACACGGCGCTCGGCCGTTTTCGGCACGAGAACGTGGCGATACGGGCCGAGGCCGGTAAGCCGCTGGCCGCCTACATGGGAGACGATCGCCGCGGCGGTCACGTTTGGAAGTTCGTCAGCTCCGAGCCGGTGACCGATCCCGAGGATCCCAACAACAGCCGGCTGTTCGAGGAGGGCACGCTGTACGTGGCCCGATTCGAAGCCAGCGCGAACGGAGAAGGCGGCACCGGGAGCTGGATTCCGCTCGAGCCGGGTACGCCCTTGCGCCGTCCCGAGCCGGAGCACTGCGCCGCCTCGCATATGCAGATGCCCGACCGGGCAGACGGGGGAGACGGCGGCTATGTCGAGATTGGCCCCGAAGGCGACCTCGACGTCGAGTCGTGGCAGGAGCAGGTCGCCGCCTTCGCTGACACGCCGTTTGACCAATGCACTCTCGGCGACCTGGTGCGACCGAGCGCGGGCGACGCGGACGGCGAGGTCGCCGAGGAAGATCGGCAACGCGGCATTCTAGTGATGGACGCGTTCGTGATGGGCAATGCGGTGGGCGGCACGCCGACGGCCCGTCCGGAAGACCTAGAAGTCCATCCCGCCGACCAAAGCGTCTACATCGCCTTCACCGACGCCACCGATTCCAGCGACGGCTCACCGGACATGCGTATTTTCCCCGACTCGCACAGGAAAAACTCTCGCCAGTACGGCGCGGTTTTCCGCGTCGTCGAGGACGCCAACGATCCGGCCGCCACGAGCTTCAGCTGGGGTAAGTTCGTCGCTTCCGGCGAGATCGCCGAGCTCGGCGGCGGCTTCGCCAATGCCGACAACCTGGTGTTCGATCCCGAAGGCAACCTGTGGATGGTGACCGACATCAGCACCTCGGCGCTCAACTTCGAAACGACCCGCGAAGAGGGTGACGGGACCCGTCCAGGGGAGAAGCAGTTTCGCGGCGTCTTCGGCAACAATGCGATGTTCATGATCCCGACCCGCGGCCCGCAGGCCGGAGTGCCGCACCTCTTCGCCATCGGCCCCACCGAGTGCGAGATCTGCGGTCCGACCTTCAGCGAAGACGGCCGCAGTCTGATCCTCTCCATCCAGCATCCCGGCGAGCTCAACGGGGTCCGCAGCAGCGAAGCGCCCGACGAGACCAGGGATCAAGTGCTGAGCGACCGCCAGGGTGAGCTCTTCACTCAACAGCGCAAAGTCCCGCTGGGAAGCAACTTCCCCAGCAGCGAGCTCGACAAAGCGCCGCGTCCCTGCATCGTCTGCATCACTCGCCAGGAGGCTTAGGAGCTAGCTCGAATCCGCCCAGAACAGCGTTCGGAAGGTGGTAGGAGCGTGTTGACGGAGCGAGCAAGGGCGGAGATGTCTGAACGTGTAGGCCGACCGCCATCACCCGCGCAGGTCACCCCGCAAGCCGAGGAGCTCCTGAACGTCATGGAAGGGAGCTGAGCCGGGCGGAGCTCATGGCGCGCCTCGGGCTGAACTTCGCCAAGGCGTTGCCCTCGATTACAGATACCTACGGCGGTTCTCATCACCACCCTACCTGAGGCCGGCGCTGGATGCGGATCTGATCGAGATGATGATCCCCGAGCGGCCTCACAGCCGCAGCTAGAAGTATCGACGGACCGCAAAGGGAGGACGTCGAGCCGGTCGGTCGAGCCGCCTTTGACACCTGCCCTTTGAACCGGTAGGCTCGTTCCAAAGCACGAATTCTCGCGCTTCTGAGACCCTCCAAGGACATCTGGGCCGTCGCGTTACACGGACAGCCGTGAACCTCAGTCTAACTGTTAGGCGGATTGCGGCATCGTCTCGCGGAGAGCGGGAACGGCACCAAGACGCTACGTCAGCCGTGCAGACTTGCTGACGAGAGAGCTGTCCAGTAGAGTCGCGAGCCGGCTACCAACAACACCCACTGAGTACCATGTCAGGTGAAACCACCCTGGGCCTCCCCCGGAAGCATCCCGACGAGCTCAAGCTCGATCTGAGCAATCCCCGGCTCACGGGCTTCGGCGTAAAGGATGAGACTCAGGTCATCGAGCGACTCGTCGCCACTGAGGATCTCCAGGAGCTGATCGACTCCATTTCCGCCAACGGTTTCGTGCCTCTGGAGCCGCTGATTGTCACTGAGGAGGGTGGCGACCAGGTCGTGCTCGAAGGCAACCGCCGGCTGGCTGCCGTTCGCGTGCTCTTGGACGATGAGTTGCGCCGGACGGTAGGCGTCGCGCGAAAGGAAATGCCGGCCGATTTACGCGGCACGCTCCTCGAACTCCCGGTTCTGGAGGTCTCGAAGCGAGAAGATGCACGCCAACTTATCGGATTCAAGCATATCAACGGGCCGCAGAAGTGGTCCTCCTATGCCAAGTCGCAGTTCGCCCTCAGCTGGTTCCGAGCGGAGCGTTCGGCTGGGAGCAAGGTCGACATTGAGGACATTGCGACGCGCCTCGGTGACGGGCACAAGACGCTACGGAGAATGGTCCAAGGACTGATGCTCGTCGAGCAGGCCGAACGGCTCGACCTTTTCGACCGTTTGGACGTACACCCGTCGACCGAGTTCTACTTCTCCCACCTTTACACGGCACTCGGGAGGAAGCAGTACCAGGAGTTCCTTGGTCTGACCGACTTCGGAAAAGGTCCCTTGCAGGAGGACCCGGTCGCAGAGTCTCACTACGAGCAGTTGGCGGGCGTGTTGCGCTGGCTGTACGGCTCGGAGGCGGACGACGAACTGCCGAAAATCCGGCGGCAGGCGCCTGATGTAAAACACCTCGGGCAAGTCATCGTCCACAGCGCGTCACTCGAGGCGCTACGCGACGGGGTCTCGCTCGAGGTCGCATTCAAGAGTGCCCAACCGCCCGAGTCGAGGTTCACGGCTGCTCTGCATGCCGCCCACAGGGCTGCCGAAGAAGCGATGGCACTGGCGCCGGAGGCGAGTCCGGACAGTGAGATGGTCGAGGTCGCTCAAAAGCTTAGTCGGCTCGCCAAGACGTTGGTCTTCGTCCTCGAGAACCCGCAGGAGCCCGAGTGAGTCTCCCATCACTCGACGCCGAACCCATCGAGTTCACCGAGTGGCTGGAGATTGCCGCATTTCTCAGTGAAACCCGCCGCGCTCCGCTTGTTCTAGTTGTCGCGGATCAAGAGGTCGAAGAAGAGGCGGAACCGACGGATTTGGTCGCTGAGGACCAGTCGAGAGAAGACGTCCTCACTGCGGTGAAGCACTTGGTCTGGCAAAGAGCCCAAGAACTTGGAGATGCGTATCCGTTCGAGCTGACCGGTGGCCAGCTTCGGCTGGCAGACAAACTCAACGTCGCACAGGAACTGTACCTGTTCGCGCTGGTGGTTTCACACGGGGCGCCCAGCGGGATCCTCAACGGGTATGTGGACCTCTCACGCGGTGGCGTCCGAGACCTTTTTGAAGCTGCGGCCTCATTCATGCTGGCCGGTGCCGCTGGCGGCCCGGCCTGCATTATCGGGGGCAACCGTCGTGGGGGAGCGGGCTTTCTCGAGAAGTTACGAGAGGTCTACGCAGAGATGGGCGACGGCACGGTGGTCGACACTCCGCCAGCCGGAGCCCCGGCAAACCCCAACGACGACGGCGTGGATGTCGTGGCATGGTCGGATGAAGCCACTCCACCACCACGTGTGCGGTACTTCGTCGGTCAAGCCGCCACCGGCGAGAACTGGGTAAAAAAGCGAACGCACTCTGACGTCAAGCGTTGGCATCGCCAGTGGTTCATAGCCAATACGCTTCAATCGATCCCAAAGGCGTGCACAATCATACCGTTCGACTTGGAGTGGTGGATCACCGTGAAGGGGGCAAATCTCGCGGGCGCGCAGGACGATAGGCGCACGGTTCGACAGGGATACGTGACCGGACTCCATGAGCACCTTGGAAGCGTGTTTGACCGCTCGAAGCTTGCTGAGCTTACGCTCCAGGCCCCCGCCGACGGGGTCGTCATCGAGGGCGCAAGCCAACTTGACAGGATCCGGAACTTCGTTTCCGGGGTTAAGGGCGACAACCTCGGCCTTCGTCCGTAGACATGCGTCACCGGTTCCATTCAATTTGCCCCTACTTTGCGATGTTCCCCGAGGACTTCGTCGCCGGCCACCTCGATCGTTCGGAGCCTGGTGATTGGGTCTTCGACCCGTTCAGCGGTCGCGGAACAACTGTGTTCGAGAGCCTTCGCCATTACCGGAAAGCCGCGGGGTGTGATGTGAACCCGGTAGCAGTTTGCCTTTCAAACGCAAAGGCGAACGCTCCTGCCGAGGAGGACGTCATTCAGCGGATCGCGGAACTGTCTGCGCTCGATCTCCAACGAGGTCCTGAGCATGAGGACGAGTTCTTCACTGCGTGCTTCTACGAGAGGACACTCTCTCAATTGCTGGTATTGCGCGAGAGACTCAGGTGGAGAACCGATAGCGTTGATTGCTTCATCGCGGCGATGGTCCTGGGCTGCCTCCACGGCGAGAGCCATCGCAGCAAACGTTACTTTTCGAATCGTATGCCGCGGACGATTAGCACCAAACCCGCGTATTCCGTTCGATGGTGGACTGAACGCGGCCTTTGCCCTCCACCCCGGGACATCTTCAGCATCCTTACAAACGAAACGTCGTTTCGGTTCGCTTCCCCTGCGCCCGTGTTCAAGGGTGTCGTCAAGCATTGCGACGCGCGAGACGCATCGGCGGAGTTCCCGAATCTAGAGGGCAAGATCGGGCTGATAGTCACGTCCCCGCCTTACCTGGACGTTACGGACTTCGAGGAGGACCAGTGGCTGCGACTCTGGTTTCTCGGCGGCAGCATGAGGCCACAGCGGCGTGGCGATACAGACCATCGACATAGAGATGAAGGAAAATACTGGCGGTTCCTGACGGAGTCCTGGGCAGGTTGCTCGAAGCTACTTAGCGAGTCCGCGACATTCGTCGTCCGAATTGGCGGTCGCCTCGAGCCGCTGATCGCCCTAGAAGGCCTCAAAGGCTCGCTCGCGAACGGTCTCAACCGCTCCGTCGAGTTGGTGGAGTCGAGTGTCTCGGAAATTGTTAGAGGGCAACTACGCGTGCACGCACCGAAGGCGAAGGGGACTGGCCGCGAGTTCGACTTCGTATTCCGCGTCGAGGCGTGACAACGAGCGGGACCGCCCAACCAGAGCTACCCTGCTAGGCATGGGGGCGGCCCTCGCCATCTTGGGTCAGGCCAATCTGAGCGACTCGGTGAGCAAGGCCATCAACCTCGGGCCCGGACTGAGCGCCGATGGGGGAATCGCGGGGAAGCACTTGGCGTTACTTCCCCACGGCTGGCCACTGCTGAGCCTTGCCAAAGAGGGGGACCAGAATTAGTAGGACGGCTGTCCCTTGGCGATGAAGCGAGTGGCGTGAGCGCTGGACGCGAGCTAGTTGGGCCGGGCGTCGAGGCAGATGAGCTGATCCTTGCCGCGGACGTAGAGCAGGCCGCGGGAAAGGATGGGCGCGTTCCAGGCCGGGAAGCGCAGCACGGGCCGGTCGTCGGCGCTGGTGTCGATGCCGGTTTTGGCGGCGGCCTGGGTGCCGGCCGCGGTCTGCGGCTTGGTGGCGGCGGCGTCACCGAGATCCATCTCGGCCACCCGGTCGAACTTCTCAGGCGTCGCTCGCACCAGCAGCAGGCGACCGCGCTCGGTGAGGACGACAAAGTGGCCGTCGGCATAGAGCAGGGTGGAGCGCTGCAGACCGGGCTCGCTCCACGTTACTTTGCCGGTCGCGTGTTCGATGGCGCGCAGCTCGGCGTTGCCACCGGACTGTCCGCTCGAGCCGTAGAGATGACCGTCGAGGTAGATCGGCGTGCTCCAATGGCTCTCCATGGCCTTGCCTCGCGGTGGATCCTGCCAAACCACCTCATGCTTGCCGGGGGCGAATTTCAGCAGGGCACTGCCCGGGCCGTACGATTCGGTGATGAACACCGTATCGTCAACCACCACCGGATTCGCAGCGTTGACGCTCTCGAGCTTCTTGGCGCGCCAGGGAAAGAAGAACTCCTGAGTGCCGCGGTCCGGAGCGAAACCGAGCAGGCCGCCGCGGGTGAAGGCGAAGCCCCAGCGTCGACCGTCGACCGTGGCCAGCACCGGGCTGGCGTAGCTCGCCAGCTCGTCGCTCATTTTGTAGCGCACTTTGCCGGTGCGTTTGTCAAAGGCGACGATGCCGCTGCCGTTGCCTCGCACGTCGCCGCTGTGGATCTTGGGGCTGTCCGGGGGGCTGCCGCCGACCATGGTGATCAGCAGATCACCTTCGACGATCGGCGTCGAGCCGGCGCCGAAGAAGTTCTGAACGACGCCGAAGTCGGCGGTGGTGTCGACCTGCCAGAGCAGCTCGCCGTCGCGCGTTCGGTGCGCCCGCAGCATGCCTCCGACGCCGAAGGTGTAGACGCGATCCTCGTCGATCACCGGTGAGGCGCGCGGACCGGTGCTGTAGCCGTAGTAGTCCTCGTAATCGGTAGCGTACTCGCTGCGCCAAAGTTCCTCACCCGTGGTGCTTTGCCAGCTGCTCAGCCGCGCGCGGTCGCCGTGGCGGCCGAAGACGTAGAGCTTGCCGTCGGCCACCGAGGGCATGCTATAGCCGTCGCCGATCTTCTTGTGCCAGAGGATCGGCAGCGGCCAGTCGGTGCGCAGCGGCTCGCTGGACTTGCCGTCTCCGGTCGGACCGAGGAAGCTGGGCCAGTCGCTGCCATTCGCGTCGCTTGGCGCGGTGGCGCTCGGCGCCTCGTCGCTAGTGGCTTGGGCCTCGGCAGCCTTGGGGGCGGCAGGCTCCTCCGCCGCGATGGCCGGCGCGACGAGGCTGCTCAACAGCAACAGCGTCGTCGCAGTCGTTAGAGTAATCGTCATAGTGCCCGTAATGGACGCCGAGTAGGGTTTGCGCATATCGAGGCTCTCCGCTGAGAAAAGTCCGTTTCAGCGGTGATCTTAGCGCTTCCGTCGACTTGTGGGGGGCTGGCCTTCCTTGCGAGTCAATGGGCGATAACCTACACTTTAAACGGCTCGTTCGAGCCACCTCCACGCCTTTCAGCTGAATTTTTCAGGAGATTTCCATGGGGTCGAAGACCGTAGTCTTGGTGACAGGTGCGACCGGCATCGCCGGTGCGGAGGTCTGCGCGCAGCTCGCGACGATCCCGTCCGTGGAGGTGAGAGCGACGCTGCACTCGGTAGAGAAACGCCGCTTCCTGCCCGAGAGCGTTTCGACCGTGCCGTTCGAAGCGGAGAACCCTGCGAGCGTCGATGCTGCCTTCGAGGGGGTAGACAAACTCTTCCTGCTCACCCCGGGAGGTCCGCCGGGCCCGCCCGCGACCCGCGCCATCATGGACGCCGCCCAGAAGCACGGCGTGTCCCGGATCGTCAAGCTGAGCTCGATCGCTCCCGAGCTTCAGCCGCAAGCGCCGACCGATCTGTGGGCGCTGGAAGCCGAGGCGATGGTCAAGGATTCCGGCATTCCCTACACCTTTCTGCGGCCGCCCTGGTTCAATCAAAACTTCACCCGCGGCTACTTCGCGCCGATGGTCATGCAGCACGTGCTGGCGCTGCCGTTCGGCGACGGCGTCACCGGCTGGATCGATACCCGTGACATCGCCGCGGTGGCCGCCGTCGCGCTGATGGAAGACGGTCATGCAGGCCAGGCCTACACCCTCACCGGCCCGGCGGCGATCTCGCTGAGCGACATCGCTGGCATCCTGTCCGAGGTCACCGGCCACGCCATCCACTTTCAGCACCTCACCGACGAGCAGTGGGTGCAGGCCATGCTGGCGATGGGTCGCGCCGAGGTCGACGCTCACGCCACCCTGGCGCTGATCAGCAAGACCCGTGACGGCCACCTGCCCCACGTCACCGACGAGGTCGAGCGCCTCACCGGCAACAAAGCTCGCACCTTCGA
>JBCCEE010000131.1:0-18109 GCA_039030415.1 Acidobacteriota bacterium
GACGCTCCGCCATCAACTCCCGGTAGCGCTGGCGACGGCGCCGGCCCTGCCGGATCGTCGGCCAACCGGTGACGACGTTGAAGGCGCCCCACACCAGGATGTAGAGCACGCCGATCGTCGCTGACGGCTCGAGAATCAGCCGCGACGAGAAGTAGGTGTGCATCAGAGTCGACGGAATCAGGCCGAGGGTCGAGGTGACGAGGAATCTCGGCGCCTTGACCCCGGCCATCGCCGCGCCAAAACTCACCAGCCAGAACGGCAGCGGCAGAAAGCGCGACTGCACTAGAGGCCAGAACCCACGGCGCTCGAACACCCGCTCGACGCGCTTCAGGCGCTTGCCCGCCAGCGCGACGACGAAGTCACGCCCCAGCACCTTGCCGACGACAAACGCCGTCATCGCCCCGAGCACCAAACCCATCGTGTTGTAAAGCGAGCCCAGCCAGGGGCCAAACACCACCCCGCCCCCGACCACCACCGGGCTCATGGGCACGCCCAGAGGCGCCAGCACACCGAACGCCGCGATCAGGACCAGCGGCGCATAGGGCATGCTGCGCAGGCGCTCCAGGAGCGCGATCATCTGGTCGCGGGTGAAGTACTCACCAAGCGGCGTGAAACGTATCAGCGCGAAGCCGAAAGCCAATAACGCCACCAGCACGCCGACTTGCAGCCAGGCTTTCGGCGGCACTCGGCGCGCCGCTGAAACCAGACCCCGCAGTGCCTTGCCAAGACCTCGAAACGCGGCGGGAAGGCTGCGCTTGCGCGATGCCGCCGGCGAGCTCAAGGTAGAGCGGTCAGTCGCCCAGTTGGAAAAACTCGCGCGCCTGCTGGGCGAGAATGTCCTGCGACTTGGGATCCATGAAGTTGAGCCGCAGCTCGTTGATCACCATCACCTCGGCCTCCTTCCATTCGGCCCAGCAATCGGCACAGACCTTTCGTTTGATCTGTTCTCCGAGCTTGCCGCCATAGAAGACGCCGGTGGCGGGCGGAGCCACGCGACCGCAGCGCACGCAATTTATTTTCGAGCTGGACGATTCGGATTCGGACATGATGGCTCCTCAGGCTCGAGCTCAGACCTCACCGGGCAGAATAATCGGGCTCTCGGAACGCTCCTGAATCTCTTTCGGTATCGACACCAGGAATAGCAGATTCTGGCGCTTCTCGGGCAGTCCGCGCAGGGATTTCACCACCTCATCGGGGACGCCGAGCTTGATGTAAGCCATCTTGCTGCCGCCACCGCGAGCGCTGTCGAGCAGCAGCTCATCGACCGGGACCGCTTCGACCCGCTCGGGATACTTGTCCAACGCGAAAGTCAGAGCCTGATGGTTCTCATTCATCTCGTTCCTCCTGTGAAGCCGGAGCTCCGTCTCCCGAGACGGGCTCGGAGCCTGAAATCCTACGCCTGCGTGGCGAGATGCTCTCGAAAGTACTCGATCGTCTTGGCTAGCCCTTCATCGAGCGCCACCCGCGGCTCCCAGTCCAGATGCTGGCGCGCCATCGTGATGTCGGGCTGCCGCGTCTTGGGATCGTCGACCGGAAGATCGCGAAACTCGATCTCACTCTCGCCGCCAGTGAGCCTCAGGATGTGCTCGGCGAACTGCAGGATCGACATCTCGCGCGGATTGCCGATATTGGTCGGCTCGCTGCGATCGCTCATCAGCAAGCGGAAGATGCCGTCAATGAGATCGTCGACGTAGCAGAACGAGCGCGTCTGAGAGCCATCACCAAAGACCGTCAGCGGCTCGCCGGTGAGCGCCTGCTGAATGAACGCCGGCACCACCCGACCGTCACGCGGACGCATGCGCGGCCCGTAGGTATTGAAGATCCGGACGATCCGAGTCTCGATGCCATGGTATCGATGGTAGGCCATCACCATGGCCTCGGCAAAGCGCTTGGCTTCATCATAGACGCCACGCGGCCCCACCGGGTTGACGTTGCCCCAATAGGTCTCAGGCTGTGGATGAACCAGGGGATCACCATAGACTTCCGAGGTCGAGGCCAACAGCAGACGCGCCCCCTTGGCCTTGGCGAGGCCGAGGGCATTGTGAGTGCCGAGCGAGCCGACCTTGAGGGTCTGGATCGGCAGCTCGAGGTAATCGATCGGGCTCGCCGGAGAAGCGAAGTGCAGCACGTAGTCCACCGGCTCATCGATCTCGAAGTGGTTCGAGACATCGTGCTCGATGAAGCGGAATTCCGGCCGGCCTTCGAGGTGCCCGATATTGCGCGGCCGCCCGGTCAAAAAGTTGTCGACACAGACGACGCGGTGCCCCTCGGCGATCAATCGCTCGCACAAATGCGAACCGAGGAAACCCGCACCTCCTGTCACCACGCTAGTCGTCACGCCGTCACGCCTCCGTGTTGTTCTTCACCTGTTGCTGGTCAGTCGGTCGCGTTACTCGGACGCCCTTCCGGCCGGCCGACCGAGATATAAGTGAAGCCGGCGGCTGCCATTTGGGTTGGCTGGTAAATGTTGCGCAGATCGATGACCAAGGGCTGCTCGAGCAGCTGCTCGAGGCGTTTGAAGTCGAGAGCCCGGAACTGGTTCCACTCGGTCAGGATCACCAGGGCCGCGGCGCCTTCGGCAGCATCGTAGGCGTTGTCGCAGTAGATCACGTCGGGCAGGATCTCACGGCAGGCGGGCATCGCCTCCGGGTCGTAGGCCCGAACCGCGGCGCCGTCGGCGAGCAAGCCTTCGACGACCGGCAAGGCCGGGGACTCGCGAATATCGTCGGTGTCCGGCTTGAAGGACAGCCCAAGGACCGCTACCGTACGCCCCTTCAGATCCCCCATCGCAGCCCGGATCTTGTCCAGCATACGCGTCTTGGTGGCTTCGTTGGCTTCCAACACGGCATCGATGATGCGAAACTTCAGGCCTTTCTCGTGCGCCAATTGAGCGACGGCTCGAGTGTCTTTGGGAAAACACGAGCCGCCAAAGCCCGGCCCTGGCTGCAAAAATTTGGGACCGACGCGACTGTCCAAGCCCATACCCTGAGCCACCACGCCGACGTCGGCACCGAAGGCTTCACACAGCGCCGCAATCTCGTTGATGAACGAAATCTTGGTGGCCAGAAAACCATTCGAGGCATACTTGATCAGCTCGGCCGACTCGACATCGGTGACCACGAACGGTACGTTCGCGACCTTCAGTGGCGAGTAGATCTCCAGCATAATGTCGATCGCACGCTGATCGCGACTGCCGATCACGACTCGGTCGGGATGCAGAAAGTCTTCGATCGCCGAGCCTTCCCGCAGGAACTCGGGATTGGAGACCACGGCGAAGTCTTGAGCGCCACCGGATTCTTCGGCGACGATCTTCTCGATCTTCTGCCCGGTCCCGGTGGGCACCGTACTCTTGGTCACGATGACCTTGTAATCATTGAGATGCTGTCCGATCGACCGTGCGACCTGCTCGATGAACGACAGGTCCGCCGATCCGTCGGGCCGAGGCGGGGTACCCACGGCGATGAATACCGCGCGCGCCTCCTCGATCGCCGGCCCCAATTCGGTCGTGAACCGCAGGCGGCCTTCCGCCATATTCTTGCGGACGATGGACCGAAGTCCGGGTTCGTAGATGGGGACCTCACCGGCCTGCAGGGCTTCGACTTTGCTTGCGATCTTGTCGACGCCGGTGACGTTCATCCCAAAATCTGCCAGACAAGCGCCGGTCACCAGCCCTACATAGCCGCTACCCACGACACAGATTTTCATTCGCTCTCTACCTTGAACTTGGGTTGCTGTGAGCTCGGAGAGGGGGTGGGGGGACGGAAGATCAGGCGTGCACGGATTGATACCATGCGACGAACCTACTCAAGCCCTCTCGAATCGGTACCTTCGGAGAGTAGCCCAACATGGTGCCGGCCTTCGAGACATCGGCATAGGTGATCGGCACATCTCCAGGCTGGTCGGGAAGATACTCGATCCGAGGTTCGACAGCAAGCTCGGACGCCAGCCACTGCACGAGATCTCCCAGCCGGGTTGTCTCGGCCCCCCCGAGATTGAAAATCTCGAATCCGGGAGCCAGATCGAGCGCCGCGATAATGCCGTCGACGATGTCATCGACATAGGTGTAATCACGCCGGCTGTCGCCGTTGCCGAACAGCGGAATGACCTCTCCCCGCGCCAAGCGATCGGTGAACTTGTGAATCGCCATTTCCGGCCGCTGGGACGGACCATAAACCGTAAAAAACCTCAGGCAAGAGGTCTTGAGGCCATAGAGGTGATGGTAGTTGAAGCACATCAGCTCGCCGGTCCGCTTGGTGGTGGCATAGGGGCTGATCGGCATGTCGATCGGATCGTCCTCGGCGAAAGGTACCTTGCGGTTGATGCCGTAGACCGAGGAAGACGAGCCGAAAACGAATACCTCCGGACCATGATGCCGAGCCGCTTCGAGAAGATTGAGCGTCGCGATGCAGTTGACTTCTTCGTAGAGGATCGGCTCTTGCAGACTCGGCCGAACACCGGCACGCGCCGCCAGATGGATTACGGCATCGAAACCACCCCACCCGGGATTCTTCTTACCGTCGAACAAGCGATTGACCAGCTCGGCATCTCGGATATCGCCCTCGACCAGCCGATAATCATCGCGCTCGAGCATCGGTGCGACGTTGGCCCGCTTGCGGGCCGGGTCGTAGAAGTCATTGAAATCGTCGAGCACAGTGATGCGCTCGCCGCGTTCGAGGAGACGCCGGATGAGGTGCGAGCCAATGAAACCTGCACCACCGGTCACCAGAATGTGTCCAGTCATGTTTCGGCTTTGAGAGAGCTACGCGTTGGGAATGCGAGCCTCGGAAAAGTAAGTTGAGAGAGTGAGTGACTCGTCGAAAGGATCTGGAATCTTGAGGCCACTAGCGTATCAACGAACCGTGACCGAAGCTACAACAGCTGAGCCCTCAGATGGCGGGTCGCACGCCAGCACACGGTATGAGCTGCAGCGAAAGCTAAATTCACAGTTCCCAGCAGCGCAAAACCGCGTAGTGATCCCGAGCTCGAGGCGGCAGCCAGCAAAGCTGCTCCAGCGGCACCGCGACTGGCGATGGCAACCAGTACGTTGCCAACGTAGGCCATCGGATCGTAGGCCGCCAGGAGAGATACGGCACTGAGCGCGACGAGCAAAGCCGCAATCAGCCAAAGATAGACCGCCTCGCCCGGCGGCGGAACCCGCAATCCCTCGAGCAGAATTGCTGGAACCAGTAGCAATCCCGCAGCGACGGTAACATCGTACAGTGCACCGAGGGTGAGCGCAGCGCGCTGCACTTTCAAGAAGGCCGCCGAGCGTTGGAGAGACCCGTTCATGGTCATGAAGTGTAATGGATCCAAGGTCTCTTGGCGTGTATCCTTGGCCGGCCTTCGCGACTCGCTCGCGCCCCGGATATCCGGCACGCTCGAAAGCTCTCGGCCGGCAAGACCCCACCACTCCTAGGACCGAACAAGGATCGGAAAACCAATGTCGAAGGATCTCGAATCACAGATATGGGAAGCTCTCAAGACGGTGCGATACCCGGGGATGAGTCGCGACATCGTCTCGTTCGGTTTCGTGCGCCAGCTCGAGGTGGCAGGTAGCACCGCTACCGTGGTGCTCGAGATGTCGACCCACAACTCCGAGGCGGCGGAGCAAGTTCGAACCACCGTCGCCGAAGCGGTACGCGCGGTCGATGGAGTCACAGCGGTCGAGGCACGCCTGAACGTTCAGCAGCCGCCCAACCGGGGCGCCTCGGCCCAACGTGCGGTAGCGCGCGATCCCGGCCTGTTGCCGGGAGTCGAGCACGTCGTGGCGGTCGCCAGCGGTAAGGGTGGGGTCGGTAAATCCACCGTTTCGGCCAATCTGGCGGTGCGCATGGCGCAGCTCGGCCATCGCGTCGGCCTGCTCGACGCCGACATCTACGGCCCCTCGATGCCGATGATGTTCGGCATCACCGAGCGCCCACGCACTGACGGCCAAACGCTCAAGCCGTTCGACAAGTTCGGCATCAAGGTCATGTCGCTGGGATTCATGGTGGAGATCGATACTCCAGTGATCTGGCGTGGGCCGATGGTGATGCGAGCTCTGGAGCAGATGCTCGGCCAGGTCGATTGGGGCGAGCTCGACTACCTGATCGTCGATCTGCCGCCAGGCACCGGCGACGCCCAGCTCACTCTGACTCAGAAGGTGCCGCTGTCCGCGGCGGTCATCGTCACGACACCGCAGGACGTCGCCTTGATCGACGCCCGCAAGGGCCTCGCGATGTTCCGCAAGGTCAATGTGCCGGTGGTGGGCATCATCGAGAACATGTCGGGTTTCGCCTGTCCGCACTGTGGAGAGACCACCCATGTCTTCAAGCACGGCGGCGGCGAACGTACCGCGGAGGTGGTGGGCACCGCGTTCCTGGGATCGATCCCGCTGGATCCGGCGATCGTCGCCGGCGGCGATGCCGGTGAGCCGATTGTGGTCTCGCAGACCGCGGGCGTTCATGCCGACGCCTTCGAAAGGATCTGCGAGGCGGTGAATGCCGAGGTGCGGCGAGGCCAGAAGCCCAAGCTCAGGATTGTCTGAGCGGACGCCATGTCCATCGCCCTTATCGCCGACTGCCACCTCGGAGGACCGGGAGGCGCCGCCGAGCCGCTCATCGCGCAGCTCGAAGAGCTGAAAGAGCAGGGTTGCCGGCAAGTCGTGCTGCTCGGTGACATCTTTCATGTCTGGGTCGGTAAACGCAGCTTCGAGACGCCCCTCATTCGTCAGGTTTTGAAAGCGCTCGAGGGTCTGAAAGACGCCGGCATCCGGCTCGACTATATCGAAGGCAATCGAGACTTCTTCATTGGCCAGGGCCCTTATTCCGAGCTCTTCGAGACCGTCTCGACCGAGCTCACCTTCGAGATCGCAGGTAAACGCTACCTGGCAGTACATGGCGACGGTCTCAACGACAAAGACCGTCAGTACCTCTTCTGGCGCTGGCTGTCGAAGAGCTGGCCGGTGCGATGGGCGGTGTCTACCCTGCCGCCGCCGTTGGCCCGCTACCTGATGCACTCGAGCGAAGCTCAGCTCGCCAAGACCAACTTCAAGCACAAGACCCGCATCCCGCGCGAGGCCATCATCAATTACGCCTCTCGCCGTCTGCCAGAGGGCTTCGACGCGCTTTACCTCGGCCACTTTCACGAAGCTCGCGTTTGGCCAGCTGCCGCAGGCGAAGTTCGCATTGTCGACGCCTGGTTCAACGAACATCATATCGAGTGGCTGAGAGCCTAACCCGTTCGCCGGTTGGTGGGATCTAACCCAGTAGAACCCGCCCGATCCGAGAGGCTGTCTACCCGACCCAGCGCCCGGAAGGATCTGCACGCTTCGCTGGCGAGAGCCTGTATCCGCGTCACCAGCGACGATCGAGAGCACGCTCCCGGAAGCTCCATGCCCTGTGATCTTTAGCTATTTCACTCGTTCGCCAGGTGACCCGTGGCGGAGTGCTGGCGGCGGCGCGCGGTGACGCAACGCGCTTACGGTAGGATCATGTCAGCGGACCGGAACGCAGAGTCTTCTGACTCTACTCTCTAGGACCGACTCTACTCTCTTGGACCGACGACATTTGGAGGATTGAGATGTCGCACGCTAGCCCTTGTCATCCCATGCATTGCATTATGCCCCCTCACATGGTCGAGACCGTACGTATGCGCGGTGACGCCAAGCTGAGGAAGATGTGCGACACCCTCGAACGCGAGGCGAACAAGGCCCGGCTGGCGCGCCAAGAGGCCTCGCCGCCGACTGCCTTTCAGGCCCACCGACGCGTGGCTCTAACTGCCCAACCCTCTCTCCAACGTGAGATCTACGATGCCCAGAGTCGCGCCACCCTGCCGGGCAAGCTGGTGCGTGGCGAAGGGGATCCGTCCACCGGCGACTCTCAGGTCGACGCCGCCTATGATGGCTCGGGAGACACCTACAAACTCTACTTCGAGGAGTATCAGCGAGACTCTCTCGACGGCAACGGCATGCCGCTGGTGTCGAGCGTTCACGTCCGCAGAAAGTTCAACAACGCGTTCTGGAACGGCACGCAGATGGCCTACGGCGATGGCGACGGCGTCATCTTCAAACCCCTGGCCGACTCCTTGACGGTATGCGGTCACGAGCTCTCCCACGGCGTCGTTCAGTTCTCCGGCGGGCTCGTCTATCAAGACCAGTCTGGGGCCCTCAACGAGAGCTTCGCTGACGTGTTCGGCGTACTGACCGCTCAATACAAGAGACGCCAAACCGCCGCTGAGGCCGACTGGCTGATCGGTGCCGAGATCCTGGGTGACGATATCAACGGCGAAGCGCTCCGGTCGATGAAGGAGCCCGGTCTGGCCTACGACGACCCGCTGCTGGGAAAAGATCCACAGCCCTTTCACATGGACTTCTACAACAACACGACCAGCGACAATGGCGGCGTACATATCAACTCCGGCATCCCCAATCAGGCCTTCTACTTGCTAGCGCAATACCTTGGCGGCTTCGCCTGGGAGAAAGCAGGGCACATCTGGTACGACACTATGCAGGAGATCAACAACCCGCGCGCGACGTTCGCCGAGTGGGCGGACAAGACCGTGGAAGAAGCGCGTCAACGGTTCGGTAGCGGCAGCCGTGAGATGCTCATGACCCGCAGGTCATGGAAGCTGGTCGGGATCGACATCTGAAGCGAGGTGCGTCCATGAAGATTGTCTTGAAGAGCTCTGGAGGCATCGGCGGCTTACGCCTCGAAGGTGAAGTCGACACGTCTGACTTGCCCTCGGAGCTCGCCCAGCGCACCAAACAACACCTCAGCTCGAAAAGCCTGCAGGCGGCAACCAGCTCTCGCCGTCAACTGATGCCGATGCCCGACGCGCGCCAGTATGAGATCCACCTCCTGCCCGAGCAGGAGAGTGGATCCGTCGAGCGTCACGTCGTCGATGATCTGTGCCCCGTCGGCGAGGTTCTCGACGTCATCGACGATCTGCTCGCCGAAGTCGTTGCCCGCAGGCGACAGGTCGAAGAGGATTGAGCCGCCGCCAGCGGGCTGATGGTCGTCTATTCCAGCAGCGGTAGTGGCTCCAAACCAGCGCTGGCACAGAGCTCGTCGAGCTCGACAAACGAGCCATCCGGACACATCACGTCTCCCCGCACGATAAAGCGTAGGCCCCAAGCCAGAGGACCTTCACCCAAGCTTGCGGGGTCTCGCGCCAGATCCTCGAGTAAAGTTCGGTCTTCGTCGGAGGCGCGACCCGCCAGATGCCGGGCGAGAGAGGCCCAAAGGGGATCGACCATCGGCCCCTGCTCGACCAAGGCCTGCTCAAGCTCAGCGGGGTCACCGCCACCTTCACGGCCCAGACGACAGGCAGGAGCCAGCACTTGCACCACCGCAGAAGCCGACGGTGAGCGTTGAGCCGCGAGCAATGCCCGACCGGCTACACGGCCAGGAGATTTCCATTCGATATCGGCAAAGTTCGACAGCCAAGGATGGCACTCTCGATCGAGCCCCAAGAAACGCGCGAAGTAGGCATCGAGGTCGCCGCCGAGATCGCTCGCAAAGTAGCGGGCGAAGTAGTCCGTCAAGTCCCGAGTGAATGCGTTGCTGAACCCACAGTCGAAATACCGGGCGAAGTAGCGAACGAAGTAGTAGTCGAGATAGCGCATCGAGCTTGCGACGACCTGGCGATCGAACAGCTCGGCGAGATAGTGAGCGAAATCCGTCGCGAAGTCATTTGCCAGGCGTTGCGCCACGGCGGGCGCAAAGTCTTGAGCAAAGTAGGCCGGGAGCCGCTCGCCGAGCTCCCCGACCACCTCACTAACCCACTTGCGGTCTTGCTCTGGCGCCGGGATGATTCGCGCAGCCAGCTCCGGAAGCAGCTCGCCGGGTGCGCCGGCAGCCACCAGCGACTGCAGGCGCAAGCCCACGAGACGACGACGCCCGGGCCAGACGTTGAGCATGCCCAGGTCCGACTGTGGTGGCCAGAAAGCCGGGCCAGAGCACAACAGCCGACCAGCAGCCACCCTCTCGGCCGAGAGTGCCTCTGGCCGAGCGCCATAGAACGGCGCCAGCAACGCACGCGCTACCTGAAGTCTCGGCAGCGGCAATCCACTCGGTGCAGATTCGCCCCGAGTCGTCCGAGCCGCAGACGACGACTCTTCCATCTCGGCCGACATCAAGGCCCATCCGCACCAGACTTGACAGCGCAGGTAGCCCAGCCAGCTCAGCTCCGAAGCCTGACGTTGGACCGCCGCACGCAGCAGGGGTTTGCGCTGCTCCTGGCGGCAGAAAGCCCAAGCCTTGGCCACTCTCAGTGCCGCCAAATCGAGGCGTCGGTCGAGGATACCGAAGAATCGTTCCGCCCAGCGCTCGAAAGCCGCCTCGCTGCCGACTCCATCGGCAAACATGTGTCCTGCTAAACACAAACCGGCGCGGCTATCGCTCAGCACTGCGACAACTTCATCCAGCCGCCTAGGGTTGTGCTTGTGGATGCGGGCTGCCCAGAGCAGCAGCGTCTCCTTCCAGTAGGCTGCGCTCATCAGCTGCTGAAACATCGCAACCCGCGGTTCCGCTCCTTCAATCATGGCGTCGAGATGCCACGCGGTGAGGTACTCTTGAAAACTCAGATGGACAAAAGTCAACGTCTGATCGCTGTGGGCGACCAGCAGGCCGGCGGGTCCTACCAGCCATGCGAGAAACCCCTGCTTGCGACATGGTCCCCATTCGCCGGGAAGATAGCTAGCGGCGGTCTGCCAGTCGGCGGCGATGGCGCGGCGGCCCTCGGCCTGCGGCTGTGACAGCTGCAGACCATGAGCCAGCGACGCCGCCGCGCGCTTACGCTCGTCGGCATCGTCGGGACGCCACTGCTGTTGTAGTAGCCGTGCACCTTTACGTTCTTTGCGCTCGGTGCGGGCGGTCAACAGGCTATCGATGCTGACTTCGTAGAGGTCATGACGCTTGTCGGGCAGCGGGCGCGAGCGGCTGATCAACAGCATCATGGTCAATAGCAGCGGGTTGCGAGCCAGCGCCTGAGCGTCGACCGAGCGAGCCAATGCCTCCATGAACGAGGCCGTTGACCGAACCTTGGAGCCCTCTTCGTCGCGATAGCAGCGCATGAAGAAGTTACGCACCATCCGCCCGATCTCACCGTTGGCGCTAGCTCCCGTCGAGCCGCCGGACAGCGGCTGCAGCTCGAGCGTCTCGAAGCCTTCGACTTCAGAGGGGCGCCCCTCGCCGTAGGGTCGGCTAGAAACCACGACTCGCAAACGCGGATAGAGACCTATCAACCCGATCAGCTGGCGCCGAACTTTCTCGCCCAGCGGGCCGAGCTCATCCCAGCCATCTACCAACAGCACGGGTGTCGGACCGTCCTCAGCTTCGAAGATCCGCTTGATGTAGCCCTCCTGCCAACCCGAGCCGATCTGCTCGGCAGCCCAGGCGTCGAGAAAAGCCTCCAGCGAGCGAGCGCTGCCTGTCGTCACCTCGCTCCAGTACATCGCCAAGTCTCTCAGGACCAGCATCAGCGGCAGGGCATGCTCGAGATCGAGCAGGCGGCGGAAGGTCCAGCGCATCCAGGTGGTCTTGCCGGAACCTGCCGAACCGCGAATCGCCAGGGGCCGGCGACGCCGCAGCAGATCCTCGGGCAACATCACTCTGCCCTGATCCAGCTTTCCGAGATCGTACGTCTCGGCGAGCCGCAGCGGCACATACATCTCGTCGATACCGACGACAATCGGCTGGGTCGCACCACCGATCTGCGTGACCCCGACGTTTGCCAGATCCCAGCGCGAGTAGGCGCCGCGGAAGGCGGTACGGTAGGTGCGAACGAAACCGGCCAGGCCGGCGCGGTCGACGGTCGATGAGGCCGACTCACTCGCACTCGCCGCCACCACAAAGCCAGCCGGTAGATCCAGCCGCTGTTGGTAGTGGCCGTCCGGATCCGGCTTGAAGGCGCCTTGCTGCACCTCTCCCAGGGACCGCGCCCAATCGACCCAAACGAAGGCCTTGGCGGTCACCTGCTGCTCCGCGGTTTCGAGATCGATGAGCCGAAACGACGCCGGCTCGCTGCCCGGTAGCTTGTCCGCGACCAGACTCAGGCTTCCCGCCGACAGCACGTGCGCTCCACCGGTGCCCTTCCAAGGCCACATATGCTCGCCTTTGGCGTGATGATGGCCGTGCAGCACCAGCTGTACCTCGCAGTCCTCGACGATGCGACGCAACCACTCCTTGCCCTCGAATCCCAGCACATCGCCCTCCCAGGCGGCGATCTGATCGGCTGACAGCTGCTGGCCCTGCAGCCACTGACGCCAGCCATCCACGTTGGCTGCGACGGTGGTCGACGGATTGTGGTGAACCGCCACCACCTTGAGCGCGCTGCGCACGCTTCCAGAGCGCCAGAAGTCCATCAGCGCCTGCGCCTGCTCGGCACCCAAGAAGCCAACGTGGTCCCCAGAACGGTGCGACTCTTTCTCGCATGAGTTGAGCGCAGCGATCGACAGCTGGAGATCGGGATAGGAATGTACGTAGGCACCGTATCCCAACCCCTGGGCTACCGAGTCTCGCGCCTCACCATAGAAGGCCTGCACAAAGTTGCCGAAGAACTCGAGCTTGACGGCATCAATGCGGCGACGCAGCTCGGCATCATCAAACTCTTCGATCGCCTGGTCGAGCTCGGCTTTTTGGCTCAGCGCCCGCGAAACGTCGTGGTTGCCCGGGCAGAAGACGAAACGCCGCGGCTCGATACCCAGCTCGCCCGCCAGCGCTCGCAGGAACTCGTAGGCCAGGGCAAACTCCTTGGGTTTGCCGACTTCCGCCAGGTCGCCGGTCACTACGACGAAGTCGATCTTCCGACCAGCATCGAGGCTCGGCTCGACGTCGCGCAGAGCACGGTGAAACGCTCTACCGGCTCGAGCGTGATCTTGCCCTGCCAGGCGGCTTTGAGGTCCGAAATGGAGGTCTGAAAGGTGCAGCAAACGAATCATCACAATCCTCCCGTTCGGGATTCCGTACGTCTACTCTACCGAACCCCAAACGCTACGTGCGACAATGCATAGAACCGGCAATACCGGATTGCCTCGAAAACCGGGTTGCTCCGTTCTTGCTTTGGAAACCGCCCCGCCCCGCAACGCCACCGGACGCAGTCTCATGATCCCTTCGACACCCAGCCGACCAGCGCCAGCGAACCATTCCCCGCGGGGCCAGCTCTGGCCGCTCAGCGTGGCGCCAATGATGGATCGCACGGACCGCCACTACCGGAACTTCATGCGGCTGATCACTCGACACACGCTGCTCTACACCGAAATGGTGACCGCTCCGGCAATTCTCAGAGGGGACCGAGAGAGACTGCTGGGCTTTGATCTTGCGGAGCGCCCGCTCGCTCTGCAGCTCGGCGGCGACAACCCGCATGAGCTGGCAGAATGTGCGCGAATCGCCGTCGATCTGGGTTACGACGAGATCAACCTCAATGTTGGCTGCCCTAGCGACCGGGTGCAGCACGGTCGGTTTGGAGCCTGCTTGATGGCCGAACCGCCGCGCGTCGCTGACGCTGTAGCCGCCATGAGGCACGCTACCCCAGTGCCGATCACCGTCAAGCACCGCATCGGAATCGACGATCTCGACTCCTATGAACATATGCGGCACTTCGTCGAAGTGGTGGCCGACGCCGGCTGTGACCGCTTCAGCGTGCACGCTCGCAAGGCATGGCTGAGCGGGCTGAGTCCGAAGCAGAATCGTGAGATTCCCCCGCTACGCTATGACGACGTCTACCTTCTGAAACGCGAGCACCCTCATCTGCGCATCGAGATCAACGGTGGCATTACGACGCTGAACAACGCGGCGAAACACCTCGATCACGTCGATGGCGTCATGATCGGTCGCGCGGCCTACGATGATCCGTTCCTATTCGCCTTGGCCGACGCCCGCTTTTTCGGCGCTGAGCAAAGTCCACCGAGTCGACGGCAGGTGCTCGATGAGCTTACGCCTTACCTCGAACGCTGGCACCGGGCAGGGCAACCATTGAATCGCATCACCCGACACTTGATGCATCTATTCAACGGCCAGCCGGGAGCACGGTTCTGGCGCCGCACGCTGAGCCAGCAGGCGAGCTCTGCCGAGCCGGGTATTCTGCAAACGGCGGCGGCGCAGATACCGTCTCGAGTCCTCGACACGGTGCCCAACGTCACGGTGCCCAGCGTCACGTTGCCCAACGTTACAGTGCCCAGCGTCACGGTTCCCAGCGTTCCCGAGCCCAACCGCCGCCGCGAACCGATTCAGTCGTCGATCTCGACCTCGAGATCGTCCCCGACGACTCGGATGTTGAAAACCGGCTGATCTTCATAGGCCGGCTCGGTCAGGGCCTTGCCGGTCTTGATGTCAAACCATGCGGCGTGCCAAGGGCACTCGACCCGACCATTTTCGATGTAGCCCTCGCTGAGCGGCCCTTCCTCGTGGGTGCATAGATCGTCGATCGCATAGAACTCGCCACCGAGATTGAAGACCGCTACGCTGCGCCCCCGGACCTCATAGCACTTTGCATGCTGTTCCGCGATTTCAGAGGTTTTGCCAACCCTAACGAATTCTCCCATGAGGCGCTCCTTGGAAAGCTATGCCGTCTCGCCCGAAGGCGGCTTTTTCGAATATTGGAACAGTCGGTGAAGCGCACGAATTCTAGCATTCGCTGACTCAACGCCACAGCCTTCAAAACTCCGTCCCGCGAGGCCCGTCCCCCTAGCGGGCGCCCTCGGATCGAGGGCTCCACAGACCCGGTGCCAGGACCGCCATCATGCGAGACGGGCGAGCGACTCCTTCGCCAGCCATCCAAGCACGGGCAAGATCGAGCTCGCCACGATACGCCGCGGGATCGAGCTGACCGCGTCGATATCTGCAGGCGGCTGCGCTGAGCTCGAATCTGGCCGTCTCAAAGCCAGCCGCCGCCTTGGCGAGCTTGTCGATGACTTCTGACGGCCTGCCCTCGATGGACCGTCGGCCGGCATCGATCAGGCTCGCCATGGCGTCGGCCCACATCAGCTGTTCGGACCGCAGGCGATTCGAGCTGCGCTGGGCCCGACGCAATAGGGCTCGTGTCGCTCTCGATTCCCGACCCAGCGCAGCGGCCGCCGCCACCGCGACGCGCCCCCGTAAACCGAGAGCCTCGGTGCGCAGAATCTGAGCTCGAAAGAAGATCGAACGCCTCAGACGTCGCCAGGAGTCCTCTAGAACCCGCGCCGCCTCCAGGTCGCGCCCGCGATAGATCAGGATCTCGACACGACCCAGTAAGTGCTGAAAATGCAGCAGATGAAACCCTGAGTAGTCCCAAAGCTTGCTGTCCATCTGGCGCTCCAGGAGCGCTTGAGCTTTGTGGATCTCCTTCATCGCTTCTCGCGGCTGATCAGCGGCCAGGCGTACCACCCACGCCGCCCGGCTGCGCAGGTCCGTCTCGTCATAGAGATTGCCCTTCGCTGCGACATCGCGCAGCATTTTCGGCAGGTGCTCGATGACGGCACGAAGCCGTCCGCGCAGAATCAGCGTTTGAAGGCGCTCGGCCCGGGCCTGACTTGCTCCCCAAAAAAAGTCCGTCGAGCTCTGACGCCAGAGATCCTCAGATTTCTCGAACAGATCGCTAGCGTCCTGCAGCCGGCTCTCGAGCAGAGCCGCAAGGCCTGACGCATAGCTCGCTTCGGCCAGCGCGCTCGCGTCTCCAATCTGTTCTGCAAGGCTGTTCATAGTGCGGAGAAGGCGGGTGGTGCGTGGCGCGGCACGGACGCCACGAGAGGCTGAGAGGCTCACCTCCAGGGCAACCGCATGGAGCCGATGTATCGGCTGGCCTACCTCTAACGCCAGCTTTTGATAGCGGGCCAGGAAATCCAGTGCCCGCAGCGGATTTCTCAGACATACGACGAACGCCGACCACAGCACGTCCAAGCGCCAGGCTTGCGCCGGAGACGGCACGTGAGACATCGCCTCGAGGTGAAGTCGGGCACCCCCCCGCAGCAAGCGTCGAAACCCCAGCAGGCGAAGATGAAGCCGGCACCAGCCGAGAGAGGCCAGCGTGCGGGCCCTTCCCGCCGGCATAGCGACGTTCACCGAGGTCAGTATGGCTTGCAACGAGCGCCTGCAGCCCTCGAAGTCTCCGCCAAAGAACTGCTGCTGGCATGCCCGACGCCGCAGCTCCAAGGCTTGGGCACCCGAGCTCGCATCAGCAGCCTCGAGGTAGGCGTCGCCAGCCTGCGGCCGACGCCCGGCATTGACCAGGGCGAAACCGAGATCGACCAGCAGACCGCACCTCGCTTTGCTCTCAGGCTCCAAATCGAGCGCCAGTTGGAGCAGACGAGCCGCGCGATCGAAGGCGAGCTCCCCGAGAGCATTGTCAGCCGCCAACTTCGCCAGCTCAGTCGCGCGGCGGCTGTCTCCAGCCATGTAGAAGTGCAGCGCCAGGGTTTCGGGATCGGCCCGCTGAGACTCCTCGAGCACCGCAGCCAACCGTCCGTGCAGCCCTGCCCGCCGGGCCTCGTCAAGCTCCGCGAGGATCGCCTCACGGATGCGATCATGATGGGTCTCGAGCTCCCGCTGCGGCGAGTCGATCATCCGGACCAGACTTCCTGACAGCAGACTCTTGAGCACCGTCTGGGTATCGCGCTCGAGCTCGGCAGCGCGTACCGCAACGTCGAAAGCCACCGGACGCCCGGCCACCGCCAACAGCTCGAGAAGTCGCCGGGCACCCGTCGATAGCCGGGCCAGGCGCGCCCGGATCAAGCTCTCGAGACTCAGTCCACTGGGTGACGTTTCGAGAGGAGCAGCGAGGACGCTCGCGCCTCCTACCCCTGGGCTCGAGTCGAGCTCTGAAGTCGCGTACCGCACCATCTCGTCGATGAAGAAGGGACTCCCCTTGGATTCACGAGCGATGGCACGGGCCAGCGCCAACGCCGGCGAGCGGCGCTCCCCAAGTAGCTTCAGCGCCAGCTCGCAAGCTTCTGAGAACCACAGCTCCTGCACCTGGATCTCACGCGCCTGGGCTCGCTGCCCGAAGCTTCGAGTCAGCAAGCTGGCGAGCAAGGGCTCGTGCTCGCCGAGCCCCTCTCGGTAGCATCCGATGAGCATCAGCGGCGGCGGATTGGAGCCGGAGAGCAGATCTGCCAACAGCTCGGCGCTCTCACGATCTCCCCACTGCAGGTCGTCAATGAACAGAATCAACGGAACGCGCTGCGCGACGCGCTCCAGCAGTTCGCGCAGCGCGCTCCGCACCTGGCTGACCTGATCACTCGCCTCGAAGGTCGACGGACTGCGAGAGATCGACTCGGCCACCGCTTCGACCCGCCGAAGGGCTGGAAACAGTCGCGTCAAAGCCTCGGCTTGCGGCGGCACCAGTGCGGTCGCTTCGTCGAAAGCAAGGTGCTTGAGGTAGCGGCTCAGAGCGTCGATCAGGGCGTCGAGCCCCTTGTACGGCACCGACTCACGCTCGTAGCAGCGCCCGGCCAAGACCACCAGCTTCGGATGCTTGCGTCTCGCCTGATCGAGAAAGCGCCCGACGAGCGCCGTCTTCCCCATGCCCGAGGCCCCTCTGACGAAGACTGACACCGCCTGGCCGGTGAAAGGCAGCTCGAATGCCTCGTCCAAGGCTGCCAGCTGTAGCTCACGCCCCACGAAGAGCCGACTGTCGCGTGTCGTGGTGAGCTCGGGCAGGCCCGTCCAGCCGCCGCCGAGCAGCTCGAGAATCTCCTTGCCCTTGGGCCGGGCCGCTGAGTCTCGCCGCAAGAGCCTCTGAGACAATTCAGCCAGGTCATCGGGCAGGTAGGGCACACGTCGACGCGGAGAGGGTCCATCGTCGCGCTGCTTCGCCTTGAGAACCTCGAGCACCGATCCCTGAAACGGCAGCTCGCCGGTGAGCGCTTCGTAGAGGACGCCCCCCACGGCATACCAGTCACTGGCTTCCGAGACGTCACGTCCCAACGCTTGCTCCGGAGACATGTAGGCCGGTGTGCCTCGGACTTCGCCGACCATCGTATGGAACATCTGGCCGGCGAGGTCGTGCACCAGCCCAAAATCCAACAGCACCAAGCGGCCTTCTGCCGTGACGCGAAGATTCGAGGGCTTGATATCACAGTGCAGCTTGCCGGCTCGGTGGAGCGAGCACAGACCTTCAGCGAGCTGCCTCAGGGCATGCCGCACACGCTCGA
>JBCCEE010000132.1:0-18048 GCA_039030415.1 Acidobacteriota bacterium
CTCAAGGGCGGCCGGACGCTTCGCATACCCGTCCTCGAGAAGGTCGACTTCATGGATCTGAACACGATTGCGATCGATGTCTCGGTCCACTCGAAGAGACGCCGGCGCTCGGCGTAGGACACCGCCGGATCGGGATCGGGGTCGAGGAAAATGTGCAGGTGATTGAAGGCGGCCACCAGGCGGGTGTGCTCGGACAGCAGCATACCGTTGCCGAACACGTCGCCGCCCATGTCCCCGACGCCAGCGGCGGTGAACGGCTGGCGCTGGATGTCGCGCCCGAGCTCGCGGAAGTGACGCTTGACCGACTCCCAAGCACCGCGCGCGGTGATACCCATCTTCTTGTGGTCGTAGCCCACTGAGCCACCGGACGCGAAGGCGTCGCCGAGCCAAAAGTCGTGCGCCTGAGAAATGCGGTTGGCGATGTCGGAGAAGCTGGCGGTGCCCTTGTCGGCGGCGACCACCAGGTAGGGATCATCACCGTCGAGTCGCACCACGTCACGCGGCGGTATGACGGCGTCGCCCTGGCGGTTGTCGGTCAGCTCGAGCATCGCGGTGATCATCGTCTGGTAGCAGCGGATGCCCTCTTCCAGCACCTCTTCACGGTCTTCCAGCGGCGGCGGCTGTTTGACGATGAAGCCGCCTTTGGCCCCCACCGGTACGATCACCGCGTTCTTGACCATCTGAGACTTCACCAGGCCGAGGATCTCGGTGCGGAAGTCCTCGCGACGGTCGGACCAGCGAATGCCGCCGCGCGCTACCGGGCCGCCACGCAGGTGGACGGCTTCGACCTGGGGCGAGCAGACGAAGATCTCGTACATCGGCCGCGGCGGCGGCAGGTCGCGCACGCGCTGCCCGTACAGCTTGAGAGACAGGTAGGGTTTGGGGGTGCCGTCGTCCTGGGTCTGAAAGTAGTTGGTGCGCAGAGTCGACTGCATGAGGTTGAGGAAGCGCCACAGGATGCGATCTTCATCGAGACTGGAGACGCCATCGAGCGCGCGGTGAATGCGCTGGACGACCTCATGGTCCACCGGCGTGCCGTCTGGTGAAAGGCGGCTCTCTCCTTCGCCGGCGTCATCGGGCTGGCGCGGATCGAAGACGGTCTCGAACAGCTCGATCAGCAGCCGCGCGATCTCGGGATGCTTGGCCAGGGTCTGCGCCACATAGAGCTGGCTGTAGTTGAAGCCGATCTGCCTGAGGTAGCGATAGTAGGTGCGCAGCACCACCACCTGGCGCCAGCTCAGGCCAGCGCGCAGCACGAGGCGGTTGAAGCCGTCGTTCTCGATCTCGCCAGTCCACACGCGCGAGAAAGCGTCCTCGAAACGCACCTGGGCGTCTTCCGGATCGACGTCGACGTCGTCGGCGACCAGCTCGAAGTCGCGCACCCACACCGGGTTGGCGGCCCCGTCCGGGCGCACCTCGAAGGGCATCTCCGAATTGACCATCAGCCCCATGTTCTCGAGCATCGGCATCAGGCTCGACAGCGGCGCCGGAAGCGCCCATTCGAAGGTGCGCAGGTGGAAGCGTGAGATGACCGCGCCCTGACGCCGGTAGAGACGCATACCCAGCTTGCCGTGCTCGAGCACCTGATCGATGATCGGGATGTCCTGCGCCGCTTCCTCGGCGGTGCACTGCTCTTGATAGGAGCTCGGGAAGGCTTTGCCGTAGCGTCGCCAGGTCTGCAGGCCGGTCTCCTGACCGCTGGCACCGCCCAGCTCCTGCTTGAGACGATCGCTCCACGACCGCGCCGCTTCGGAAAGCTCGGCTTCGATCGCCGCCACGTTGACCTCGCCGGCGTTTGGCTGGGTGCGGACCACGAAGTGCAGCTGGGCCAGCGGGCGATCCGACATGCGGGTGTTGAAGGCCGAGACTTGGCCTGAGAATTCGCGCTCCAGGATCTCCTGAATCGTCATCCGCAGGTGCGTGGAATGAAGCTCTCGCGGCACGTAGACCATGCAGGAGACGAAACGCCCCTCGCCGTCGCGCCGCACCAGGAGGGCCAGCCGCGGTCGCAGCTGAAGGCCCAGGATGCGCAGCGCAAACCGATAGAGGTCGTCTTCGGAAATCTGGAACAGCTCGTCGCGTGGATAGTTCTCGACGATGTGACGCAGCGCCTTGGCGCTGTGGCTCACCGGCGGGAAGCGGGTGCGGTTGATCACCCGCGCCACCTTGCGGCGCACCAGCGGAATCTCGCCCACCGCGATGCTGTAGGCCATCGAGGTGAACAGCCCCAGGAAGCGATGCTCGCCGCTCAGCTCGCCGCGGTCGTCGAACTGCTTGATCGCGATCAAATCCATGTGGACGTTGCGGTGCACCGTCGCTTTGGAGTTGGTCTTGGAGATCCTCACCAACCCCTCGCCGTGCAGTGAGCTCATCGCCTCGGAGGTCAACGGCTTGTCCGAGACCACGCGCTCGCCCAGCGACAGGCGACGCAGCAGGCCGAGGCCGGTTTGCGGCAGCGGCCGCAGAAACTCACCGTCGCCTTCGATCACCAGCTGATACTCGACATAGCCCAGGAAGGTGAAATGATCGTCGTAGACCCAGCGCAGGAAGTCCAGCACCTCGCCGGCGTCGTCGCTGGCGGTCTGCGACGACGCCTCGAGCTGCTGCAGCACCCGCTCCGCGACGCCGCGCATCGGCTGCCAGTCCTCGACCGCGGCCTCGACGTCGCTCAGCACCCGTCGCAGGGCGGTCTCGAGATCGACCAGGACGCTGGGTGCGGTCAGGCGATCGACCTCGAAGTGCATGTAGGACTCGTTGATGATGTCCTCGCCTTCGATGCCCCGTCGCACGATGTCGACGAGGGCTCCCGAGGCGTCACGACGTGCGGAGATCTGCGGATGCATCGCCATGTGGACGGTGAGGTCGCGGCGATTGAGCTCGCCGATGGTCGAGTCCACCAGAAACGGCATGTCGTCGCTGACCACCTGGATCACGGTGCGATCATCGCGCCCGAATTCGGGATTGGTGATCCGCAAGCGCAGCTTGCCGACCTCGCGCTGGGCGCCCAGAGCCAGCAGCTCGAGCATGGCTCCGGGCAGCGCTTCGCCTTCGGCGTGCCCCAGATCCTCGGGCGTGAGATCCTCGCAGCAGTGTCTGACGAACGCCTCGAGCCCCGAGGGCTGAGTGTCGTCCGCCAGCTCCAGCGTGTGCTCGACGAACCGGTCGATCAGGAGCTGCTTGTCTTCGAGTGCAGGACTCATCACCCGTCTCCCTTCCCGGGGTGCTCGGAACCCTTCCGGCGACCAGCGGGGTATGCTTCCAACGCGATTTCTTTGAAGCCTGTATGCTTTCTGACGTTGTGCGGCCGGTGACGTCGTGAGGGCCGACCGCGAGGGCCCTTCATAGGACCACGTGAGCCTAACGGATTGGCAGAGCCTAGCTGATTTACCATACGCTTTGCCACAGCGGAAAACGTTGGAATGTGATCCGACGTGACCCACGATCTGGATGAGGATGCCATGACATGACAATGAACCACCTCAACGATTCGACCGCGGCGACGCCAACCCTGACGGAAGCCAAAGCGCTGGCCTCACGCCACGCGCTGGTCTGTGGAGCGAGCGCCGGCATCGGGCGAGCGGCGGCAATCGCCCTCGCCGGACTCGGAGCTGATGTCACCGCCCTGGCGCGGTCGCACAACGCTCTCAAGAGCCTGATGCCGGAGCTCGAGCGCGCCGGCTCGCCGCGAGCTCGCTTCGTGGTCGCGGATCACGACGACCGGCCGCGCCTGAAGGCGGCGGTGGAAGGCTTGATCCAGCGCGAGGGACCGGTGCACGTGCTGGTCAACAACTCCGGCGGACCGGCGCCGGGGCCGATTCTCGAGGCCACCGAGGAGCAGTTCCTGGGCGCCTTCGGCCGCCATCTGCTGGTCAATCACCTGCTGGTTCAGCTCACGCTCGACGGCATGCGCCGCGCCGCCTACGGCCGCATCATCAATATCATCTCGACCTCGGTGCGCGAACCGATTCCCGGCCTGGGGGTCAGCAACACCACCCGCGGCGCCGTCGCCTCCTGGGCCAAGACCCTGTCGCGCGAGCTGCCGCCGGGGGTCACCATCAACAACCTGCTGCCCGGCCTCACCGCCACCGACCGGCTGAAGTCGCTCCAGCAGCAGCTCGCCGAGCAGGCCGGCACCACCGCCGAGGCCATCCAGGCGACCTGGGAGAGCACCATCCCCGAGCGGCGGGTAGCGAGCCCGGACGAGCTCGGAGCGGTGATCGCCTTCCTCGCCTCGCCCCAGGCCTCCTACCTGCGCGGCGTCAGCCTGCCCGTCGACGGCGGGCGGCTGAACAGCATCTGACCTCACCCGTCGGAGCGACCCGGCGAGTCGCGAACGTCTGGCGCCTCGAGCGTCCACGCGGCGCGGGTTCAGGTAGACTCGCGGGTCCGTTTGCCGACTGCTGAAGGAGCGCTATGTCCAGCCACAAGATCGACGCCCGGCGGCGCGAGCTCGCACGCCAGGTCCGCGGTACGAGCATCGAAGCCTTCCACGATCAACTCGCCGAGGCCGGGGTGACCCGCGCCTTCGTGGTCTCGGAGAACGGTGAGATCACCCTCTCTCACCCCAAGCTGCTGGCGCCGGTGCGCGCTTTCTTCGAGCTCTCCCAGGATTTCGCCGATCACGAGGGCATCTTCATCGGTCGCGAGGAGGGTATCCCGACGCTGTTCTTCGCAGCCGTCCACGACACCCGGCGTGGTCTGGGCCAAGGCGGTCTGCGCTTCAAGCCCTACGACAACATGGCCGACGTGCTGGTCGACGGCCTCAGGCTGGCGCAAGGCATGACCCGCAAGAACGCTCTCGCCGGCCTGTGGTGGGGCGGCGGCAAGGGCATCGTCGCCGCCACCGAGCCGCTGCGCACGCCCGAGTATCTGACCGAGAGCACGCCCCAGCGGCTCGAGCTGTTCCGGGCCTACGGCCGCTTCGTCGCCAGCCTCGGCGGCATTTACTACACCGCGGAAGACGTCGGCACCAAGACCACCGACATGAACGCCATCCTCGGCCAGAACCGCTTCACCACCTGCATCGGCAGCGCGCTCGGCGGCAGCGGTAACCCCTCCGAGGCCACCGCCCGCGGCGTGTTCGTGGCGATCCAGGCGGCCTGGCGCTTCATCACCGGCGACGACGATCTGACCGGCGTCAAAGTGGCGGTGCAAGGCGTCGGCAACGTCGGCGGACCGCTGGTGGCGCTGCTCGACGATGCTGGCGCTCGGATTTGGGTGACCGACATCAACCAGCCGGCTCTAGAGGCCCTGCAGCGTGCCAGGCCACGGGTCGAGATCGTCGGCTCCGAAGAGATCTTCGACCTCGACTCGGACATCTTCGCACCGTGCGCCATCGGCGCCCAGGTCAACGCCCGCACCATTCCACGGCTGAAGGCGCGGCTGATCTGCGGCGCGGCCAACAACATCTTGGGCGAAGACGCCGACGCCGAGCGCCTGCGTCAGCGCGGCATCGCCTACGTGCCCGACTACCTGTGCAACCGCATGGGGATCACCAACTGCGCCGACGAGTGGCAGGGCTACCTGGCGCACGACGTGCAGCTGGCGGCGGAGCGCGTCTACCCCGATACCCTGCGGGTGCTCAAGCACGCCCGCAGTCAGATGATCACCACCGCCGCCGCCGCCGACCAGCTGGCCGACATCGCCGCCACCGAGCTCCATCCGCTGATCGGCCATCGCGGCCGTCGCATCATCGACGAGCTGATCGCCAGCGACTGGCACGGCGCCCGCTCGGGACGCAAGCAGCGTGAGGACAGTGGCGACGAAGAGCGCGCCACGGTGGCCCCCGCCTTCGTGCCGGGAGCCGACGAGCCGGCGCTGCGGGTGCGCTGGGAGCGCGCCGGCCGGTTCCGCGGCACCGGCAAGACCCTCGCCGCCGCACCGATATCGGCCGCCGGCCGGCCCGATCTGTCGTCGCTGCTCTCAGCGCTCTTGATGGACGTCCGCGCCCGCTCCCTCGAGCTCACCGCCGGCCGGCAACCGCGCCGCCTGGTCGGCTCCGATCCCGGCGGCCTGTCCCTGCAGCTGGCGGTCGAGGGCTCGCTGCCTTTCGATCGCGACGAGATCGGACGCCCGCGGTTCGTCGAGCGCTGTGCTGACGTGCACCGCAGCAACGACGCGGCGATTCGCGATCAGCTGCACCAGCTCGGGGCCGGCTTCGATCCCGACGCCTGGATCGACCCGATGAGCCACGACGGCATGCGCGCCGCGCGCCGGCTCTACTTCGCCCTCGAGGACGCCGGCCTCGTCACCCGCGAGAAGCGCCTGACCTATTACGATCCCACCACCCAGACCGTGCTGGTTTCACCGGACGTGATCCGCACCACGGTCGAAGTGCACGAGCGCTTCACCCTTCGCTTTACCGTCCAAGGCGATGTAGACGAGACGCTCGAAGTCGACAGCCATTTTCCCGAGCTGCTGCCGGGAGCGGTGGCGATCGCGGTGCTCGCCGACGGTCCCTACGGCCACCTCGACGGCCGGCACGTCGACGATCCGTTCGATCGCCAGCCGCTGCCGGTGCTGGCGTTCCCGAGGCTGTCGAGCGACGCGCGCTTCCTGGTGCCGGCCCACGACCGTGCCGACGAAGCGCTGGCCAACGCCCGCGGACTCGACGCCCGACGAGTGACGATCGACCCCCACGGTCGCTTCTTGCTGCCCGGCGAAGCGCCGCTGGTGCGTGAGGAGGCGCGTCGCCGGGTGTGCGAGCACCTGGGCGACCGCATCGAGCGCACCACCGGCCGCTTCGACGTCGAGGCGTTTCGCGCTCGCGGCTCGGGCACCCTGGTCAATCTCGGCATGTCGCAGCAGGTCTTCGTGCACTTCGACAAAGCGGCGGCACGCCTGCGGTTGGCGATCGAGAACGGCACGGTGCGTTTTTCCGACGAAGTCTGGCGTCGGCGCACGCTCGAGCTGCTGAGCGATCCCGAGCCCTGGTGCATCTCGCGCCAGTATTGGTGGGGGCACTCTCTGCCGGGCTCGGACGACGAGGTGCTCAGCGTGTGGTTCTCTCTCGTCGCCTCGACCCTGGATGCGGTCGGCTGGCCCAACGACCCCGAGCCCGAGCCGATCGACGAGCTCTACACCGACAGTGAGCGCCTGGCGCGCTGGGTGCTGCCTTGCCAGCTGGTTTCGCTGGTTTTGACCGGCCGGCCAGCGTTCCGCCACATTCGCGTGCACGGCCGGCTAGAGTTTCTCGAGCGGGTGCTGGAAGACCGCCCGGACCGCGACGAAGCCAGCCTGGAAGGCGCCAAGCGCTTCTACGACGAGGAGCGTTTCGTGGTGCGCTGGGTGCGGCGACCGATGCGTCCCGGCCTCAGCAACGCGATCGAGCCGGCGGCCCTCATCCGGCGCTTCGGAGCCGATGCGCTGCGGCTCGGCTACCTGCTGTCGCTGCACGGCGGTACGATGAATCTGGCGACGGCGGCCGAGTCGCATCTCAGGCGGGCCCGTCGCACGGTACGTCGCCTGAGCTCCAAGGTCACCGGTCTGTTCCACCTCACGCGCGACGCCACCGAGGGCGGCGCCACGCGCTTCGCGGACGCCTGGATCCTCGATCGCGCCACCGCCGCCTCGCGGGCGGCTCGCCGCGCCTACGAGGAGCTGCGCCTGGCTGACGCCGGGCACCTGCTGCCGCCCGTGGTCGACGAGCTCGCGCGCTATGCCACCATCGCGGCCGGACGCAATCGTCGCGGCTACGACCTCGACTCGATTCGCGCTACCGCCTCGGCGGTGATCGCAAGGCTCGCCGACGGCTTCAGCCCGGTCTGTCCCTACGCCTTCGAGAAGCTGGGCGCCTGGACCGCCGCCCGCGCCAGCGGCCCTCGACCGCAGGCCGGCGCAGGCGTCGATGCCACCGCCTGGGCCAGTGATCTGGTCGAGGAGCTACGCCGGCGACCGGCGGGCGAGATCGAGGTCGGCAGCTCGGATCCGGAGGTCCTGAGCTGGCTACGCCGCGACCACCATGAGCTCGAGGCGTTGGCAGGCCGCTCGGTAACTCTGGTCAACGAGCTGCAGGCCGGTTCGGCGGTCGGTCCGTGTTTCGTCCACGGCCCAACTGAATGAGCTAAAACCGCTCTATTCTTCTTAATCTTCACCGTAATCTTCGGCTGCGACGCTGAAGGGATGAGACGGATCATTCCGGCTAGCGTTGGGCGGCTGAGGCCTCCGAAAGGCGGCGCTCGCCTCCGGCGGCGCTGCGCACTCGGGGACGCCACCCGATGAGCGCTCCGCCTCCGGGGCCACGCCCCCGAGCTTTGGGGCGGGAAGTCAGCGGACCGCTGGCGGCGATCGAGCTGTTGACTTCGGTTGGCCGGGCGCTGTCGACCGAGAAGGATCCCGATCGGCTGATGGAGCTTATCGTCGACGCAGCCAAGGCCCTCACCCAAGCCGACGGCGGCACGCTCTACAGTCGCACCGGGAACCGGCTGGAGTTCGAGATCATGATGACCGACTCTCTCGGCCTGCATCTGGGCGGCACCAGCGGCCAGCAGATCTCCCTGCCGGCGCTGCCGCTGTTCGATGACGCGGGCCAGCCCAACGAACGGCGGGTGGCGGCGCGCGCCGCCCTCTCGGGTGAGACGGTGAACATTCCCGACGTCTACGACGAGCGCGAGCTCGACTTCGCCGGCACGCGGGAATTCGACAAGCAAACCGGCTACCGATCGCGCTCGTTCCTGACCGTCCCGATGATGGACTACCTGGACGAAGTCATCGGCGTGCTCCAGCTGATCAACGCCCAAGGCTACGACGGCGAGGTCGTAGCCTTTACGCTCGAAGATCAGCGCCTGGTCGAATCGCTCGCCTCCCAGGCCGCCACCACGCTGGCTCGGGAACGGCTGATCACCGAGCTCGAGCAGGCCAAGGACCGCGCCGAAGCGTCTTCGCGGTCGAAGTCGGCGTTCGTCGCCAACATCAGCCACGAGCTGCGCACGCCGATGAACGTCGTGCTCGGCATGACCCAGCTGGCGCTCGAAACCGAGCTCGATGCCGACCAAGAGGAGATGCTGCGTACCGTGGCGCTGTCCGCGGAGTCGCAGCTCGGCCTGGTCAACGACATCCTCGACTGCTCGAAGATCGAGGCCGACAAGCTCGACCTGGACACCGTGCCGTTCGAGCTGCGTGAAACCCTCGACAACTCCCTGCGCGGCCTGGCGGAACAGGCTGAGATGAAGGATCTGAAGATCCACAGCCGGGTCGCGGAGGACCTGCCGAGCCACTTCAGCGGCGACCCCGGCCGGCTGCGGCAGGTGATCGTGAACCTGGTGGGCAATGCCATCAAGTTCACTGCCGCCGGCGAGATCACGCTCGAGGTGAGCGCGCTCGAAAGCTCCGATAGGCGTCGCAACGACGACCGCCAGGAGACCGTTTCGCTCCGCTTTGCGGTAAACGACACCGGCTGCGGCATTCCGCTCGAGGAGCACGAGCAGATCTTCGACGCCTTCACCCAGGTCGACGGCACGCCGGCTCCCAGCCGCGGCACCGGCCTCGGGCTATCGATCTGCAAGAAGCTCGTCGAGCTCATGGGAGGCGAGATCTGGGTCGACAGCCAGCCGGGCCAGGGCTCGACCTTCCACTTCACGGCGCGCTTCGGACGGGTCGAGGCTGAAGACGTTCCGAGCGTCGGCCACGACGCGGAAGCCGAAGCCGGAGCGCAGCGGCCTCAGCCGATGCACATTCTGGTGGCGGAAGACAGCCCGCTGAGTCAGAAGCTGATGCACCGCCTGCTGGCGCAGCAGGATCACAGCACGGTGATGACCAACGACGGTCGCGAAGCGCTCGAGGCGTTCCAGCGCGATCGCTTCGACCTGGTGCTGATGGACGTTCAGCTGCCCAAACTCGACGGCCTCGAGACCACCCGCAAGATCCGGCTGCTCGAAAGCTCGACCGGGCGTCACACGCCGATCGTCGCGCTCACCGCCAGCGCTCGCAAAGGGGACCGTGAGACGTGCCTCCAGGCTGGCATGGACGCCTATCTGACCAAGCCGCTCGACCGCGAGAAGCTGTTCGGGCTGATCCAAGCCCTGGGTGCCAAGGGCCGCTCGCTGCAGGCGGCAGCCGACGCGGGACGTCCAGCCGTTTTCGAATCACAACCCGCGACGGTGCGCCATCTCTCCCTGTTGAATCACAAGACCGCGGTGCTGGACTGCGCCAAGACGCTCGCCCGCTGCGACAATGACCCGGAGTTTACGCTCGAGATCGTCGACCTCTTTCTGGAGCAGACCTCGACCCTGAAGTCCGAGCTCTATGACGCGGCGGCGGCCGACGACAGCGATACCGTACGCCGGCTGGCGCATCGCTTGGCGGGCGCCGCCACCAACGTCAGCGGCTATCGCGTCGAAGAGACGGCTCGCCAGCTGATGAAGACCGCCGACGGCGAGCTGGGTGAAGTGACCCTGAGTCTGACCCAGCTCGACTGTGACCTTGCGGATCTCGAGCAGGCCCTGGCCGGTTTCCGCCTCGATCTCGAGAAGGGCACCGCGCTGTGCGCATCCTGATCGCCGAAGACGAACCGGTCTCGCGGCTCCGTCTCGAGCGCCTGCTGGGCAAGTGGGGGTACGACGTGATCGCCGTCGCCGATGGTGAGCAGGCCTGGCGCCAGCTGGAAGATCCCGATGCCCCGGGCCTAGCGATCCTCGACTGGCAGATGCCCGGTACCGATGGCGTTTCGGTATGCCGCAAAGTGCGGGCGTTGAAGGGCGCCCCCTACGTCTACATCATTCTGCTCACGGCCCGCAACGAGACCGACAGCCTGGTCGAAGCGATGAACGCCGGCGCGGACGACTTCCTGAGCAAGCCCTTCGAGCCCCACGAGCTCGAGGCCAGGCTGCGTGCCGGACAGCGTATCCTGCGCCTGCAGCAGGAGCTGATCGCGGCGCGCGAGGCGCTGCGCGAGCATGCCACCCGCGACGACCTCACGGGCGTCTGGAACCGCCGCTCGATCCTCGAGACGCTCGAGCAGGAGCTGGCGCGAGCGTCTCGCAGCAACAAGCCCGGTGGATTGGGCGTGCTGATCGCGGATCTCGATCACTTCAAGCGCATCAACGACAGCCACGGCCACTTCGTTGGCGACGAGGTGCTGCGCGAGGTCGTACGCCGCCTCGAGCGCCGCGGGCGACGTTACGATTCGCTGGGGCGCCTGGGGGGCGAGGAGTTTCTGCTCTTGCTGCCGGGGTGTCAGCTGTCCCAGGTGGAGACCGTCGGCGACCGCTTCCGGGAGCTCATCGCGACCCAGCCGATCGACACCACGTCGGGACCGCTTCCGGTCACCTCGAGCTTTGGCGCCGCTTGGGTGGCCCACGGCCAAGCCTGCAGCGCGCGGCAGATCCTGGAAGCCGCCGACCGCGCGCTCTACGCCGCCAAGGACGCGGGACGCAACCGCCTGTGCTTCCAAGATCCCAAGACGAACCCGGGCGGTGGATCGCAACCGGGTAAGCCCGCCGCTGCCGGCCCCCTCAACTTCGATACCCGGCAGGCGGCTTGCGAGGCCTCTCACAGCATAGTACCCTGAGCGCCGACCGCGACGGCTGGTGTGACCGTCGCCCCTCACCACATTCCACTGACGGAGCTGCACTCGGGTCGGCGCTGGCCTGAGACCCGCCTCGCTCCCGTTGAGCCCAGCCGCTGTCCAGCGGCCAAAGAGATTGCATTATGGCCCTCGATCAGTACTTCGAGCCCGCGAAATACGAGAACGATATCTATCGCCGTTGGGAGGAGTCCGGTGCCTTCCAGGCCGATCGCGACTCGGACAAACCCGCGTTCGTCATCTCGATGCCGCCACCCAACGCCACCGGCACGCTACATACCGGCCATGCCGTCATGCTGGCTCTGGAAGACCTGATGATTCGCTGGCGCCGCATGTGCGGCGACGAAGCGCTGTGGGTGCCCGGCACGGATCACGCGGCGATCGCTACCGAGAACGTGGTGATTCGCGACTTGCAAAAGGCGGGCATGGCGGATCCGCGCAGCGAGCTCGGCCGCGAGGAGCTGGTGCAGCGCATCGCCCGCTTCGTCGAGGGCTCACAAGACCGTATCCGCCAGCAGATCCGAGCCATGGGCTCGAGCTGTGACTGGTCGCGCGAGCGCTACACCATGGATCCGCAGCTCAACCGCTGCGTCAACGGCGTGTTCGCGCGCATGTTCCGCGACGGCTTGATCTACCGAGGACCGCGCATCGTCAACTGGGATCCCCACCTGCAGACCACGGTGTCGGACGACGAGATCTACCACGAAGATCGCCAGGCCAAGTTCTACACGCTGCGCTACGGGCCGTTCCTGGTCGCCACCAGCCGGCCGGAGACCAAGCTCGGCGATACCGCGGTGGCGGTGCACCCCGACGACGAGCGCTGGCAGGAGCACATCGGCGAGACCTACGAGGTGCCGTGGCCCAAGGGCCCGACGATCAACATTCGCGTGGTGGCCGACACCAGCGTCGACCCCGAGACCGGTACCGGCGCCCTCGGCGTCACGCCGGCTCACAGCCATGTCGACTTCGATATCGCCCAGCGCCACGATCTGCCGATGGTGCAGGTGATCGGCGAGGACGGCCGCATGACCGAGGCGGCGGGCGAGACCTACGCCGGCATGACCGTCGAGGAGTGTCGCGCGGCGTTCGTGGCGGCGCTCGACGAGGCCGGGCTGCTCGCCAAGACCGAGGATTACGTGCAGTCGACCTCGCTGTGCTATCGCTCCAAGCAGCCGATCGAGCCACTGCCCAAGGAGCAGTGGTTCATCGCCGTCGACCAGCCGACGGTGCCGTGGCGCGGACGACGCCTGAGCCTCAAGCAGGTGCTGCGGGAGGTGGTCGCCAGCGGCGACATTCGGATCTTGCCAGAGCACCAGGAGAAGACCTACTTCCACTGGATCGACAACCTGCGCGACTGGTGTATCTCGCGCCAGATCTGGTGGGGGCACCAGATCCCGGTGTGGTACCGCGGCGATGAGGACGTCTACGTCGGCAACCGGCCGCCCGAGGGCGACGGCTGGGTGCGCGACCCGGACACCCTCGACACCTGGTTCTCTTCAGCGCTGTGGACCTGGTCGACCCTGGTGGACCAGGAGCTCGCCGCCGATCCCACGATCAGCCTGGCCGAACTGCTGCGCCGCAGCCCCGACTTCCAGCGGTCTCAACCCACGACGGTGATGGAGACCGGCTACGACATCCTGTTCTTCTGGGTCGCCCGCATGATCCTGATGACCACCTACGCCACTGGTCAGATCCCGTTCTCGGTGGTCTACCTGCACGGCCTGGTGCTCGACGTCAACGGCAAGAAGATGTCGAAGTCGAATCCCGCTACCTGCATCGATCCGCTCGACACCATCGCCGAGTACGGCGCCGACATCATGCGGCTGGCGCTCTTGATCGGCAACGCGCCGGGCAAGGATCTGAAGCTCGGCGAGGAGCGGCTGGTGGGCGGCAAGCGGCTGATCAACAAGATCTGGAACGCCGCCAAGCTGGTGGACGCCACGGTGTCTCGCATCGCCCCGGATCGCCCGCGCAGCGAGCTGTCTCCCGGCGACGTCGAGCATCCGGTAAATCGCTGGATGCTGACGCGCCTCAGCGAGCTGGTAGCGCGGATCGACCACCGGCTCACCGACTACAGCTTCGGCGACGCCGCGGAGATCATCCGCCAGTCGTTCTGGGGTGAGCTGTGCGACTTCTATTTGGAAGCGATCAAGGTCGCCCCGCTCTCGGAGCTCGAGGAGACCGCCGAGGTGCTCTACCACGCCTACATGACCTACCTCAGGCTCTACCACCCGTTCCTGCCGTTCGTGACCGAGAAGCTGTGGCAAGAGCTCGGGGGTGAGGGCATGCTGATCCACGCCACCTGGCCACAGGCTGACGACCGCGGAGCCTGGGCCGAGGACGCCATCGGCGTCGATACGGTGGTGAGGCTGGTGGCGGCGGTACGCGGTCTGCGCGCCGAGCAGGGCCTCGAGCCCGGCGCCAAGATCGACGTCGAGATCCAGCCGCAGAGCCACCGCCCGGCGCTCGAAGCCAGCGCGACGATCATCGCCCGCCTGGTGCGAGCCGATCAGCTGTCGTTCGCGGCCGACGGCGAGACGGATACCGAGGGCGCAGCGGTGGCGGTGGACCCGGCGTTCGAAGTCGTCGTCCGCCTCGGGCAGGCCGATCTCGAGGCCGAGCGCAAGCGGCTGCACAAGCAGCTAGAAGACGCCCGCCGTTTCCTCGGCGGTCTCGAAAAGCGCCTCGCCAACGAGAACTTCGTCACCCGCGCCAAGCCCGAAGCCGTCGAGAAGACGCGGCGCGACGCGGAAGACCAGCGCTCGACCATCGCCTCGATCGAAGAGCGCTTGGCGCAGCTGGGTTAGCTAGATTCCCTCCAAGAACGACCGATAGACGGTCGCGCTGGATGGACTGCGCGCGGCCTGTGGAGCTCGCCTCGGCAGTATTCTGCCGCCCAACCTCATCGTCTATGTGAGCTCATTGACGATGTGGATCGGGTTGGGCTCAAACAGTCCTCGGCCGTGCTCGTTCCACCAGCACGACCTACCAGCTCACAAACTTTCTTTCGGGACGGAATCTAGCTTTAACAAAACGGGCGCACCGAAGGTGCGCCCGTCGAGTCGCTGACTGGGTAACTGCGCCTCAGGCGGCGGAAGCGGCCTTCTGCTGCTTGCGGGCCTTGGCGTCGCGGCCGAAGTACTTCTCCCAGGCCAGGGCGAAGGGGCTGGCGACGAAGATCGAGGAGTAGGTCCCGATCACCACGCCGATCATCAGCACGAAGGCGAAGCCGCGGATCACCTCACCGCCTAGGACGAAGAGGCTGACCAGCACCATCAGGGTCGTACCGGAGGTCAGGATGGTGCGCGACAGGGTCTGGTTGAGGCTAATGTTGATCGTTTCGACCAGGGGCTTGCGTCGGTGGCGACGCATGTTCTCACGCACGCGATCGAAGATCACCACCGAGTCGTTCACCGAATAACCGACGAGGGTCAGGAACGCGGCGATGGTGCTGAGGTTGAACTCGTAGTTGAGCAGCGCGAACAGCCCCAGGGTGATCATGAAGTCGTGGATCACCGCCACCAGGGCGCCGATGCCGAACCGCAGCTCGAACCGGAACCAGATGTAGAGCAGCATGCCGAAGAACGACAGCACGACGGCCAAAACGCCCTTGGTGCGCAGCTCGGAGCCGATCTGCGGACCAACGTTCTCGTTCTGCAGCACGTGGAAGGCTCCGAGATACGCCTTGTCTTTCAGCACGGTGAGAGCGGCGTCACTCAACCCCTCGACGTCGGACAGCTCGTCCCAGGAGGTGAAGAGCGTCAGGGTCTTGCGACGCTCGAGCACCGCGTCGGCGACCGCCTGGTACTCCTGCCGGGCCGCGACTTCGTCGATGCCCACGCGAGTGTCGGGATCATTTTCGTACAGCAGGCTCGCCAGCGACTCGGCGCCTCTCTGGTTGAGGTCGAGACGGCCAGCGGCGTCGCTGTTGAGATCGTTGTTGAGGGCCTCGATCATCGCCGTGCCGCTGCCCTCTTCACTGCCGCCGACCACCGGCGTCTTGATCAGGAATTCCGAATCGCCGGTCCCGTACTTCTGAATCTGGGTTTCGCGCAGACCAGCGTTCTCGAACGTGCGGCGCAGCTCCTCGGCGGAGCCAGCGTCGCGCAGACGCAACGTGAGCTGAGTACCACCGGCGAAGTCGATCCCCAAGTTGAGGCCGGTCAAGAAGAACAGCTCGCCCAAGGCAACCAGCAACAAGAGGATCGACACCCAAACGAATACCCTGCGGTATTTCATGAAATCGATGCGGCTATCGGTCAGAAACTGCATTTCCTGCTCCTAGAAACTTGTCTCGTTGCTCGCGGCTCAGATGGAGAGCTTGTCGATCCGGCTACGGCGGGAAGTTTTGAAGTCGAACATCCAGCGGCCCACGAAGACCGCGGTGAACAGCGAGGCCAGGATGCCGACGGACAGCGTCACCGCGAAACCGCGAATCGGACCGGTGCCGAACATGAAGAGGAAGATCGCCGCGATCATGGTGGTGGCGTTGGCGTCGACGATCGAGGACAGCGCCTTCTGGAAGCCGGCAACGACGGCTGACTTCACCGTTCGACCGGAGCGCAGCTCCTCGCGAATGCGTTCGAAGATCAGCACGTTGGCGTCCACTGCCATACCGATGGTCAGCACGATTCCGGCGATGCCCGGCAGAGTCAGCGTCGCGCCGAACATCGACAGCACGCCGAACACCAGCACGACGTTGAGCAGCAGCGCCATGACCGCGATGATGCCGCTCAGGTTGTAGACCACGAGCATCGCCAGGATCACCGCCGTGAAGCCGATGAGACCGGCCTTCTGCCCCTTCTGGATCGAGTCCAGACCGAGGGTCGGACCCACCGTGCGCTCTTCGAGGTAAGTCAGGCCGGCGGGCAGCGCACCCGAGCGCAGCACGGTCACGAGATCCTGCACTTCCTGCAGGGTGAAGTTGCCGGTGATGACACCCTGGTCGGTGATGCGCGCCTGGATGACCGGCGCCGAGATGACGTTGTTGTCGAGCACGATAGCGAGGTTGCGACCGATGCTGTTGGAGGTGATGTCACCGAATTTCTTGCCGCCCTCGCTGGTGAGGATGAAGCTCACGTTCGGCTCGTTGAACTCGCCGCTCGAGATACGCGCCGTCTTGAGGTCGCGGCCGGTGATCACGCGGCGCTTCTCGAGCACCCAATACTGCTGGCCGACGCTCTGGCGATTCTCGTCGCGCAGCTCCTCCACCATCACTTCGTGCAGGCTCTCATCAGCTCCGCGAATGGAGTCGCGGGCCTGCTGCTCAGTGGCGAACACGCCGCTGTTCTCCTGGGTCAGGCGGAACTCCAAGAAGGCGGTGTTCTTGATCAGATTGCGGATCCGGTCCGGGTCGTCGACGCCGGGCAGCTGGACGACGATGCGGTCCGAGCCCAGCCCCTCTTCGTGGATGATCGGCTCGGCGACGCCGAACGCGTCAACGCGGTTACGGATCGTCTCCCGCGCCTGGTTGACCGCCAGCTCGCGGATGTTCTTCGCTTCCTGATCCGACAGCTCGAACTGCAGGCGATCGCCGATCCGCCGCATGCTCCAGCCGACGTAGTAACGGTCGAGGATCTCGTCCTCCAAGAAGTCATCGCGATCCTGCGGCACGCCGGTGACGTCGAAGGTCAAATCGCCGGTGCGCTCGACCACCGCGTTGGTGATCTCGGCTTCTTCGAGGTCGCGCTGAATGCCGTCGATCGTGTTGTCGGTCTCCGCCCGGATGGCGTCGGAGGTGTTGACCTGCAGCACCATGTGCATGCCGCCTCGCAGATCCAGCCCGAGCTTGATCTGTTCCTTGGGCGGGTAGGCCCAGATAGCGGCCAAACCCACTATCACCAGGATGACGATGAGACGAGAGACGAGACTGCGGTTCATTTCAGTTAACCCCCTGGTCTTCTGGAGATCCTTCGAGTCCGGCGATGGCCCGTTTGGCGATCTTGACTTTGACGTTCTCGGCCAGCTTGAGGATCACGGTGGTGTCGTCGGTCTTGACGACTTCGCCATAGAAACCACCGTTGGTGACGACCCGATCGCCCTTCTTGAGCGCGTCGAGCAGCTGTTCGAGGGCCTTCTGCTTCTTGCGGATCGGCATCCACATGATGAAGTAGAAGACCAGGAAGATCATCACCAGTGGAACCAGCTGCATGAATGCCGAAGGCCCACTGTTCGGAGCGGCCGCAACCAGCAGAAAGTTCGTCATTGGCTAGATTCCTCGTCATCATCGGCCAGCGCGAACCCCAGAATTGCGGTTTCGCAAGCCGAACTTGGACTGATTGTCTGGAGACGGTATCGTTCGGGAGACGGGTGTCTTCTGGAAGACAGATGTTGGAAGAGTGCACTCGGTCTGGGGACGGTATCGGTCTGGCTGGGCTGCCCGTGAGAGAACCGCCCTCGCTATCGTCTGGCTTCCGCGGTCACCGCTCCCCGACGGGCCCCGTATGCGGGTCGTGATCGGGCGATGCCTCGAGGAGCTTCGAAATCCGCCAACCCAGAGTCTTTGTCAAGCACGGCTTCGTCAAGCA
>JBCCEE010000133.1:0-17892 GCA_039030415.1 Acidobacteriota bacterium
GAAGCGGTCGAGACCACCGAGGAGAGTACCTTGCCGGCCCTGCGCGATGCGTTGGTGTGGGTCAGCAGCTCAGCCGGCCTCGGGCACACCGAGCGGGCCAAGTGGATCGAAGATCGGCTGCTCATCGATATGCGGACCAAGGGTTGCACGCGCACGACACGGGTGTCCCAGGCCCTCGAGACCCTGCAGGGATTGTTGTCTTCGGTGCGCAACCGGCTGCTCAACGACACCTACCCCGACCTCGATCTCGACGCCGATGACTTCGATGAAGCCTGGCGTTGGATCGGTTCGTATTCCACCTGGCGCACCGCCATGCTGGTGTTCCTCTATCCGGAGAACCTGGCGGTTCCGTCGTTGCGTCGCCATGGCTCGGCGGCGTTCCGCTCGCTGGTTCGAGAGGTTCGCAGAAACCGGCGATTGACTCCGGAGCAAGCCCGAGAGGCCGGGGCTCGCTACGCCGACTACTTCAAGGACGTTGCCCGGCTGCGGCTCGAAGCCACTTGCCAAACTCGCACCCGCATGCCCGGCAAAGACGGCCAAGCCGCCGGCTACGCGGATCTGTGTTACCTCTTCGCCCGCGGCTCGGCCACCGGCACGCTCTACGTCTCGACGATCGATCCCGAAGACGCGTCCGGTCATGCGCAGAGCAGCTGGCGGCCCGTGCCGGGGGTCGGCGACGTGGTGGACGTGGTGGGTGCGACCCCCTTCGAGCTGCCGGGGGAAGAGCGGTTCATCTACCTGTTCTTGCGGGTGCGAGAGGCTGGGCATCAAAACCTGGTGTTCGTGCGTTACGACCTCGAGCGTCGGAGTTGGGACGGCGATCCCACCGAGCTCGATCTACCCGTCGACACTGCCTCGTTCACCGCGGTGGTGAAGCAGACCACCAACGAACGCCAGCGCCCTCAACTGGCGGTCCGGCTGGCGTACGGTGCCGTCTTCCATCGCCGCTTGAACCGCGACGGCAACGATTGGGAAGATCGCGAATGGCGGCTGCTGATCGGGCAGGGGTATGGCCTGCAGAGCCTCGATGCCATGATCGAGACCGAGGACGGCAGTATCTGCCTAGTGGCCACCATCCGCGGTCGGGTGCAATATCGGCTTTACGGCACGTTCAATGATGGGCGCTGGCGTCAGGTTGCGCCGGGAGCCTTCAATGGCGCCTTCCGCTGGCCCGGGGATGCCAAGATTTATGTCTTCGTCCGTCAGGGGGGGACGTCCGCTTACCGCGTGATCACGCCTTCTGAAACCGACGGGGCAGCTGAAACGATCGACAGCGTCGCGACTATGGACTCGTGGTTGCGTCATGCCGCCGGCGCGAATCTACGCACCGTGCAGGTTGAGGACGGCCCCTACGCCGGAGACAGCCTTTACGATCTGATGGTCCTGAGTAGCGAGGATGATCCGAATCCTTGGGGTGGCAACATCCTGAGAATGTACTTGCGTCGGGCGGTCCGCGCTTTGGTCAGCAAAGCGGAGGAGGCCGACGAGACCGATCGGCGTTATGGCCCTTGGAAGCTGGCCGCCAGGTATGTCCGTTGGTTCTCGATAGACAGTGTGTCGTTGACGACGGCTTTGATGCATGCTGCTGCCGGGGCGGAGCTGACCTTTCGCCACCGCAATGACGGCGCTGAAGCGTCGGGACCGTTCGGCGCGGCGCAGGGCATGGACACCATGGCGGGGATGGTTGGTGCGGTCGACGATCCTCAGCACCGCATAGTCAGCTATCGACGGACGGCGGTCCAGCCGGGGCTCTACCGCTGTCGCTTCGATCGCCTGGCAGACGGTCAGCTGGTAGAGGTCGAAACCCAAACCGCAGCACCGCGGGTGGCCGGCCCCTTCTCCGTGCCGGATCGGCTGTCTGAAAGCAAGCTGCAGTTCCGGCGAGCGCTGGTCAAGAAGGTTTTCCAGGACAATCAAGACAGCCCGGCTTCCAATCTGGCCTATCTCGAGGAAGCCTATTTCCTGGTGCCGATGCACCTTGCGCTGGAGCTCCAGTCGCGCGGTCACTACACCGCAGCACTCGATTGGATCCGGTCGGTTTACGACTTCAGCATGCCGGCCGGGCAGCGCAAAATTTACTACGGGCTTCACGATCCCGAGCACGGCGGTATGGCGCCGTATGAACGCACCGAGGATTGGCTGATCGATCCCTTGGATCCGCATCGCATCGCGGCGGCCAGGACCGGGGTCACCACCCGATTTACGCTTTTGGCCCTGGTGCGCTGCCTGCTGGCTTACGCCGATGCCGAGTTCACTCGTGATACCTCGGAGTCGGTGGCGCGTGCACGGTTGCTGTATCTCACCGCCCTCGAGATCCTGGATACCCCGGGGCTGGCGGGTTCGTCCCTGGCCTGTACCGACCAGATCGGCTCCCTACAGATCGAGGTGGGGGATGATCAGTGGATCCCAGCGCTGGCGCCATTGCAGAAGAAACTGGCCGAGCTGCGCGACCCCGTTCAGCTCACCCTGGTCGTCGACGCGGTGCGTCAGCTGCTGGCAGGTAGTGATCCGTGGCAGGATCGGTTCGCGGCCGCCCACGACGCAGTCGATCAAGCCTTGGCCGAGGCGCCGCCTTCGAAGTCGTTCGCGGAGGTGCTGAGCGAGCGTGCGGCGCTCACCGGTCGTCTCCATCTCGCCTTGGAAGCGGAGCCGAGTCTGGCCGCTGCCGGTCGGCGGGCGAGTCGACTGGCGGTAGGGGACTTCCACCGAGCGGTGTCGCTGGTGTCAGGCCTGCGGGCTGCATCCCTAGGCGACGGTCCGGTCGCGCTGCCTTGGCTGCGGGAAAAACTGGGGAGCGCGGCGAACGAACCCACTCAGACGCTGGTGCCACGGACGGATCATCAGGCATTGACTCAGTTCGATCCCCTGACGCCGAGCCACGTCGCCAATCTCAGCAAGCTGGCCACGGAGCAGCCGCAGCGAGCGATCCAGATCACGTCGAAGGCCTTGGCGCGCTGGGTGCCGGCGCCGTCATTCAATTTCTTTGTGCCACCCAACCCGGTGGTTTCGACATTGCGGTTGCGGGCCGAGCTCGAGCTTCACAAGTTGCGGACCTGCCGCAACATCGCCGGTCTCGAGCGTCAGCTCGAGCCGTTTTCGGCACCGACCGATACGGTCAGCGGGCTGCCGACCATCGGCAGCGGTGGCCAGCTCAACTTACCGGGCCTGTCACCCCTCAAACCGACGTCCTATCGCTACCCGGTACTGATCGAGCGCGCACGCCGCCTGACCAGCCTGGCGCAGCAGGTGGAGTCGACGATGCTGGCCTCGCTCGAGAAAGGGGATGCCGAGCGGTACAGTCGACTCAAGGCGCGCCAAGATGTCCAGATGGCTCGGCGGGGCGTACGATTGCAGCAGTTGCGGGTGCGGGAGGCACGGAACGGCGTCGAGCTGGCCGAGCTTCAGCAGGATCGATCCCAGATCTTGGTCGACCGTTACGCTGAGTATCTGGACGAAGACCTATCCGTCAGCGAGATCGCGACGCTGGGTTTCATGCTGACCTCGGCAACCCTGAGCGCGACCGCCGCCGTCTACGCCTCGGCCGCTCTCAAAGTCGACTATTCCGGCATCTTCTCCAACCTGGCGTCGGGCGCGTCCTCGCTGGCCTCCTTCTTCTCGACCCTCGCCAGCTACGAGCGTCGCCGTCAGGAGTGGCAATTGCAGAAGGATCTGGCGGAGCAGGATGTCCGCATCGGGGGTCAGCAGGTCGTCTTGGCGCGGGATCGGGTCCGGGTCGTGGAACAGGAGCGGGTGATCGCCGAGCTCTCCGTCGATCAGGCGCGGGAGGTGGTGGAGTTCCTGAGCAACAAGTTCACCAGCGTCGAGCTCTACGACTGGATGAGCGGAGTGCTCGAAGGGGTGTATGCCTCGTTCTTGCAGCAGGCCACCGCGACCGCCCGATTGGCCGCCGATCAGTTGACCTTCGAGCACCAGGAGACCCCGCCGCCATTCCTGCAGGAAGACTATTGGCGCCCGCCAGCTGATGGTCTCGACGAAGAGGGTGCGTTGGATCGTCGGGGGCTCACCGGGGCAACCCGGCTGCTGCAAGACATCGAGCTGCTCGATCAACATGCCTTCGAGGTTGCCAAGCGGCCGCTCCAGCTCTCCAAAACCGTCTCACTGGCTCAGATGGCGCCGGCGGAATTCCAGCGCTTCCGTGAGACCGGAGTGATGGTCTTCCAAACTCCGATGGAGCTCTACGATCGTGATTTTCCCGGACACTATCTGCGTCGAATTCGCAGCGTCCGGACCTCGGTTGTGGCGTTGATTCCACCGGTCGAGGGCATCCGTGCCACCCTGTCGACGCTGTCGTCGTCACGGATCGTTGTCGGGGGAGATGTCTTCCAAGAGACAACTGTCAACCATGGGCCGCAGTCCGTCGCCTTGACCTCGCCCAGGAACGCCAGCGGCGTCTTCGAGCTCGATACGCAGTCCGAGATGCTGCTGCCGTTCGAAGGCATGGGGGTGGATGCCACCTGGGAATTCCGCCTACCGAGGGCGGCCAACCCGTTCGACTTCCGCACCCTGGCCGATGTGCTCGTGACCTTCGAGTACACCGCTCTCGACAGTTACCTCTACCGTCAACAGGTGCTCCAGAGTCTGCCTTCAAAGACCCGTGGCGATCGTCCCTTCAGCTTCCGTCATCAGTTGGCGGATGCCTGGTTCGATCTCCACAACCCGGATCAGACCGCCACTCCGATGACGGTGGACTTCACCATCACGCGGCAGGACTTTCCGCCCCATCTCGAGAATCTCGAGATCGAGCACCTGGTGCTGTACTTCGCCCGCGCCGATGGCTCGACCTTCGAAGTCCCGGTGGATCACCTGCAATTCCAAGCCCAGGGGGCGTCCGAGCCGACGGGTGCCGGCGCCTCGACGGTTGACGGTGTGGTCAGCACCCGGCGGGGTAACGGCAGCGGTTGGCTGCCGATCATCGGCCAGGCACCGGTAGGAGAGTGGCAGCTCGCCTTGCCCGATACTACCGAGATGCGGGGGCGCTTCGAAGATGAGGAGATCGTCGACATCTTGTTGGTGGTGTCCTTCAAGGGTCGACTGCCGGCCTGGCCGGCGTAGGGGTCGACTGCCGGCCTGGCCGGCATGACGGTCGAGACGAGGGGCTTGGCGCGAGCTGCGCCGAGCCCCTCGCTGCTGTTGTTCAACAGCCTCACCCAACCCTATCGATCTAACGTTTTTCAGATCTCGACGGCTCGTCGCAGAAATCCTGCGAGACGGTTTCTCCCCGATGTCGCTCTACTGCGTGAGGACGGCCGCTGAGGCAGCCGGGCACTGTAGCCCGGAGCCGATCGTGGCCGACGAACGGACGAGGAGAGCGAGAATGGAGAAGCGATCGAAGTGGACGGCTCGAGAAGGTGGCGGTGAGCGCGAGGGCACGAGACGGTGGGTTCGGGTCCTTTGGGTGCTGTTGCTGGGGATAGCTCTGGCTCCTACCCTGTGGGCGGCCGACGAAACCTTCATGGCGACCCTAAAGAACGACTCTCGCGGCGTCAGCGAGTGCCTGCTGTTCAAGGGAAACGGTGGCGACAAACACCCCCAGCGCTACAACTGGGGCCCGGGAGACTACTGCGGGTACCCCGGCGGTAAACAGGAGGTAATCGCCAACCGCCAGGCCCTGTGGACTTTTGTCCACCTCGGCAACAACGAGTACGTGATCAAGAACTCCTCCCGCGGCCCAGACGAATGCCTGATCTTCGCCGGAGACGGCCACGACACACACCCGCAGCGCTACAACTGGGGCCCAGGCCCCTACTGCGGTTTTTCGGGTGGCGTCGAGGCTCTGAGGGCCAACGGTCAGGCGGTGTGGAAGCTCACCCAGCTGGATGGAAACCAGTACATGATCACCAACGCCTCCCGCGGGCAGCAGGAATGCCTGATCTTCTCGGGTGGCGGCCACAACACCTTTCCGGAACGCTACAACTGGGGGCCAGGCTCCTACTGTGGCTTTCCCGGAGGCCGCGACGGCCTGCTGGCCAACCGCCAAGGGGTCTTCACGATCGAGCGTCACCGCATCGACGACATGCCCATTCCCCAGGCCTGGTTGGACAACTTCCTGATCCTGCAGAACGCCAGGTTCGGCTATCAGCGCCTTCACGTCGGGCACAACGGCAACGGACAGCTCTACGCCCAGTGGGGCGAGGATCGTGCGTTCCGGTGGACGGTGGAGCCGGCGCACGGCGACGGCCATTTCTTCTACCTGCGCAGCGCCGAGCACGGCCAGCGCCTGCACGTCGGGCATAACGGCAACGGGCAGCTCTACGCTCAGTGGGGCTACGGCGACGACGATGCCTTCCGCTGGGCCGCCGAGCCCGCCTCTGGCGGCAACTACCATTTCCGCAACAAGATGTATCCGCACCAGCGCCTGCGGGTAGGCGACGATGGCCAGAGTCGGCCCAGCGCCGCCTGGGGAACGAATTCGGCCTTCGAGTGGAAGGTCATGCTGCTGCCGAGCTCCGAGGCCCCGGCCGATCCGGTGTTCCGGGCCTCCCGCTTCCTGCAGACCCAAGCCCTGCTCATCGAGAACGTGCGCTACGACAGCCAGCGCCTTCACGTTGGCCACAACGGCAACGGACAGCTCTACGCCGAGCCGGGGGACGACCTCGCCTTCCAGTGGAAGCTGCGCACCCACGGCACGGACGGCTACCACACCCTGAGCAACTACTTATATCCGAATCAGTACCTGCGGGTGAGCTCGGACGGCAGCGGCGGGGTCAGCGCCGGCCCGTTCAGCGGCGATGCTTCTCTCTGGCGCGTGGAGCCCAAGCCCGGCAACCAGTTGATGCTCCGCAACCGCGCATTTCCGGACCAGCGCCTGCACGTCGGGCACGACGGCAACGGCCAGCTCTACGCCGAGTGGGGAGACGACAACGCCTATGCCTGGCGGCTGCGCCATGTGCCCCCGCCTGACTACGGCTGGTTTCCGCGGGACGAGCCCTGCCCTCAGCACATGCCCGAAGGCCAGCAGGCGATCAAAGTCTGCTTTTACCCGGGAACGAACCAGGCTGGCCCACCGCGTTGTGTGGTCCACGACGACCACCGGGACGCCGAGGATCAACAGGCCTACCTGGGTGAGGTCAACAATACGGTGATCCACAACGCGCGCTCGGTCCGTGCCGAGATCTGCGGCGGGTCGACCCGCCCTCCCAAAGTCTTCCTCTACAAGATGATGGACCAGCGCAGTGAAACCGATGTCATCGACGGCCAGGGAAATCTAGGGGCCACTTGGGGCGAAGTCCGTTCCTACCAGGTGATGGAATCGTCCAATTCACAAACCCCGCGATACGTCTGCCTCTACACCCAAGACAACTGGCAGGGACGAAAGCACTGCGCGCCCTTGAAGATCCCGACGCATTCGTACGCCCTCAGCGACGACTTCGATGATTCCGTCGCCTCGGTGAGGGCCTTCCCACACTGGGGCTGCACGCAGCTCCAGCTATGGCAGCACTTCAATCAATCGGGACAGCGAATCGATGTCGGAGCGGACGAGAACCTGAAGAACCGCCCCATCGCGATCACCCTTTTGGAATGGAAGAGATGGTCCCAGGTGGTTTCCACCTACAAATTCCGCTACCTCAACGGCGCTCCCTTCTGCTAGCTCGAGAACGTCCGGAGCATACCGCCGGCTGGGAGCACGCGAGTGCTCTCGACGGTTCTTTGCGTGGGGCGGTCTCGAGAATCGCGTCGAGCTCGCCCTCCAACCTGTGTGACTTGTCCAAGGTCATCGAAGACCGACGCTGCCGGAGGCTAGGCCCCGAGCCCATCCTTCGAAGTAGCCCGCGTCGTGCAGAGACTCGAGCAGTTTCTGCTCGCGCGGCGCCCAACCAGTCGTGCTGCGGGTCGCCTCGCTCGAAGCGGGCATGTCGAGCGCCGCGAACCTCGCCAGCCAGCCGAAATGCTCCTCGGCCCGGCCGTGAGGGACACTCTCGACGGGCAGCGACATGTTGCAATCACGAGGCACACTCACGGATCGACCTCTTGCATGACGCCCCCTCCCATCCGCCGCGCGAGCTCGGCTTCCACCTCTTCTTCTGAAAGACCGTCGAGCATTGCGATGAGGTCAGCGAGCTCCTCGGACTCCTCGGTCGCAGCTTCCGCCAGTCGGGTTTCCACTTCGCGCGCCAATTGCTCGACCGTCGTGGCTTCGAAGAACAGGCGCACCGGCAGATCGACTTCGAACACCTCGCGCATCCGAGCCACTAATCGCGCCGCCAGCAGCGAGTCCCCACCGAGCTCGAGGAAACCATCCTGGATGCCGACCGGAGTCACCCCCAGCATCGCCTGCCATATCTCGGCGAGCTGGCGTTCAGTCTCGGTGCTGGGTTCGACATAGGCGGTGGAGAGAGCTGGTCGAGGGTAGGAACCGCCGACCCTCACGGGCCCTTCATCGGCTGCCTCTTCGATCGGGTCGGCGACGACTTCCAAGCGATTCAGACTCGCCAACGAACGCGGGGTAGCGATCAGCTGGGTGGCCGGCAGCAGCCCGAAGAGCACGTCGAGCGCCACTTCCTGCAAGGCACGGTTGCGCTCTTCCACCGGGGTTGCTCCGGTCGCTGGAAGGGCCCCAGGCAGGGTGCTGCAGGCCGCGCCTTCGGCGGAGCAGCGACGCTCTACCACCCCCGCACTGCGCACGTTGTCCTCATCGTCGAGAAAGAAATCCCAAGCCACGCTGGTCCACGAGGCGCCGGCAAAGCGCTCCTGGCGACCTGCGTAGGCGTCGAGATAGAAACCGGACGCCGCATCGTAGATCAAACCAAGTCCGCCGACGAGCGCGGCTGCCGAGGACAAGGCAAAGGCGAAATCCAAGGGTTCGGAGCAGGCGTTGTCGAGGGCCGTCGACAGCTGGCGAGCCCCCTCGCCACGCAAGCCCAGCAAGGCTTGCCCCGCGGCTGAAGCCCCGGCCGCACCGGCTTCGTCGATCGTCACGTAAGCTTCCCCCACGGACGCCGGTTCCGCCGCGTGGACCACGCCGTGGATTTGACCGAATCGTGCCGTAACGGTCTCGGTCGCTCGCTCGAGGGCCTCGGGGTCTGCCAGATCCACGACTAGGTCGAGAACCTCGGCGCCGGCCTCGACCAGGGCGGCGCGCCGCCGGTCGTCACGCTCGCGCCGCGCCTGCTGCGAGCGGTCTTCGCTGGGCGCGATCGGCGGCTGCAGCAGCGCTAGGCGGACCCGCTGACAGCGGCGGGCCAAGAACGAGGCGAACGCAAAGCCACGACTGTCGAGGCCCCCCGTTACCAGGTAGGCGCCCTCATCGCGCAGCTTCGAGGGCGACTCTCCCACCGCTATCGGCTCGACCGTCGGCACCCAGCGATAAGAGCCGCGATAAGCCACCGTCTCGTCGAGCGGTGCATCGGCGATCTCCGCCAAGAGCCGCGAGCCCAGAACGGCCGCCGAGCCGTTGGACGGCGGCAAGACGTCGATGCTGCGGCAAATCGTGGCCGGACGCTCCCGAGGCAGTACCCGGGTCGCGGCCAGGATCGTCGCGGCACCTGGCTGCAGGGGCTCGTCTCCGGTCACTTCATGGGCCGCCGCTGACACGGTCCAAACCGACAGCGGCCCATCGAGCGCTCGCACGATCGCCAGCAGGCCATCGAGTCCACGCTCACGGGCAGCCTCGAGCGTCTCGTCTTCCGGCGCGGCCAAGCTCCACAGGCAAACCAGGGCCTGCGGCGCTCCGTCCATCGCCTCGAGCATAGCTTCGGCATCGCCGCGGTCTCCCGGCCGGACCGTCCAGGCACCACCACCCGTGGTCTCGAAGTCCGCGCCTGGCGCCACTACGTCGACGGTACGGCCAAGCGAGCGCAGGCCCTCGACCAGGGCTGCACCCACGCCACCGTCGCCTTCGTCGACCAGCAGCAGCCAGCGTTCGAGAGCCGGGTCCAGGCGTTCGGCCAGAACCGCGGGATCGTGGTGCTGCGGCGAGCGCGCGCGCCGCCAGGACGGTCGATAGACCACGGCCCCTTCGCGGGTGACGTCCTCGGCGCCCTCGGTCTCGACCGCGATCCGAGCCAGTCCCGTGTAGCCATGGACCGCCGATTCCACCCAGTAATTCTGGCGATCGAAGGCATAGGACGGCAGCGGCACCCGCAACCTGCGAGCCCCGCCGTGGAGCGCCAGCCAGTCGACTTCCACCCCCTCGAGCCACAATCGGCCAACCGATTCAAGCAGGTGCGCCAGGTCCGGCCGCGGCTCGTAATTGTGCCGCATCGCCGCCACCACCGTCGGTCGCTGGCCCCGGGTAAATGCGGGATGCTGCAGAGCCAGACTGCCCAGCGTCTGGCCTGGGCCGAGCTCGAGGAAGACCGCATCACCATCTTCAGCGAGCGCCTCCAGACTCTCAGAAAAACGCACCGTGGAGCGGGTGTGACGCGCCCAGTAGGTGACGTCGCTGGCCTCCTCTTCCGTCATCCAATCGCCGGTGACATTCGAGAGCCATGGAATTTTCGGAGCGCCGAGCTCGACGTCTCGCAAGACTTCCAGGAAGGGCTCGGTCACCCGGTCCATCATCGACGAATGGAAAGCGTGGGTGGTCTGAAGTCGCCGGCTGACGACACCTTCGTCGGCGAGCGCCTGGGCGAAGGCCTCGACTGCCGGTACCGGCCCCGCTACGACGCTCTGCTCGGGGCCGTTGACCGCTGCCAATGAGAGCTCGCCGCCCGAGCCCTCCGCCACGAGCCGCTCTTCGACGGCCGCAGCCGTGAGGGGAACTGCCAGCATCGCTCCCGCTTCGAGCTCTTGGATCAACTGCGCTCGGCGGGCGACCAGCTTCAACGCGTCTTCGAGCTCGAGTATGCCGCCGACGCACGCGGCGGCGTACTCTCCGAGACTATAGCCGACCATCGCCTGAGGCTCGACGCCCCAGCTCTGCACGAGGGTGGCCAGGGCCACCTCGATCGTGAACAGGACGGGCTGAGCCACGGCGGTCTCGTCGAGCCGGGAGGTCTCGGGATCCACTGCGTCCGAGGCAGCCGCGCCGCGGCCGAGCATGCGTCGCAAGTCGAGGGCCGGCTTGGCGCCGGCATCGGGCGCACTCCCAGGCGGCTCTGCGTCGGTCTTCTCGGGGTACAGGATCTCTCGCAGATCGAATCCGAGCCCTCTCTGTAGCACTTCAGCGCAGCGGTCGACGACCTCACGAAAGACCGGCTGACTGTCATAGAGATCGCGCCCCATGTCCATGTACTGGCCCCCCAGGCCGGGAAACAGGAATACGACCCGAGGCGGCTTCTCACCGGCTTGCCCAGAATAAATCTGCTGGCCACGACGCTCCCGCAGCGCTTCGCCGGCCGAGGCGTGTTCGCCGTTCGGTGCCACTACGATCCGCCGTCGACCGAAGGCCTTGCGACCGAGCTGTAGCGTATAGGCGATATCCGCCAGGGCTTGCTCGGGATGCCGATCCAAATGGTCCGCGAACCGATCCGTCATCCGCTCGAGCGCGGTCTCAGTCCGCGCCGAGAGTGGCAGCAGCTGCCAGGGCGCTCCGGGAGCCGACGGCTCGATGACTGGAGCCTGCTCGAGAATGGCGTGGGCGTTGGTGCCGCCGAGACCCAGGGAATTTACCCCGGCCCGCCGCGGCCCGTCGGCCTCCGGCCAGGGCGTCAGCTCGGTAGCGACATAGAACGCGTTGTCCTCGAAGTCGATCGCGGGATTCGGCGTCTCAAAGTGGAGGCTGGGAGGAATCTCTCCCTGCTCGATGGCCAACACCGTCTTGATCAGGCCGGTCACGCCGGCGGCGCGGTCCAGATGCCCAACATTGGTTTTGGCCGAGCCGATCGGACAGAACAACCGCTTGTCGGTGTGCGGTTTGAAGGCCTTGTTGAGTGCCGCCATCTCGATCGGATCCCCGAGCGGCGTACCGGTGCCGTGGGCCTCCATGTAGCCGATGGTCTCGGGATCGACACCGGAAATCTCGAGCGCCGCGGCGACGACCTCGGACTGTCCTTCGACGCTAGTGGCGGAATAGCCGGCCTTGCCCGAGCCGTCGTTATTGATCGCCGTCGCTTTGATGACGGCGCGGACCGGATCGCCATCAGCCAGGGCCTCGTCCAGGCGCTTGAGGACCACGGCCCCTAGCCCGTTGCCGAAAACAATGCCCGAACCCTCGGCATCGAAGGCTCGGATGTGGCCGTCGATCGAGCCGATCCCGCCCTTCTCATAGCGGTAGCCGGAGACCTGCGGCACGATGATCGACACGCCTCCGGCGAGGGCCATGTCGCATTCGCCGTTCAGCAGCGCCTGGCAGGCCAGATGCACCGCGACCAGCGAAGTCGAGCAGAACGTCTGCACCGCCAGACTGGGGCCGCGGAGGTCGAACTTGTAGGAGACCTTGGTCGTGAGAGAGTCCTTCTCGTTGCCGATCAAGGTCTGGAAAGTCCCTACCGCGTCGACCAGCTCGGGGTTCGAGTACAGGTTGGCCATATACGAGCTGATCGAAGCCCCGGCGTAGACCCCGACCGCTCCGTCGTAGCTCTCGATGTCGTAGCCCGCATTCTCGAACGCCGCCCACGCGGCCTCGAGGAACACCCGGTGCTGAGGATCCATGATCTCGGCCTCGCGCGGCGTGTAGCCGAAGAATGGGGCATCGAACGACTCGATAGCCTCGAGAATCGGGCGGGCCTTGACATATTGAGGATCGTTCAGTGTCGCTTCGTCGACGCCGGCGGTACGCAGCTCTTCGTCGCTGAAGAACGAGATGGTCTCGCGCCCGGCGCGCAGATTGTGCCAAAAATCGCTGGCGGAGTCGGCGCCGGGGAAGCGCCCCTCGAGGCCGATCACGGCGATGTCTTCATGGTCGGTGCGACGCCGGAAGCGCTGCTTGGGCGCGGCCTCCGAGGCGGCTTCCGGACTCAGAAACCGAGCCATCGCCGCCACCGTCGGCGATTCGAACAGGGCCACCGGCTCGACCTCGACGCCGAAGTCCTGTCCGAGCTCGGCGATCAGCTGCATGCCGAGCAGCGAGTTGCCGCCGATGTCGAAGAAGTTGTCTTCTCGCCCCAGCTCCTCGACTCCCAGCACTCGGCGCCAGACTTCGGTAATCTGCTGTTCGAGCTCTTCGCCGGCAGATAGCTGTTTGGCGGCTCTACGCGCCCGGGTCGCGCCGGCTTCGTCGACGCTGGCAGTGGCTCGCAGCGCTCGCAGCTCGACCCACTGGGCGAGTCGGGGCTCGAGCTCACCGGTGGAGATCACCAGCTGACGCGGCGACTCGACCGCCAGCAGGCGGCGCAGGGTTTCGACGCCCTCGGCAGGGCTCATGGCGAGCTCTGAAAGCGTGGTGCCGAGACCTCCTCGGCTCGCTTCGTCTTCTTGGTAATGCCAGCTGTCCCAGTCGACACTCTGCCAGACTGCGCCCCCCTGCTGATTGTGCCGGGCAGTGAAGTAATCCATGAAGAGGTTGGCGGTGGCGTAGCCGACATAGCCGAGGCCACCGAGAATCGCCGACAGGGACGAATAGGACGTGACGAAGTCGAGCTCGAAGCCCTCCAGCACGCGCTCCAACACGTAGAGCCCATAGACCTTGGGACCAAAGTGGAGCTCGATCTCGTCTCGCCCGGTGAGCTGGACGGTCTTGAACGAATCTTGAGCCAGGACGCCCGCGGCATGAATGACGCCGTGCACGGTGCCGAAGCGCGCCGCCGCCTGGTCGATCACGGCCCGCATCGCCGCTTCGTCCGCGACGTCGGCGGCCGCCACCAGCACCTCGGCACCCTGCGCCTCGAGACCCCGGATGCGGACGATGGCTCGGCTCGTCTTGTCGGCCTCCTCGCCCTCTCCCGGCCCATGCTCTTCGAGCCAGGCATCCCAGGCTTCACGCGGCGGCAGCGGCGTGCGCCGCGTGAGCACCAACCGCGCCTGGACCGACGCCGCCAGATGCTCTGCGAGAGCCAGGCCGATGCCACCAAGGCCACCGGTGATCAGATAGACGCCTTCGGGACGGAAGGAGAAGGCATCCTCGGCCGATGGCATCGCCATGCGTTCGTAGGTTCGCACCCGTCGCTCGTCGCCGCGGTGGACAACCAGCACGTCTTCGACCCCATCGACCAGCTCACGCATCAGCCGCGCGGCCGCGACGCCGACATCGGTCCGTTCGATATCGATCGCCCGCACCAGCACGTTGGGATGCTCCTGCGGGATGACAACCGCCGGCCCGAGGATCGTCGACCGTTCGGGCGCCAGAGGGTCGCCGGTCTCGACCTCGTGGACGCCATGGCTGACGATGTCGATCTCCAGACCGCTGGTCATGGCCTGCTGCCTCCCCAACGCCTGGACGAGAGCGATCAGACTGTAGAAGCCAAGCTCTTGAGCCGCCCGAAAGTCGGCCTCGCCGCTGGCGGCGTCGGTCACCGGCGCGGCGGTCAAGAGGTGCACGATCCGCTTCACGGGGCGACCGGCGAGTCGCTTTAGCAGCTTCTCGTAATCCGCCGTTTCGCCGGGACAGAGGCGGTAAACGTCGCCCCGAGGCCCGCCCGCGACGTGTTGAAAACCCGGCCCGGGCGCCGCCAGCACCACCTCGGCTCCGCGTTCACGTAACAGGTCTACTAGAGAGCCTGCAATCCCATCTTCGATGTCCTCGGTACCGGCCAGCAGCAGCCAGAGACCCCGCGAGTCTTCCGCCGCCGCGTCGGGCCATTCAGCTGGGCTCCAGACCTGGCGATAAAGCCAGGACTCGAGGTCGGCGATCTTTGCTGGCGCTCCGGCTTGGCCTCCGGAAGTCGTTTCCTCATCCAGGGTCCGGCCTTCGGTACGGGCTAGCGTTTGCAGGTCGGGATCGAGCCAACAGCGCTGACGCTCGAAGGGGTACGTCGGAAGCGGCACGCGACGTCGGGTCTCGGCAGCGTAGTGAGACCGCCAGTCAATCTCTACGCCGGCCAGCCAAAGCTCGCCGAGGGCGCCGAGAAAAGCCGCCGCCGCGGTGGTCTCGCCGTAGCGAGCTCGCATCGTCGAAATCACCGGTCGGCCCTTCCCGCAGCCCGGATGCAGCTTGGTGAATGAAGCGAGGCTCTGACCGGGACCGACTTCGAGAAACGCCCGATCGCCTTCTTCGAGAGCCGTGCCGAGGGCGTCGGCGAAGCGCACCGGAGACGTCAGGTGGCGCACCCAATAGGTCGGATCCATCGCCTCCTCGGCAGTGATCCAGGTGCCGGTGACGTTCGACACATAGGGGATCTCAGGAGGCGAAAGGGTCAACTCCGCCACCAGCTGCTCGAGCCCGCCAGTGATCGGCTGCATCATGTCCGAATGGAAAGCGTGGGTGGTGGGCAGCGAGCGGCTGGCGATCCCTTCTTCGGCCAGGAAGGAGGCGAAGGCCGAGATCTTCTCCACGGTTCCCGAGGCCACGCAACCGACGCTGCCGTTGACGGCGGCCAGGGACAATCCACGCTCGGCCAGCAGCGGTCGGATCTCTTGCTCGCCCAGGGTGACCGCCAACATGGAGCCCGAAGTCAGGCCGTCGATGAGCTTTGCCCGGCGCGCCACGAGCCGGCAGGCATCGACCAGAGACAGGACACCAGAGAGATGCGCGCACACGTACTCGCCCAGGCTGTAGCCGATCATCGCCGCGGGCTTTACGCCGCGCGAGCCGAGCAGGCGAGCGAGGGCCACCTCGACGGCGAAGATCGCCGGCTGAGTATAGCGAGTCTGCTCGAGGCGTGCCTCGGCTTCATCCGGCTCGGCCGAGCCGCCCTGAGACGCCGATTCGCCGCGCCCCAGCATCGCTCTCAAGTTGAGCTCGCCGCGCCCACCCCCAACGTGCTCCGAAGCCTCGCTGCCGCGTGGGAACAGAATCTCTCGGATATCGGCGTCGAGGTGAGGTCGCAGCGCTTCCGCGACCTCGTCGAGAGCCGCTCGAAACACCGGCTCTCGCTGGTAGAGGCCGATCCCCATCTCGACGTAGTGCTCGCCCAGGCCCGGAAACAGAAAGACCATGCGTCGATTCCCTCGTTCGAGGGTCGCATCCCGTAGACCTTCGTGGCGCTCGGCGCTGAGGATCTCGATCGCTTCGGCGGCATCACGGGCGACCACGAATCGTCGATGCTCGAAGGGCTTGCGGCCCATCGCCAGGGTGAAGGCGACGTCAGCAAGCGCGAGCTCGCGGTGCTCCGCGAGGTGACTCCCGAGATTCGTGGTGATCGTCTGCCGAGCGGTCTCGGTTCGCGCCGACAGCAACAACAGCTGCCAAGGCCGATCGGGATCGGATGTGGCAGGCTCAGGCGGCTCTTCGAGGATGACGTGGGCGTTGGTCGAGCCGATGCCGAACGACGACACGCCCGCAAGTCGCCTTTTGCCCGGCTGGGGCGCTGGCCACGGCCGGCGCTCGGTGTTGACCTCGAAGGGACTCGAAGCAAAGTCGATCTTGGGATTCGGACGCTCGAAGTGCAAGCTCGGCGGCAGCTCGCGGTGCTCCAGCGCCAGGGCCGTCTTGATCAGGCCCGCGACGCCGGCCGCGGTTTCGAGGTGTCCGAGGTTGGTCTTGGCGGAACCGATGGCACAGAAGCCTTTTTGATCGGTCGAGGCTCTGAAGGCCTCCGTCAGCGCCAACATTTCGATCGAATCGCCGAGATCCGTCGCGGTACCGTGGGCCTCGATGTAAGAGATTTCCTCGGCCCCGACCCCGGCAACAGCCATGGCCTCGACCAGAACCGCAGTCTGGCCTTCGACTCCCGGAGCAGTGAAGCTCGCCTTGCTGGCGCCATCGTTGTTGGTCGCCGAGCCTCGGATCAAGGCGTAGACGTGATCCCCGTCGGCGATGGCGTCCTCGAGACGCTTGAGCAGCACCGCTCCGACTCCGTTACCGAAGTTCGAGCCCGCGGCGTCGGCGTCGAAGGTCCTGCAGCTGCCATCCGGCGACAGGATGCCCCCCTTCTGGTACGGGTAGCCTTTGCTCTGCGGTACATTGATGGATGCACCGCCCGCGATCGCCATCGAGCACTCGTCGAGCAGCAGGCTCTGACAGGCCAAGTGGACCGCCACCAGCGATGTCGAGCACGCGGTGTGCAGCGCGTAGCTCGGGCCACGAAGGTCGAATTTGTACGACACCCGGGTGGCCATCGCCGCCAGGTCGTTACCGAGAGCGATCTGGAAGTTGTCGAGGGTTGGGAAGCGATGCCGCTGTGCGACCACGTTGAACAGGTAGGTGTTGGTCTTGGCACCGGTGAAGACCCCGATCGGCCGCTCGTAGCGCTCCGGGTCGTAACCCCCTTGCTCTAGGACCTCCCAGGCGGTCTCTAGGAACAGCCGATGCTGAGGGTCCATGATCGTCGCTTCGAGCGGCGTGTAGCCAAAGAAACGCGCGTCAAAATCCTCGACGCCCCGGATCACCGACGCGCGGCGCACATAGCTCGGGTCTTCGATCAGCTCGGGGGACACCCCCGCCGCGAGCAGCTCGTCGCGCTCGAGCTCGATCAGGGACTCGACCCCCTGCTGAAGATTGTGCCAGAAAGTCTCGATCGTCGAAGCGCCGGGAAAGCGGCAAGCCATACCGATGATCGCGATCTCGGAACCATCGAAGACCCGTTCGTCCGCGGCGCCGTGCTCTGCGGCTGGCGAGCGGTCTCTTTCTTCATCTTGCCGAAGCATGCATACCCCCTCTTGGTGCACCTGCTGGTTGTCATGGCAGCGCCTGCAATCGCCGTATCGGAGACATCGACAGCCGGCGACGCAGCATGCGATGGCACAATGTAGATCAATTAGAACTAAATGTCTTGCCCTCTTGACTCAATTCAAAGAACTACCGTTTTGGCTCTACAGAGCTTTTCGCCAGGCGCTCAAACCCTGGAATGCGCTTTGAAAGGAAACTATACCCATGTAAGGAACACTCGAGACCCTTATTCAGAATCATCAGGCGATCTGACGCAGGAAGTCTTCACGGACGCCAACCCTTTGGGA
>JBCCEE010000134.1:0-17840 GCA_039030415.1 Acidobacteriota bacterium
AATACCCGTCAGGTCGCGGCGGTCGAAGAGGTCTCGCCCGAGGTCGTCGCGGCGCAGATCGACGCGGTGTTCAAAGACATCGGCGTCGACGCGGTCAAGATCGGCATGCTGTCGTCGACTCGGATCGTGCGTGCCGTCGCAGAACGCCTGCAGGTCCATAGGCCGCCGGCCGTCGTGCTCGACCCGGTGATGATCGCCAAGAGCGGTACCGCGCTGCTGGCGGACGATGCGGTTTCGGCGCTTCGCGAGGAGCTGCTGCCGTTGGCGACGCTGGTCACCCCCAACCTGCCGGAGGCCGAGCTCTTGACGGGGCTGGCGGTCGACACGGTTCCGCAGCGCCTGGCGGCAGCGCGCTGCTTGGAGCAGAGCGGCCCGGCGGTGCTGATCAAGGGCGGGCACGGGGACGGAGCCGAGGTCGTCGACATTCTGTTCGACGGCGAGGGGTTCGAGCGCTTTCGTCATCCGCGGATCGATACGAGCTCGACCCACGGCACCGGGTGCACGCTATCCTCGGCGATCGCTGCGCTTCTCGGCGCCGGTGAGCCATTGAATTCGGCGGTCAGCAGCGCGATCGAGTACCTGCAAGGGGCGATCGTGGCGGCGTTTCCGTTGGGCGCGGGCCATGGGCCGGTAAACCACTTCTATCGTTGGTCTGCCGCGGATCAGGAGTAGCGCGACTGGACTCGAGCCAAGTGGCTAGCCGCTGATAGCCCGAGGTTCCCGTATAATCCTCTCACCGTCGTACTCGCGAGCTGATTCTGGAGATCTTCATGCCCCAACATCCCGCTTGTCCCTCGATGCTCGGCGTTTCGTGGTCTGGGAGCACCGCCTGGAGCACCCGTTTTAGGTGGCTCGGGCTGCCCTTGCTCGTGGGCCTGCTTGCACTGCTGATGCCCGCTGCCACCAGCGCCCAGGATGAAGACGGTGTCGACACGGACGTCCAAGGCCTGGTGCTCGATTCGATCGACGTCAGTATCGTCAACCTCGAGGTTTACGTCACGGACAAGAAGGGCAACCGCATCACCGGCCTGAAGAGAGAAGACTTCGAGCTGCTGGCCAACCGCAAGCCGATCGCGATCACCAATTTCTTCGAAGTCGAGGGTGGCGCCGCGACGACCGATACCGGGCGTCCGCTGGTGTCCGACAACCTCGATCCGCGGCTCCAGGCCGATCCGCGCCGGCGCAAGGTACCCGAAGACCAGCGTCTGCACCTGATCGTCTACGTCGACAACCTGAACCTGCGTCCCTTCACCCGCAACCGAACCATCCGCTACATTCGCACCTTCCTGCGGAATCGGCTACGGCCCGGGGACGAAGTCATGCTCGCAACCTACGAGCGCTCGCTGCATATCCGGCATCAGTTCACCAGCGATCCCGAGATCATCAGCTCGGCGCTGTATGACGTCGAGGAGATGTCCGGCATGGGCGTTCATGCCGACTCGGAGCGGCGAGATATCCTGCGCGATATCTACGAGGCCGACAGCATCAACCTGATCCGTGGCCGGGCGACGCAATATGCCGAGTCTATGTTCAGCGACATGCGCTTCACCCTCGACGCGCTCAAGGAGCTGATCGACACGCTGGCCGGCCTGCCCGGCAGGAAGGCGATCCTCTATGTCTCGGACGGCCTGCCGATGCGAGCCGGCGACGACATCTTTCACGCCATGTACGATCGCTTCACGGACTCGAGTGACAACGTGCTGATGGACGGACTGCGGTACGACCTGTCGCGGCAGTTCCAGGAGCTGACGGCGCGGGCCAACACTCATCGGGTGACGTTCTACACCGTCGACGCCTCGGGGCTCAGAACCTACAGCTACATGGACGCGTCCAACAGCTCGATCGGCGGCGGTTCGAAGATCGACCAGGTGCACTTCACCAACATTCAGAGCTCGCTGCGCATGATGGCTTCGGAGACCGGTGGCATGGTGCTGCTCAACACCAACAATTACGAGCCGCTACTCAACCGTGTCGCCGAGGACTTCGACACCTACTACTCGTTGGGCTTCAGCCCGGCGAGCACGGAATCGGGGCGCTATCATCGCCTCAAGGTCAAAGTGAAGGGTCGCAAGGGCCTGGTGGTGAGGACTCGCGACGGCTACCGCGACAAGCCCGTGTCGACCCGCATGTCGGAGGGTACGCTGGCGGCATTGCACTACGGCTATCAGTCGAACCCGCTCGGTATCGAGATTGAGATCGGTGAGGAGAACACCAAGTCGAAAGACCGTTTCCTGGTGGAGGTCAAGGTGCGCATCCCAATCGCCAAGCTGAGCTTCCTACCGCAGGAAGACATGCAGCGCGGCCGACTACGGCTGTTCATCAGCGCCAAAGATGCGGAAGGTGGGCTGGCTCCGGTCCAGGATGTGCCGGTGCCGATCGACATCCCTCAGGCTGAGTTCGAGCGCGCCCAGGAACAAACCTATCAATACAGTATGAAACTGATCATGCGTGGCGGCCGCCAGGTGGTCGCGGTCGGTGTGCGCGACGAGATCGGGGCGGTCAACGGCTTTGCGACCCGCGGCGTGCGCATCGGCAGCATCGGCCGCAGTCGTTAGGAGAAGCCAAATCGATGGGAAGTCAACGCGAGAGTTGGCAGCAGACGTTTCGCGCTCTCGGCGAGTCGCTGATCGGCGTTTTGCAGGCCGAGCTGGCGGTCGTTGTAGAAACCTGGAAGCGATCCGGTAAGGAGCTGGCGAAAGTCGCGGGCTTGGCCGGCGCGGCGGCGGTTCTCAGCTTGATCTGTTTGCCGCCTCTCCTGGTGCTGGCGCTGCTGTCAGGTTTGATCGAGCTGACCGGTTGGCCTCTATGGGGAGCTGCCCTGGCCGTGGCTGGGGTGGTGGTCTTGGTCGCCTCGATCTTGGGCTGGATCGCTGTGCGCGCGCTGAAGCATCGTTTCGAGAGCCCGGTGGCGACGGTCCAGCATCAGCTCAGCGACCACCGCGCCTGGTGGGGCGAGCGGGTCTTGACCGATAGCAAGGGCAAACAAGGAGACGTCGATGAAAAACCCGCCGACGAAAAAGACGGCGACGGCGCCAACTCAAGCGACTGAGCTCCTGGCGAGACGGCGACAGGAGCTCGAAGCGCGCTTCGACGAAGTGCGACGCGCGCTCGATCGCGAGATCGGTTGGGCCCCAAGCTCGAAGACTTGGGCCTTGCCGGTCATAGCCTTCGCCTCTGGGCTGGCTATCGCGGCATGGGTTGTTGCCCGCCGTCGAAGCTAGCCGCGGCTAGCCACCGACGGTGCGCTTGAAGACCATGGCGATATTGTCGGTTGCGCCACTCTTGAAGTTCACCGAAGTCAACCCGACTAGCTCCCACCCGTCTTGCCCAAGGTTGTCGAGCTCGGTGCTGGCGGCAGGGTCGAGGCGATAGTTCTCACTGCGGATGTTAATGATCTTGTACTCCCATCGGACCATACTGCTCCTCCTACTTATGGTTGGGGCATTCCCTTGATGAGTGTTACGTAACGGCTTGACAGAACTATGGTGGAAAATGTTTGCAATCCACATTAAGAAACTTTCCGTCACAAGCTTCTGCGGCCCGGCAGCAACCCCTGCGGAACGTGCTGCCCGTGAGGGCGAGTTTTGATTCCAAGGGAGCTGGAAGCAGAGCGTCTAATGCTGCTCTTCACCAAGCCGCCGCACCCGGGGAAGGTCAAGACGCGACTGATTGGCGAGCTGTCGGCCGAGCAGGCAGCAGCGATGCACCGCGCCTTCCTGGGCGACGTCAGCGAGCAGCTCGCTGGCGGACGTTTTCGATTGTGCACCGCCTGGGCGCTGGCCGAGGAGGAGGACGCGCCGCATCATCTGGTCGCCGCCGAGAGTGATCACGTGGCGCAAGCCGCGGGTGACCTGGGGGACCGGCTTTTTGCCGGACTGCAGGAGGCAGCCGAAGAGGCGGCGTGTGTTGGCGCGATCGGCAGCGATCACCCTGAGCTTGGAGCCGAGCAGGTCGAGGAGGCGTTTCGGCGCGTCGAGCGAGGAGCTGACGTCGTGTTCGGACCGAGCTTCGACGGCGGTTACTATCTGATCGCCCTGGCACGAGCCGCGGTGCGTCGCGAGCTTTTTGCGGGCATCCCCTGGAGCACTCCAGCAGTACTCGAAGCGAGCCTGGAACGCTGCCGGGAGCTGGGGCTGATCGTCGAGCAGCTGGAGGTCGCGCACGATATCGATTTCGTCGAAGACCTGCGCGGTCTGGCAGACCGCCTGAAGACCGGGGCTGGAAGCTGCCGGCGGACGCGGGCCCTGCTGGAGGATTGGGGCTGGCTGCCACCAGTCGCGCGTGAGGAGACGGCATGAGGCTGTTGCGATCCGCGGAGATGCGGGAAGTCGATCGACGGGCTATCGAAGACCTCGGCATTCCGAGCATGGTGCTGATGGAGAATGCGGCGATCGGCGTCGCGGACGCGATTGCCGAGTGCTTCCCGCAGGCCGAGACGGTGACGATCTTCTGTGGCCCCGGCAACAATGGGGGAGACGGCCTGGCGCTGGCGCGCCATCTCGAGGCTCGCGGCTATCGCCTGTGCCTTTTCTTGGTAACGCGCGGTGGACCGCCGCGTGGCGACGCTGGAGTGCAGCTCGAGATTCTGCAGCGAGCCGGCGAAAAGGTTCAGGAGCTGACGCCAGAGGACGAGCTTTCCGGAGCGGTGCGAGCCTGCAGCGCATGTGACTTGATTGTCGATGCGCTGTTCGGCACCGGACTGTCTCGGCCGCTCGAGGGACATTTTGTCGAGCTGCTGCAGGTGATGGGCGAAGCCCGCGCACCGATCCTCGCCGTCGACCTGCCCAGCGGCCTCGATGCGAGTCGCGGCAGCGTGCCGGGACCAACCGTCAGGGCCGAGGTGACCGTGACCTTTGCGGCTCCGAAGGTTGCACACTGCCTGCCACCGGCGGCAGAGGCTGTGGGTCGCGTGGTGGTGACGGACCTCGGGATCCCGAGTTTCCTGATCGACGAAGCTCCCGGCGAGCTCCATCTGCTCACCGCCGGCGAGCTGTCGGCTTGTCTGCTGGCGCGACCCTCGGTCAGTCACAAGGGCGACTACGGCCACGTGCTACTTATCGGCGGCTCGCCCGGTAAAGCCGGAGCGATGGTGCTGGCCGCCCGCGCCGCGGTGCGCGGCGGGGCGGGTTTGGTGACGGCAGCAGTTCCGGCTCCAATCCTGCCAACGGTCGATGGCGGTTCCGTGGAGTCGATGACCCTGGCCTTGCCGGCTGCGCACGACGGAGAGCTGGCGGTAGAGGCAGCCGCGGCCCTCCTGACTGCGGCAGAAGGCAAACGCTCGGTGGCTATTGGCCCTGGCATGGGAGTGGCGGCAGCGACGCAGCGTTGCGTCCGCCAGCTGTGCGCCGAGCTGACCGCTCCGCTGGTACTCGATGCCGACGGGCTCAACGCCTTTGCGAGTCGCCTTGGTGAGCTAGCTCAGCGAGAGGGGGAGACCGTCCTAACGCCGCATCCCGGTGAGATGGGGCGGCTTCTTGGCATCACGACAGCGGAGGTGCAGGACGATCGCATTGCCGCGGTACGTAGGGCTGCCGAGACCGCGGGCGCCATCGTCGTTCTCAAAGGGAGCTGCACGCTAATCGCCGAACCGGGAGGCGATATCTACGTCAACGTCACGGGTAACCCAGGGATGGCGACCGGCGGTAGTGGCGATGTGCTGACCGGTCTGCTGGCGGCCCTGCTGGCTCAGGGCTACGAGCCCTTGACCGCCACCCAGCTGGCGGTCTTTCTGCACGGTTTGGCAGGTGACCTAGTGGTCGAATCCGCGGCTCCCGAGGCGCTGGTAGCCGGGGACCTAATCGCGGCGCTGTCCGAGGCGTTCGAGCGATTGCGCCAAGGAGGAGAGCGATGAGCGCTAGCGGACCACGCCGCGTCATCAGCCGCAGCGAAGATGAGACCGAGCGTGTGGGCGCGGAGTTGGCCAGCTCGCTCGGCAGGGATGCTGTGGTTTTACTCGAAGGCGATCTGGGATGCGGCAAGACCGTACTGACCCGCGGGATCGGTCGTGCCCTGGGTGTCGATCCAAGAGAGATTCAATCGCCGACATACAACCTGATTCACGAGCACGAGGGCACGGCCGGCCGGTTGGTTCATGTCGACCTCTACCGCCTGGAGCGTGACGAGATTGCCGGGATCGGCCTGGAAGAGATGCTCGCCGGAGACGGCATCAAGGCCGTCGAGTGGGCGGATCGGCTGATCGAGAGCGTTGGCGGAACGTTCCCCGGAGCCATCCATATCCGCCTGCGCAGGCTGTCGGCCGAGCAGCGAGAGATCGTGATCGAGGCGTTGGACCGCAAGAGCCAGGAGAGTCTGAGATGACTGAGCCACAGACCCACGAAGAGCTGATCGCAGCCTTGGAAATCGTGCATGTCGAAGCTGCAGAGGCCTTTGCCGACCTGCCAGAGAGTCAGTTCTTCGAGCGTCCTGCGCCCGAGGTCTGGTCGGCAGCCGAAAATGTGGTTCACCTGATCAAATCCGTGAGGGCGGTCGCCTCGGCTCTGCGTCTGCCCAAGCTTTCGCTACGCGTCATGTTCGGGGCCGCCAAGGGTTCTAGGTCTTACGCTGAGCTATGCGACGTCTACCTCGAGCGCTTGGCCCAGGGCGGCGTCGCCAGCGGGCCCTACGTACCCGATCGCCTCACGCCGGAAAACGGCGATGAAGCCTCTGCAGCCCGCGCGCGTGCGCTCCGCGGCTGGGAGAAAGCGAGCCGGAATCTGGTCAGCGAGCTGACTCCCTGGAGTGACGCGGCGCTCGACAAGTATCGGCTGCCGCACCCTCTTCTCGGCAAGCTGAGCGTGCGCGAGATGCTCATGTTTACCCACTACCACAACCTGCACCACCTGAAGCTCGTTCGGCGGATCGCTGCGGACCGCTAGCTCGATCACGCGTCCTTCCTGGGTAGGCCCGAGCTGGCCACGCTCGCGGCTGTGCTAGAGTCCTGGATCGTTCTTGGAGCGACGCGCGAAGCCTCTCTCGGCATTGTGATCTCAGCTCATCCGACTCCGATCCGTCCCACAACCTCGACCTGCGCTGCAGGCTCTCCCCGTCCACAACCGGCTCAGCTAAACAAACTTCGATGTCACGACTGACCCTGGCTCAAGAGGGAATCGAGTCTCTCTTCGGAGCCCACGACCAACATTTGAAGCTCATCGAACGGGCATTCGGCGCTCGTCTATCCGCCCGCGGCAACGAGCTTGGGATCGAAGGAGATCCCGAGCAGGTGGAGCGGGTCAGCCGTCTGATGACCGAGCTGTCGGACCTCGGCAGCCGGGGCTTTCGCTTTCGCACCGAGGATATCCGTACGGCGATCCGCGTCGCCCAACAGGCGCCGGACGTGGCGCTGGGCGAGTTCTTTCAGCCGTCGGACGAGCTGATGAAAGCAGCGCGTCAGCTGATCTCGCCGCGCAGCCTGAATCAGTACCTCTATATGAAGGCGATGCTGCAGCACGACATCGTCATCTCGGTGGGTCCGGCGGGGACCGGCAAGACCTTTCTGGCGGTGGCGATGGCGGCGGCGGCATTGAAAGAGAAGAAAGTGCGCCGTATCGTGCTGGCGCGGCCGGCGGTTGAAGCAGGAGAAAAGCTGGGGTTTCTTCCCGGCGATCTGGCAGAGAAGGTCAACCCTTATCTGCGACCGCTGTACGATTCTCTGTACGACCTGCTCGGCTACGACAAAGTTGGCGGGCTGCTCGAGCGTGGGATCATCGAAGTAGCGCCGATCGCCTTCATGCGCGGGCGGACCCTGAATGAGAGTTTTGTGATTCTCGACGAAGCGCAGAACACGACGACCGAACAGATGAAGATGTTTCTGACGCGGATCGGCTTCGGCTCCAAGGCCGTGGTCAATGGCGACATCACGCAAGTCGATCTGCCATCGTTCCAAGTCTCTGGGCTGCGCGAGGCACAGGATGTGCTAGCAAAGGTCGACGGGATCCGTTTCGTCAACTTCGACAAGCGCGACGTCGTGCGGCACCCGATTGTCCAGAAGATCGTCGCGGCCTATGAGACGCATGAACAGCAGTTGGCTGAGCCAGCTCGTGAGAGCGTTCCTGGCCCAGAGGCTGCTGTGGGTGTAGAGTAGAGATCTAGCTCTGGACCTTCTGGCATTGTGAATGGTCAAGCCATGGTGGATTCGAGACCCCGAAGCAGCGATAGCGCTCGGGGCGATAACCGCATGCTTTACGGTTGTCTTGCCGGCGTGAGTGGGGGAGCGAGACGAGCTCGGCATGAGGTTTCGAAGGCTGGCTGATGGGCCAGACTAAATCTCAGACTCAGAATCCAGGCCGCCGCGCAGCGCGCAGCGCAGTCTTACGCCGTCCTCCGGAAAAAGGCCTGCCGAGGCTCCAGCACAACCTACGCAGCTCATGGCGGGAGCTTCTAGAGAAGAGTCCGCTGTGGATTCTACTCTTCGTCTTGATCGCCACCTGGTGCCTGCTGCCGCGGCGCGTGTTCTTTGTGGAGCCGGTGGAGCCTGGCTCGATCGCCACGCGGACTTACATCGCGGACGAGGCGATCTCGGTGACCAACGAGTCCGCCACGCGCAGGCTGCAGGAGCGAGCGCGTGAGGAAGTCCTGCCGGTCTACGACTTCGATCGGGCCATCGGAGCGGATGCCAGACGTCAGCTCGCTCAACTCTTCGAGGCTGGTCGCCTAGTGCTGGCGCCGCCGGAGGTCGAGGACGAGGGAGACGCAGCAGAGGAAGCGCCGAACGCCGACTCTCCGCCAGTCGCCGAGCTACCGCTGGTGGAGGGCGAAGAGCTCGAGCTGGCGAGCCCCGGTGCCGATTTGTTGGCGCGACTGAACGAAGTCAGCACTTTCAAGGTCACGGAGCCGCAGGCCGAGCTCCTACGGTCGCTCGAGTTCTCCGTCGAGCTCGAAGAGCGTATCGCCGGCGTGCTGAGCCGGGTCTTTCGGCAGGGGGTCGTCAGCGCCAAGGAGCTGCTGCTGGCCAACCGGGTGCGTGGTATCACGGTGCAGGAGCTGCCGTCCGGGTTACGCAAGACACAATCGGATCTCTACGGTTATTTGGACTACCCGGAGCAGGTGGCGCAGGTCGTCGAGCTCGACGTCTTGAGCTGGGACGCGGTCAGAAAGCGTCAGCGCGAGATGTTCATCGACTTGGTGATGGCCAACGTCTCGCCCAACCTGACCCTCAACTCGAGCGCGACACTAGAGCTCAGGAATGAGGGAGCAGATTCAGTCGGCACCGTCGCCCACAACATCAATCAGGGCGAAGTCATCGTTCGAAAAGGTGAGAAGGTCGACGAGGTGACGGCGCAAGCGATTGCCCAGATGGCCGGCAATCGCGATTCCGGTCGCCTGCTGCTGACCGGTCTCGGCATCATCTTCCTGCTGGCGGCATCGGCGCTCTTGGTCTGGCTGGTTTGCGGACAGGAGAAGCGGCGGGATCGCAGCCGCGAGCGGATGCTGAGCGAGTGCTTGATCCTGCTGATGATTCACATCCTGGGCACGCGCTTCGCCTTCTTCATCGCATCGGCGCTCGCCAAGTCGATCACCACCGAGCCCTACGCCTCGGTCGAGAGCTATATCTTCGCGATCCCGATGGCGTCTCTCGCGGTGCTCGCCGTGCTGCTCTACGGCCGCAATACCGCCCTGGTGCTCTCCCTGGTTTACTCACTGCTGGTCGGTCACATCGTCGCCGGGCTCGACATGTGGGTCGCCATGGTCTACTCGGTGGCGGGCTCGCTGGCAGCGGTTTTCGCGCTCGATCATCATCAGTTCAAGCAGCGCTCCGCCATGACGCGAGCCGGCGTCATCGTCGGCTCGGTCAACGTCGCGGCACTGCTGGCTCTCGAAGCCCTGAGCGGTGAGGTCGCCGGTGGCTTGCCGCAGCTCGGTTTCGATCTGCTGTGCGGCTTCATGGGAGGACTGCTGGCGGCTGCGGTGGCGAGCTTCTCAGTGCCGATTCTCGAGGGGCTCTTCCAGATCACCACGTCGATCAAGCTCATCGAGCTTGGCAATCCCAACCTGCCGATCCTGCGTCGCCTGGCTTTTGAAGCTCCAGGCACTTTTCAGCATTCGCTGGCGGTGGCCAACCTCGCCAAGTCCGGGTGCGATGCGATCGACGCCGACTCGGTGCTGATCCATACTGGAGCCCTCTACCACGATATCGGCAAGATCTTTCGGCCGCGCTACTTCATCGAGAATCAGATCCCGGGGCAGAACCCTCACGACAAGATTCAGCCTTCGATGAGCGCCCTCATCTTGATCAACCACGTCAAGGAAGGGCTCGAGCTGGCCTACAAGCTGAACTTGCCGCAGCCGATCATGGACGCCATCGAGCAGCACCACGGAACGCGACTGATCAAGTTCTTCTACAACAAGGCCAAGGAGCGCTGTGACCCCTGTACCAAGGAGGTGCGGGAAGAGGAGTTCCGTTACCCGGGAACCAAGCCTCAGTCCAAAGAGATGGGAGTGCTGATGCTGGCCGATGCCGTCGAGGCGGCTAGCCGGACCTTGGTCAATCCGGGGCGTCAACAGATCCGCACGCTGCTTCGTACTCTGATAGAAGACTGCCTGCACGACGGGCAGCTCGACGAGACCGATCTCACGTTGAGTGATTTGCGTCGAGTTGAAGAGGCTTTCCTGCGGGTCTTGACCAACATCTACCATCGCCGGATCGATTACCCAGGCTTCGACTTCAAGCGTGGCGAAGAGCGCAGTCGCAAGCGAGGGGCGGGGAAGTCAGGCGAGATGCTCGGGCTGCTCAGCGAGTCTGGCAAGATCTCGACGATGGACCTCGCAGAGGCGCGCGCAGACGCTAGCGCTGCAGAAGACGGCAGTTCCGAAACCGCTACTCAGGCCGAGGTGGACTCAGAAGTCCGTCAGGCAGCTCGCAGGATCAGTTGATGTCAGGATGGAGCCCAATGGTGATACGCTTTTGAGCCAGGGCTCATCGTAAGATCTACCTTGAACAGCGAACCTCCCAATCCCAGCGCACCGCCCCCCGATCGCACGATCGAGCCGCGGTGCGAGATCACCCTCCAGAACCCCTGTCGTTATCAGGAATCCGGTGCGCGACACGTGCGCCCTTGGATCGAGTCGCTGGTCGAAGAGCAGGCGCCTGCCGCTGCGAGCTTTGCGGTGCGTTTCATCAGTGATCGTGAGATGCGGCGCCTCAACGCGACCTATCGCGGGCGTGACAAAACGACGGACGTCCTGAGCTTCCCGGGTGAGGTTGAAGAGGACGCAGGTCTCAGCCGCTCGGAAGTGGGGCGAATCGAGCGCCACCTGGGAGACGTGGCCATTTCAGTGCCGACCGCGCGCCGGCAGGCAGGCCAACGAGGGCATAGCGTCGAGACGGAGCTCAGGATCCTGATGCTCCATGGGATGCTGCACTGCCTGGGCTACGATCACGAGACCGACGATGGTGCGATGGATTCACTCGAGCGGCAGCTGCGATCGCGGTACATCGCCCATGACTGAGACCCTGATACCGGATTGGTTGGGCGGTTGGTGGCTACTCCCCATGGTGCCGCTCGCGATCTTTTTCGCGGTCAGCTCGGCACTTCTCGAGCGCAGCGGACCGATCCGTTTGCGGCATTGGGCTGAAGAGGCTGGCGGTAACCTACGTCGACTCTACGATCAACCCGCCCGTTTCGAGGCCTTCCGGCTGCTTGTGACTTCTGCTGCGCTGGCCCTGCCACTGATGGCGATCCTGGTGGTGTGGGGGCTGCTGAACCAGTATGTTCAGAGTGCTTGGTGGCTGGCTCTGTTGGGGGTCGCGATCCTGACCTTGATTGTCGAGCTGGTCAATCGCCGTCTCGTCGAGCTGCATGCGGAAGATACGCTTCGTGTGCTGACAGTGCCCTTGCGCGTCGTCCATGCCGTGACGCGCCCGCTGACCTGGGTCCTGAAGTTTTTCGTGCCGGTCGCCGAAGTGGGCGAAGAAGAAGACGATGATGAAGCCTCGGAAGAAGAGATCAAGGCGTTCATCGACGTCGGTCGCAAAGAAGGCATCCTCGAGCCGGAAGAAGAGAAGTGGGTGTCCAATGTCGTCGACTTCGGCGACACCCAGGTGCGCAGCGTCATGACTCCACGGGTCGAGATCCGCAGCGTCGCAGCTGACGCCACGCTGCAGGAGCTGGCCAGGGCTTTCCTGGAATGGAAGCACGCCAGGCTGCCGGTGCACGGCACGTCGATCGATCGCATTGTTGGAATTCTTCATATTCGTGATCTTTTCGAGGCGGTGCACAGCGGGGTAGAAACCGATGCCGCGACCCTAGCCAACCCGGCGCACTACATCCCCGAGTCGAAGCCGCTGCGCGATCTCTTCGAAGAGCTGCAGAAACTCCAGCAGCAGATGGCGATTGTTATCGACGAGTATGGCGGGGTGGCTGGCCTGGTGACGATGGAAGATCTGGTTGAGGAGATCGTTGGCGAGATCGCCGACGAGCACGAGCGACCGCGGAGTCTGCAAGTTCGCATCGACGACAACAGCTGGCGCGTTCGAGGGCGTACGCCGCTCGAGGAGCTCGGTGAGATCTTCGCTCTCGATCTCCACGAGCTGCCGTACGAGACCGTCTCCGGGCTGATCTGCGGCGAGCTCGGCTACGTGCCCAAGTCGGGAGACGTCATGGATAGCCATGGCCTGTTCTTCGAGATCGAAGAAGCGGATGAGCGGCGAATCACCGTTTTGACCGCGCGCCGCGCGCCGGTCGAAGCAGCGAGCGAGGGCTGAGATGGAGTCTGGCAAATCCTTCAAGGCGGGGACCGTCGCGCTGGTGGGACGCCCAAATGCCGGCAAGTCGACCCTGATGAATCTCCTGCTGCGGGAGAAACTGGCAATCGTCTCGAACAAGCCGCAGACCACCCGCAACCGTCTGGTCGGCATCTTGAGTGAGCCGGAAGGCCAGATGATCTTTTATGACACGCCGGGCGTGCATCGACCGCAGCACCGCATGAACCGCAACATGGTCAAGGCGGCACAGGAGGCGCTCAACGACGCGGATGTCGTCTGCCTGTTGGTCGATGCCAGTCAAAAGCATGGCTCGGGCGACGCCTTCATGCTCGAGTGGATCGCCAAGGCGGAGACCCCCAAGGTAGCGCTGCTCAACAAGATTGACTTGATCGAGAAGCCGAAGCTGTTGCCGCGCATCGCAGCCTACGCCGAGTATGGATTCACCGAGATCGTACCGATCAGCGCTTTGCGGGCGGACGGTACCGACCGGGTTCTGGAGGTGCTGTGGAGACTCTTGCCGGAAGGTGAGCCGATCTACGATCCCGAGCTGTTGACGATCCATCCCGAGCGCTTCCTAGTGGCAGAGCGCATCCGCGAGAAGGTACTCGAGCGTACGCGAGACGAGCTACCGTTCAGCGTCGCTGTGGTAGTCGAGAGCTGGGAGGAGCGCAGTAAGGGGCTGGTGGCGATCTATGCTTCGATCCTCGTCGAGCGCCCTGGCCAGCGCAAGATCATCTTGGGCGGTGGCGGCCGCCAGATCAAGGCGATCGGTACCGCCGCGCGACGGGATCTCGAAGACTATCTGGAACGCCGTGTCTACCTCGATTTGACCGTGCGGGTCTCCAAAGACTGGCGGGAAAACACGCGAATTCTCTCCGAGCTCGAAAGGGCGCCGTTCGACGTCGCGATGGACTGATCATCTGCTAGAGTCTCTATAGCCAAAGGGTCGGGTCTGCCGTTGGGCACCGACCTTCTTCGTGGCACGATTCGCCAGTCCGCCTATCGAGATTCGAGGATATCGGCCGTTGGAAGAGCTGCCCGAGATCATTCCCGTCTTCCCCTTGACCGGCGCCCTACTCCTGCCGGGCGGGCGACTGCCGCTCCACATCTTCGAGGAGCGCTATCGCAACATGGTCGAGGATGCCTTGGAGGGGGATCGTGCGATCGGCATCATCCAACCATTCGGCAAGGCACCACAGACTTATTCCGAGGATACCTCGGACGACTCTGAAGATGCTGAGGAAGAGGATCCAGAGCTTTACGATGTCGGCTGTGTTGGACTGATCGAGCGCTGGGAGCGGTTACCGGACGGACGCTACATTATGCTGTTGCGTGGCGTACGACGGTTCACGATTTCCGAAGAGCTGCCGCAGGAGCGTGGCTATCGACGCGTCGCGGCTAGCTTCGAAGCCTTCGCAGTCGATTCCGACGATGTCGAAGCCGACGTCGTTCCGGATCAGCTGATGGGAGCTCTGCGTCAGTTCGCTGAGGCGCATAAAGTGCCGCTAGAGCTCGATCGACTGGAGGAGCTCTCCGGCCTGGCGTTGCTCAACAGCATCGCGATGGCGCTACCGTTTCCGCCAGCCGAAAAACAAGCCTTGCTGGAGGCACCCGACGTCAACCAGCGTCACGAGCTGCTCTTGACGCTGCTCGACATGGGTATCGAGCTGCGTGGTGACGTAGCTCAGCCCATGCTCAACTGATGCGCTCAAGGAGCGGGGCTACCCAGAGCTGGGGCCTCGTGGTTCTGGCCGTTGTCAGCTTGCATACGGCTTGCGCTCGACCGCCAAAGACCGAGAGCGAGACCCAACCAGAGCCGGTGGTTGAGTCGGAATGGCCTGATCGACAGCCGAGGCTCGAGCTGGTCGAGTCGTTGCGGGCCGATCTCGAGGCGCCACGCCACCCTGCGGACGGTGGTGGCCGCGCGTGGCTAGAGACCAGCTCGGCGGTCACCGCTTCGACCCGCGGTCGCTGGACGCTGCTCTATGAAGCGGGTGAGCTCGGCGTCGCCCAAGGCGGTATGGCGTACCTTCAGATCTCGCCGTTCTGGGGTTGGTCGACACCGCAAGTCGCGAGCCCAGAGCGGCTGGGCTTCACCGAGGTTTCGACAGATGCGTCCGGCATCGAGCTCTTACCGCGCACCCTGGACCAGCAGCTGCTGGGGATCGAGATCGGCGGTAGGAAGCTGCGCGCCGGAGAGCGGCTGAAGATCGTCTACGGTGCGGGGCCGGCTGGAGCCGTCGCAGATCGCTTCGCCGAGGGGGAATCACGGTTCTGGATTGCGGTCGACGGCGACGGCGACGGCATCCGTTCGGTGCTCGCAGACTCGCCGTCGGTCACCGTGCTGCCCGGTCCGGCGTCGCAGCTGCTGCTGACTTTGCCGTCGACCGCTGAGCCTGGAGAGACAGTGCGGTTGACAGCAGCAATCCTCGATCGCCTGGGCAATGCCGGTATCCCGTTCGAGGGCGAGCTGGTTCTCGAAGCTGTGGACGGCGTCGAGCTGCCCACATCAGTGCGCTTCACTGCTGCTGACCTCGGGCGCAAGACGGTCGAGCTGCGGGCTGGGGAGCCGGGAGTGCTGCGACTGAGCGGTCGGGCCGGCGAGCTGGCGGCGGTTAGCAATCCCCTGCAGGTGGCGCCGCAGGTGGTGCGGGTGTGGTGGGGAGATCTTCAGAATCACTCCGGCGTGTCCGACGGCAGCGGCACGCCGGAAGAGCAGTTCCTCTATGCACGCGACGTGGCGGCGCTCGACGTCGTGTCGCTGACCGATCACGACCATTGGGGCATGCTGTTTCTGGATCAGCATCCGGAGGCCTGGTTGGAGATCAAGGAGCTGACGCGCAGATTTCACGCCCCCGGACGCTTTGTGACTCTGCTGGGCTATGAGTGGACCCACTGGGCCTACGGTCACCGTCACGTGATCTTTTTCGAAGATGATGGGCCACTGCTGAGCTCCGTAGACCCGCGTTATGACCATCCCACCGAGCTATGGGAAGGGCTGCGCGGCACCAAGGCTCTGACGATTGCGCATCACTCGGCCGGTGGCCCGATCGCCACCGACTGGAGTATTCCCCCTGACCCAGAGCTCGAGCCGATCACCGAGATCGTCTCGGTCCACGGCTCGAGCGAGGCGATGGACTCACCGTCCTTGATCTACCGTCCGATCGCTGGCAACTTCGTTAGGGACGCGTTGGATCGGGGGTATCGGTTCGGTTTTCTCGGCTCGAGCGACGGGCATGACGGGCATCCTGGATTGGGACACCTAGCGTCACCAACCGGCGGTCTGGCGGCGATCCTGGCCGAGGAGCTGAGTCGCGAGTCGATCTACCGCGCCTTGCGCTCTCGGCGAGTGTACGCTACCAGCGGCCCTCGCATCCTGCTGCGGGTGGCCCTCGGCGGCTATCGCATGGGGGCCGACGTACCGGTAGTGGAGGACAGCGGTGCCGGCGCTTCGCAGGTGTTGGTGGTGCGGGCCATCGCGCCCAACGCCCTGAGCCATATTGACGTGATTCGCAGCGGAGCCGTGGTCGATACCCTGCGTTGCCAGGGCGAGCTCGACTGTTCGTTCGGCGGCACTTTTGAAGATCTCGAGGTCGGGGAGTATCTTTACGTGCGGGTTGTGCAGGAGAATGGTGGTTTGGCGTGGTCGAGCCCGTTCTATCTGGTCGCAGGCTCGCACACGGATGGCTGAACCAAATATTCAGGAGGTGGGGACATCGCTCAATTAGACGGCAATCTGCGCGGCATCAAGACTTCGATGAAACGCGCTCTAGAGCGCACTTACCGGCGTCGCATGACCCCCCAGGAAGTCGTCTCGCCCGAGCTGGCGCGGCACCTGGCGTCGGTCTCGCGGCAGCTTGGGCGTCAGGTGGGTGTCGTGGTGTCGCGTGAAGGTGCTATCCGCAACGTCATCGTCGGTGACGCCACCCAGCTGCATTTGCCCGATATTGGACGCTTGCGAGGTGGGGTCGGGCGGTTTCGTGGACTGCGTTTGGTGCATACCCACCTGCGCGGCGAATCCCTGACCGCGGACGATCTCAATGACCTCGCGCTGCTGCGCCTCGATGCGGTGGCGATGGTCGAGGCCACCGACGACGGGGAGCCCGGTCGTGTTGAAGTGGCGCTGCTCTCGCCGAGCGGGGGCGGTGACGACGATGGCGAGTTTGGTGATTACTTCAGGCGTTTCGAGGCCGGGGACGTCTACCGTCTCGACATGGACTTCGACGCCGAGGTGCGGGCGCTCGAAGACGAGTGGACCCGCCTGACTCGTGGTGCGGCCGGCAAGACTCAGCGCGAGCGCGTGCTGGTGATCGGCGTCACGCCTGACGACGGCCATTTTGACGAGACCGTCGAGCTCGTCACAGCGGCCGGCGTCGAGATTGCGGGCACGCTGCGCCAAAAGCGGCACCGGGTCCATCCCAAGACCGTGGTCGGTAAAGGCAAGCTGACCGAGATCGTCTTCGAGAGCATGCGCCTGCGGGCTGATGTGGCGGTGTTCGACATCGATCTACGACCCGCCCAGGCGCGAGCGTTCGAGGACGCAACCGGTCTCAAGGCGATCGATCGTACGCAGCTGATCCTCGACATCTTCGCTCAGCGAGCGAAGAGCCGAGACGGCAAACTGCAGGTCGAATTGGCGCAGCTGCGCTATTCGCTGCCGCGCTTGACCGACAAGGACGCCGGGCTGTCGCGCCTCACCGGCGGCATCGGAGGCCGCGGCCCGGGCGAAACCGTGATGGAGATTGGGCGTCGCCGGCTGCGTGACCGAATCGGCAAACTCGAGCGTGAGATCGAGAAACTCTCTCAGCAGCGCGACCTGCGGCGTCGCCGTCGCCGCGAAGAATCGATTCCCATTCTGTCGATCATCGGCTACACCAACGCCGGCAAGAGCACGCTGCTCAACGCCATGACCCGCAGTGAGGTCGAAGCCGCCGATCAGCTGTTCATGACCCTCGATCCCACGAGTCGCCGGCTACGGTTCCCGCGCGAAGGCGAGGTCGTCATCACCGATACGGTGGGTTTTATCTCAGACCTTCCCAAGGATTTGCTGGCCGCCTTCCGTGCGACCCTCGAGGAACTGGCGGATGCCGACCTCTTGCTGCATGTGCTCGATGCTGCTGATGACCGGCTCGACGAGAAA
>JBCCEE010000135.1:0-17779 GCA_039030415.1 Acidobacteriota bacterium
CGATCTCGGTCCGGTTCCCGATCCGGTTCCCGATCCAGACGGGCCGCGGCATCATGACGCTAGCTTCGACGACATCCTCGCCAGGGTTTGTGACAACGCGTTGGGTGCGTTCGCGCATCAGGAGATACCTTTCGAGCGGATACTCGAGGAGGTCGCTCCGGAGCGCGACCTCTCGCGCACGCCGCTCTTCCAGATCTTCTTCAACATGCTCAACCTCCCGCGGCTCGAAAGCCGCGCGCTGCTGCACGGTGAACCGCTCGAATTCGAGCCCTTGGACCGTCCCGAGATCGAGTCCAAATTCGATCTGACGGTCTATCTCAGCGAGCGCGAGGACGACGCCATCTCATTGGCCTTGGTCTACCGTCGCGACCTGTTCGTTCAGGAGCGGATGGCCGAGCTGGCGCGTCAGTTTGAGCGGGTGCTGCGTCAGGTCGCAGATGAGCCGACAATCCCGATCGACCGGATCAGCCTGCTCACCGAGCCCGCGCGGCGCGCCTTGGGCTACCTCCCGAGCCCGCACAGCAGCGCCTTCATCGGCAGCGTGCCCGAGCGCTTCCTGCACCAGGCGAGCGCGCACCCTGACAAAATCGCCTTGGCTGATCCCCACCTCGCCTTGAGCTACGCTCGCACGGCACGCGAAAGCGCTGGGCTTGCACGGCATCTGCGGCGGCTTGGCATCCAGCCCAGCCTTGGACACGGTGCGGTGGTGGCAGTAGTGGCGCGACGCAACGCAACCCTGGGCATCGCCGTCCTCGGCGTGCTGCGCGCCGGAGCGATGGTTACGATTCTCGATCCCGACCTGCCCGCGGCGCGGCGCGACCGGATCTTGCGGGCGGCACGACCGCACGCCGTAATCGAGATCCGCGGCGAGACGCTAGGAGTCTCCGCCACCGAAACCGCAGACGCCTGCGAGACCGCGATCGATCTCCCCCTCGGTCCTGACGATCCCGCCATCCTGACCTTCACCTCCGGCTCCACCGGCATGCCCAAAGGCGTTGTCGGACGCCACGGCCCCCTGACGCACTTTCTGCCTTGGCAGGCCGACCGCTTTCAGCACCGCCCGAGCGACCGGGTGAGCGTGCTCTCGGGGCTTTCGCATGATCCTCTGCAGCGCGATCTGTTCACGCCGCTCTGCCTCGGCGCGACCGCCGTCTTCCCCGACCCCGCGCAGCGCCTGGAACCCGGCTACATCGCCGTCTGGATGGCGAGCCAGCGCATCTCTCTCAGCCATCTGACGCCAGCCCTCGCCCAGGTGATCACCGAGCCCGCGCAGGCGCTCCTGCCCGACCTGCGCTGCGTCTTTCTGGTGGGAGAGTCCTTGACCCGGCGGCATGTCGAAGGCATACAGACTCTCGCTCCGCGGGCGCAGGTCGTCAACCTCTACGGCTCGACGGAAACCCAGCGCGCGGTGAGCTTTCATGCGGTCTCCCGTCAGCGCCCCGAGGGAGCTCCCGACACGCGGCCCGAGATCCTCCCCTTGGGCCGCGGCATGCGCGACGTCGATCTGCTGATCCTCGACCCGTCTGGCGAGCTCGCTGGCATCGGTGAGATCGGCGAGATCCACGTCTACAGCCCCCACCTCTCGCATGGATATCTCGCCGATCCAGCGCTGACGGCGCAGCGCTTCGTTCCCTGCAGGCTGGCACGGCACGCGGGCGAACGCGTCTACTGCAGCGGCGATCTTGGGCGTTACCTGGCGGACGGCGAGGTCGCCTTTGCCGGCCGCACGGATCGTCAGGTGCAGGTGCGCGGTTTCCGCGTCGAGCCGGGAGAGATCGAGGCGGCTCTGGCACGCCACCCGCGGGTCGAACGGGTCGCGGTGATTACCCATTCAATGATCACCTCCAGATCTCGCCTGGTGGCTTTCCTGACGCTCGCAGAGCTGGCGGAGGATGCGGCGAACCCACCGTCGGCCGAAGAGCTTCGCGCGTGGCTCGGCGAGCGGCTGCCCGCCTATATGGTGCCGGCCGCCTTCCACATCCTGGACGCGCTGCCGCTCACCGCGACGGCCAAGGTCGATCGAAGGGCCCTACGGGAGCTCGACGCAGAGGATTCTGTCGACGCGGCCCGTGCACACGATGACTCGAGCTTCGAGTCGCCTCGGGGCCCCACTGAACATCGCCTTGCTGAGATCTGGTGTGACGTCTTGGAGCTTCCTCGAGTCGGGCGCCCGGACAGCTTCTTCGCCCTCGGCGGCCATTCGCTGCTCGCGGTGAGCCTGATCACCCGCATCGATCGAGAGCTCGGCGTGCGCCTGCCGCTCGCGACGCTGTTCTCCCACCCGTCTCTCAATGCCTTGTCATCCCAGATCGACAGGGCGCTTGGCGACCCGGACTCACGGGCGGCGACGTCCCTGCAGCTCTTGCATCCCGGTTCAACCGGCGACGCTCCGCCCTTCATCTGCGTCCACCCGGCGGGCGGCATGCTGTTCGGCTACCGCGACCTGGCGCAACGGCTCGAGCTCCCCGGAGACTTCTACGGCATTCAGGACCCCGGCCTCGAGAGCCCGGAGCCAACCGCCTTGTCCGTCGAGGCGATGGCCGAGCGCTACCTCGAAGACCTGCGTCGGGTGTGGCCCACCGGACCCTATCGATTGGGTGGATGGTCGATGGGAGCGATGATCGCCTATGAGATGGCCTGCCGGCTGCGCTCGGCAGGGGAAGAGGTTGCGTTCCTAGGCTTGATCGACGGGGGTCCCGCGAGACAGACCTGGGCCCGAGACCAGCGGGCGTCGAGGGGCGAGACGTCGGCAGCCGTCTCCCTGCTGCGCGAGCTCGGACTCCCGGCGGCACAGCAAGAGCAGTGGGGCCAGCTGCCGGAGGACCAGCTGCAAGAACGGATCTGGCGACATGCGATCGAGCACAAAGTCCTGCCTCCGGATTTCGATCTCGAAACCATGCGCCGAGCTTTCCGTCTCCAGGAATCGCATCTCGAAAGCCTGCTGGCCTACACGCCACCCGCAAGCGACTTGGTGGTCCACCTGTTTGTCGCCGGTACGCGCCCGCCAGGCCTGCCCGGCGATCTGGGCTGGTCAAGGCTCGGAGCCACAGTCGACGCGGTCGAAGTGCCGGGAGACCATCAGCAGATGATGCGCGAGTCGGAGGTCCGCGTCCTGGCGCGGGAGCTGCGCAAGGCTTTGCTGCCCAATGGGACCCGATCCACAAGGTACAGCCATGAACGGCGCCCTCCGTCCCGCTAAATCGCATCCCAGAACAGTGTTCGTGAGGTGGTAGGCCGTGTTGACGGAGCGAGCAAGGGCGGAGATGTCTGAGCGTGTAGGCCAGATACCTGTGCGTAAACCTTGGTGGGTTAGTGCTTTACGCAGCCGCATAGCGATCTTGCGAGTTCCGCAGCCCAAGGGGGCCGCCTAGGCCAGCCCGTCAAACACGGCCGTCTATCGATCGCCTGTTGGAGGGAATCCAGCTAAGACTCGACGCTCGGACCCAGCGTCTCGAGCTCGTGGAGCACTCTCCTGCCGGCGGCGATCAGCACGACCAGCAAAGCCAGACCACCGAACAGCAGGAACAGCAGGCCGAGGCCTCGCGCCTCCGGAGGCACCTCGGCGCTGGCCCATAGGGTGGGCGCAAAACGACTGGCGAAGGTATCCCCCAGCGGCCCGCTGAGCAGGTAGGCCACAGGGACGGTCGCCGTAGCGATCGTCCGACGGATGGCGAAGATTCTGCCGTGGTAGCTGCGCTCCGTCTGAGTTTGCCAGATCACCAGGCTCATACCGCTGATGATCGGAAAGAGCGTCATGAACACGAAGAGGCAGACCGTGGTGGTCACCACTCCCGGCGCGATGCCCATCACGATGAGGGTCGACGCCTGCAGCGCCAGGAGCCCGAGAATCCAGGGGATCTTGCGCTGTGGGACGCCCCAGAAGCTGATCGCCAGGCCGCCGAGCACCATCCCGCTGCTGCCGATACCCATCACCAGGCCGAGCTCCTGCGCCGTCGCCATGCTCAGCACGAACGGCGTCAGGATCACTTGCAGCACGGTGGCGATGAAGTTCACCGAGGAAAACAGGATCAATAGCGTCCACAGCCCAGACCGTTGCCAGATGTAGAGGAAACCTTCCCACACCTCGCCAGCCAGCGTCTTCTTGCGAGGCCCGCCGGGGCTTACGACATCCCGGAACGGCAGTCGCCAGAGGATGAGCACGGCGAGGAAATAGGTTGCCGTGTCGATCGCCAGGATCTTCGAAACCTCGATACGCGTCAGCAGGAATCCCGCCAGGATCGGCGCGCCGATCTCCGACAGCGAACGCCCAAGCTCCACCAGTCCATTGGCCTTGCCGAGACGCTCCTGCGGAACGAGGAAGGCGATCAGCGCGCTGAACGTCGTCCACTGCGCCGTGCGAAAGACCGCCACCACCGCCAGCAGCAGACAGATCACCAACAGTCCCGGCTCTCGCCACGCGAATAGCAGGGTCAGCGCGCCGATACCGGCCATTGCCCCGAGGTTGCTGAGCAGCAGGACCAGACGACGGTCGTAGCGGTCGATCAAGGAGCCGACCAAAGGGCCGGCGAGCACCCCCGGCAGGCTCGAAGAGAACAGCGTAAAGCTGAAGCTCGTGGTCGACCCCGTCTGCTGATAGACCCACACGCCGACCGCGAAACTGGTCAGCGCGGTGCCGAAGTTGGAGACGAATTGACCCAACCAGAGCAGAAGAAAACGGCGGTAGCGAAGTCGGCTGTCTTCCACAGGTTGTCATCCGCCGGATCGGTTCTGATCCAGAGCGGTGATCATAGCTTCAGGCCCAACGTCTGTCACGCAAGGCTACGAATGCCTCACTCAGGGAACAACCTCACTAAGACATCGGTGAGGTTTTTCTTCAAGGGATCTCTACCGCATCGTAAACGTGCAGCTCACCTCCGCTGGCCCCGCCGGCTCCGGCTTCACCTTTCCAGTACAAATCAGAAACATCGACTTGCTGACCGTCGGCCAGAACGACTTGCGCCGAGTCGAGTCGCGAGACGGTGACGCCCGGCCTGCGGAGCTCTTTGCCCTCTTCAAAATCTACCAGGGCGCTACCCTCACCGAGACCCATATTCAGATGCTCGACCCGCATGAGACCGGTATGGGCATTCCCCACGTTGGCCGGACCACCGTCGAGGGGTGCGCTCGTATAGCCGCTGACATCGCTGAAGTTCGGTTTTGCACCGCTCAGACTGAGCTTTTCGCCATTGAGGCCGTCACAGTTGAAAACCCAGCCTCCCTCCTTTGCCACCACTCCCTCGGGAACGATGCTCATTCCACAGGATGGGACGACATGAAGGTCCACGCCGGAATCAACCGATTGCATCAGAGCTCGGGCTTTCCTAGACAAAACCTTGTCCAGGACCGGCGCCATTTCAACATGATTGAAGGCATGGATCGTCTTCTTTGCGACCTCTCTCCAATGATCCAGGCAGACGTCCAAGGCAATATGCAGGTTCCCCAACTGGACGATACCGAGAGGGTCTAGAGGCTGCTCGCTGGTATGGGTGTAACCCGCAGAGGTGTCTGCTTCTAGCTTCTTGACCGCGGCAGTGTTGACGGAGCCATCGTCCTTGATCAGAAGCCAGGGGTCCAGGTGCTCGACCACCCCGTCTTTGCCTTCTGCGAGATCAATCAAGACATCCGCCGGCGCAGCATAGACTGACTCCTTCAGCTCGCCCCGCTTGATGAAATCGATACCGGATTTATATCTCTTGATGACGATCCTAGCCTTGCGGTGAGCTTCGCCAACCTCTCCAAAACCGCCCTCTTGGACGAGCGTTATGTTGTAGGCCTCGAGGGGCTGCTTGTCATCCGCGGCCGCCTCCCACTTCAGCTCTTCACCGTACTTTGCTTTGAAGCCTGCCAGTAGCTCTAGATACTTTTCTTTGGTGTCCACCTTGGCGAGGCTCTCGTTGACACTTGCCGCTACCTCGGAGGCCAGCGGCTTGGCAATATCGGCCACGCTCTTGTGTCCGACCAGGTTCTCAGCAGTCTTCCGAGCCAGCTCGTCGCGCTCGGGGTGATTCTTGAGGGCACCATCCTTCATGAAGGCATCGACAAGACGACTCCTCAAGGCCAGAAGGCGTAGGGTTTCTTCCAGGGTCAAGCCTTCGCTGCTGACCAGCTTCTTGACTCTGGCTGTATCTCCTGCGTAGACCGTTTTGCCCTGAGCCTTTGTCTCAGCTTCATTCACCGGCTTGCAAAAGCTGATCTTGATATCACCCACCAAAACCTCCTTCTCCTTACTTGCACATGAGAAGCCGACGGTGGAGCCAAACACGAAAATCCATTTCGACCATTTGTCGTCTTTGATCAGCTCCTGCAGTCCGCCGATAAGCCCTTGGCCGCCAGCGCCGCCGGGGCTGCCGAATCCCATAATCGTTTCCAAGTCATAACCACCGTTTCTGCCCCGGAAGAAGAACTCAGGAATCACAAAGACCTTGGTGGCGGACGCGTCGATATTTGACGCCGCTGCAGCTTTGTCCAACGCAGCCTTCACCAGCGCTATCCGAGCCTCGACATCTTTCGCCGTGTCTTCCAGACCAAGGTACTCCTGCTTCCCTAATTGGCTTCTGCGAGGGCCGGTATTGATGGCATAGCCGACGCACTGGACTTTCTGACTCATTTTCACTCCTGGGTCGATGAGGGGGCGGTGGAAGGGCTAGGCTCGACGAGCCAATGGGTGATGCGAGCTCAGGAACCTCTTATTCCATAGCCCTAATCAAAAGCTCGTGCTCGTCTTCGGGTCGATCGAAGAACGTAAAGCGACGCGGAACGGTGTCTTGATCTGACGTGGTTGCCGTGGCCTGCTTCAGCAGCAGGTGCTCATCCTCCACGGGGTTGAAAAGGGCGAGGGTCGACGCCTGCCGATCGACCTCCTCCGTCTCCGCCTTTATTTCCTGCGGGCTCGACTTTGGATCCGTTTGATTCGGCTCCGGTTTCGCCCAGCGCCTTCTTCTATGCCTCGATCTCTTTCTTGTGAATGCCATATTCGCCACCTCTTTCTGATCGAATGAGAACGCCAAGACGCACGGCGCACGCCACGTGAACGACTGATCACGACGAGCGACACAGCGTGAAAACACGCTCTATCTGCGACTTATTGTGAAGTCCCGAAGCGCCGGGGTCTTATGCAAGATCTAAAAGAAAGATTTATTTTTGATCATCCCGCGACCGTGAGGTCGACCTCCAGCCATGCGTGGCCCAAGCCACCATCCCAGGTACCGCCAGAGATCACCCAATCGACCTCGACCCGCATCTGGCCGACACCCGGACGGCGCCGTGGGTCGAAAGGATCGGCTCCGATGACGAAATCGACACCGAGTCGAAGGCGCTCGAGGCCCGGACTATGACTCAGGCCGAGGGGATCCGTGGCGACGACCAGCTCGGTGCGCTGGCGAGAGTGCGTCACCGGCGTTTCCAGGCTAGTGCCGACGGCGAGGCTGACTCCTAGCTGACGCTCCCCAATACCGCCGCGGGTCGACGCGGATGCGGCAGGAACGAGGTCGAGATCGACGCCTTGGTGCAAGTAGGCCTCGCGACCCGTGTCGAGCTTGATCGCGCGGATCCTGCCGAGCGCAGGCCCCGGTCTCTCGTGCTCCCGGCCGACTTCACGCCCTCGCTCGGGCAGCGGCGACGGCGGCAGCCCGGCAGTATGGCCCGGCAGGTTGCGCGAGGCGGCCAGCGTGCGAATGCCGACGGGATTGCACAGCTCGTAGCGCACGTCCGCCGGGCCGGGCCAAACCAGGATCCGGTCGGTCTGGCGGCCTCGGTCGATCTGGGGACCATCGCACTCGGCGGTTGCCGGCACCTCTCGCACCACGGCGTCCTGCAGTGGGAAAGTCTCACCGATACCCAGCAGATCGAGGAGTCGATCGCGAATAGCGCGGAGGTGAATCGTCTCCCGTAGAGAATCCGCGTTAGGGCCGGTCGCCACCGACTCGGAGCCTCCATAGTCAGCGTGCAGGACCTCGCTGCGCCGCCTCAGCCATTCCCGATGGACGCAGCAGAGCTCGCCCCAGGCCGACGGCGAGAGCCAGTGGACGTAGGGAACCAGGTGGACCGGAGTCTCGTCGCGGAGCGTTTGCTCGATGAAGCGGCGGAAGTGGAGATTCCTGAACCGCTCGGGTGACTCGGGCAAGGCGAAGCTCAGCTGAAGCGAATAGGGATCCTTGCCGACGGGCGCCGCCAGCAGCGGAACCTCCTGAATCTGATCGTGCGGGCCGGGCCGCAGCAGAATGTGCTCCACGAGCACGAGATCCTCACCGACTTCTGAGATGAAGCCCAGCTTGAGGCGCACGCGCTCCTCCAGCCCTGAAACCTCGGCGACACGTGGCTGCGCCGGCCATCCGCGATGGAGCGCGGCGGAGGGCTGCAGGCCGTTGTGAGCGGTCCCCCGGGCACCGCTGACGCGGGGATATCGCCTGAGGAAGGCCTGCTTGTCCCGCGCCAGCTTTTCCGCCACCCGCTCGACCCCGCCGAGCTCCGGCGAATCCGCGTCCCCAATCATGGACTCGAAGAGCACCAGGGCGTAGTCGGCGAAGGGCTCGGAGAACCGCGCCAGGAGATGGCTGAGCAAACGGTTCTTGTGCTCCAAGGAGCGACTTCTACCCTGGGGACCGCGAGTGATCCTACGCAGATGCTCCGCTCGGACCGCCGGGGGCTCGACGAATAGAGCGTCCAAGCCCAGGGCAGGGTCTTCCAGGCTCGCCGAAAACGCGGTTTCGAGAGGCTCGTCGTGAAACGAGAACAGATCCCCGACGTGCGCGAGCTGCGCAAAGGTGTTGGCCAGCAACTGATCGAAGAACATTAGGTAGGCCTCGAGCTGGCGAGCCTGGGCCTTGCGCTTGGCGGGAGCGCTCGTCGGCAGGCCGAGCTCCCCGATGCCATAGACGGCGGGAAACTGACGCTGGATGGAATCGTAATGGCCGACGCGACGATCCCGACCCGCCGGGGGCGTGAGGTCGAGAGGCCGTGACGCCGCCCGGGAGGCTTTCGCCTCAGGCCGAGGCTTCGGGCTGCTCGACGCGGGGCGGTGATTCTGAGCGGCGCCGCCGCGACCCAGATCCACGCCACCGGCCTTGATGCGCTGGCACTCCAGCTGGATCTGCGAGCCAGCAAGGTCCAGGGCCGGCGCTCGAGTCGGATCGAGCCGCAGCGACCAGGCCTGGGCCTCGCCCTCGGCCGAGAGGCTGAGGGTCCGAACGGCTCGGACTCCCGGCACGTCCATCATGATCTGAATCAGGTCGGAGGTCTTGAGGACGGTTCGCCGCTGCGCCTGCGACAGAGCTTCGGGCGCCAAGAACCCGTGATTCAGCAATGGCCCGTCGAACAGCTCGTCGACCGTCTTGGCGGCGGCGGTTGATTTCTGCGAGCCTTCGGCGGCATCCTGTCTCTCGGCGGCGTCTGGTCTCTCGGCGGTAACCCGTCTTGCAGCCGCCAATTGCTCTTCCCCGCCAAAGGTTAGGGGTGGCGAGATGTGCCGGGCGAGCCCTTCGAGCAGAGCCGCCAGCACGCGCTCGACGTCGTCCACCGGCGCGATCTCCACCCGCGCCTGCACCCGCACCCACTGCGGCTCGAGGACGCGAATCTCAGCGAAGTCTTCGCACAAGCCGCGGTTCGCATGCAGGCGGCTCGCGACGCGCGACCGTAGCGTGGCCGCCGAGAGCCGGGCCGGGTCGGCGTTCTCGATCAGCACCCGGTAGAGCCCCTTGAGCCTGAGGCTCTCTGACCCTGCCGGTGCTTCGCCATGCCGGATCTCGTCGCGCCGCGGCACGTAGTGCAGGGCGATCTCCTGCTCTTCGACCGGATCGTGCCACAGGGGCTCGACCCAGGCGTTCCTCACTCCTTCGACGTCAACCAGCAGCGTACGCAGATCTCTCACCGTGACGGGTTGCGTGGTGAGGATCTGAGCGGCGGAATAGAGACTCTCGTAGGGGTCGGCGCCAGCCTCGGCCAGCAGGTCCGGGAGGCCGTGGGAGATGCGGTAGCCGAGATCGGTCAGGGCGTAGCACAGCTGCTCCAGAATCGTGATGCCCGGATCGTGGGGATTGAAGTCGCTCCAGCGATCGCCGATCATCCGTTCGAGATGGCGGAGTCCTGCCTGGCGCAGGCTGGAGAAGTCCATGCCCGCGGGCTACTTGGCGGTCCAGGCCAGCCAGTTCAGCTTCAGGTTGTGGCGCCAGATGTTCGACGCGTGTCGATTGCGGTAGACGTTGACGCTGAAGCTGCTCGCAGTCACATCCGTGACCGTGACCGAGAAACCGTCGGGCTGCTTGCGGGAGCTCTGCGGAGTCGCGATCACCATCGGCGCCTCGGAGAACGGATCCTCGAAGGTGATGGTGACGGTCTTGGGCTTCTCCCCTTTGTTGTTGGTGCCGATCGCTTCTTCTCCGGCCTGGACTTCGTGGAACGGCAGCGCCGCCGTGGGCGCCGCTTGGGCCGCGGATTCTTCGGATTTGGCCGGCTGGCTGGCGGTGGTCTGTACGCTGCCGTCGGGAAACTGGAAACCGCCGGCGGTGGACGCGACGATGCCCGCGACGGTCAAGCGCTGCCCCGGACGGCTGGTGCCGATGCCGACCTTGCCGTCGTGCTTCACCACGACTCGGGTGGCACCCTCGGCTTTGTAGTGGACGAACAGATCGCCGCCGTTGGCCTGCAGGTGCAGCGGAGAGATCGCGCCCTGGTTGCGCGCCAGGATCTCGTTGTCGTCGAGCACCAGGCTCTTGCCTTCCCGCGAGCCGAGGGTCAGGTAGCCGCCGCTATCGGGCTCCGCATCGCTGCCCCCCTGAATGTGCAGAGGCGTCTCGGGGGTCGCGACGCCGATACCCACCCTGCCGCTCGGGTCGAGGGTCAGCGCTTCGACGACCGCTCCAGCTTCCTGGGTGCGGAGCGCGAGGGCGAGATCCGACTCCCCGGATGCGTCCCGCGCCTGCAGGTAGGCCGTGCCGCTTTCGCCATCACCCTCTTTGGCATGCAGCCAGACGTGACCTCGACCGTAGTAGTCGCCCACCACATGCAGCGCCTGCCGCGGGTCCGCGGTGCCGACACCGACGTTTCCCGACGCCATCAGCGCGATCGGGTGGCGACCGTTCTCAGAGGTGCCGATCTCCAGCGTTTCGTTCTCCCCCGGGCCCGACAGATGCCTCAGCCAAGCGTGGGTTCCCAAGCCGAGGGGACAGTCGAGCTCGAGGTCCTCGCTGCTGGTGAAGCGGCTGGCGGTGGTCTGCACGGTGCCGTCGGGGAACTCGAAACCGCCGGCCGTAGAGAGGACGGTGCCCGCCACCGTCAAAGTGCGCTCGGGATCCGCCGTACCGATACCGACCTTGCCGTCCGCCTGCACCACGACCCGGTAGCTCTCCTTCAGGTTTTCATGGATGCGCAAGTCGCCACCGTCGGACTGCAGGTGCAGCGGCGACGGGCCGCTGTTGCGCCGCGCCATCAGGCCGTTGGAGCCCAACACCAGATTGTCTTCTTCGGAAAGGCCCAGCAGCAGATGACCGCCCGAGCCCAGCTCGACCTCGCTGCCGGCGGCGATATGCAGGGTCGCATCGGGGGCGGTGGTCCCAAGGCCGACTTTGCCGGTAGCGCGAGCCAGGAACAGCTCGCTGACTCCCTCGCCGTCCCTGAAGAGCAGGCCCGCTCCCGCAGACTTTTTCGCCGACGGTGCCTCGCGGGCCTCGAGGCTGAGCGCCCAGGCGGGTCCCTCATCATCGAAGCTTTCGTAAATGTGTAGGGCGTCTCGGCCGGCCGCACCGTCCTCCGATCCCGCGACCTCGAGACAGAGCGGTCCTCCGGCCTGCTTGGCGAGGCCGTCGTCGGCTTGCACCAGCATCGCGTCGATCAGATCGGCGAAGTTGCTTTCGGTGGGGATGGCGTATTTGACGAAGTAGGCCTTGAGCTCGCTACGCGTCTTGTGTTCGATGTCCATGGTTTCATCCTGTGTTTTGGCTTTTAGTGTCCCGTCGTCGAGCCTCAAGTCACCTGGAGATCTAGCTCGACCTGCATGAAATGGAGTCCCATCTGGTGCTCCCCTGCGAAGCTCGTTTCCGGAATCAGATCGATCTGGTGCTCCCGCGCCGCCAGCAGCACTCCGTCGGGTCGCGAGGTGGAGACGAAATGGCCTTCCTCCGGGCGGCCAGCGGCGGCCGGTCGAAAGCTCTCCCCGTCCTCGCTGCTCGACAGCTCGAGGTCGGCAACGAAGTCGACATAGGGGCGCCGATCCAAAAAGTCGACGATGTTGTTGGCATAGATCCGTCCGCCCACCACGATGTCCGCACCCTCCTCGTAGGCCCACGAGGAGAGGTGGCGACAGAGCTCGTCGTGCAGCTGATTGCGGTAGAAGCCATCGTTGCCCTGATGCTTGAAACGCACCGCAAACTTCACTCGCACCGCCACATAGTGGGCGTTTCGAACCTCGATCGAGGCCGATGCGGGAGCCCGCTCGGCGAGGTATCGCTCGATCTCAAGCAGGAGGTCGGCGCGCACTTTGGGCTCGAAGGGGTCGAACGGAACCTGATTGCGGACGTTCGGGCAGACGATGACCCACACGCCGCCGCGATCATGGAACCGCCGATCGCCGTCCGTCGCGCCATCCGCCGAGATACCCATCCTCTGGCGGATCTCGGGCGTCGCGGGCAAACACTTGGCCTTGTAGATCTCGGGGAAGCGCTCGAGGACCAGACGCTCGTAGTCCCACATGGAGAGCGCCCGCCCCTTGTGGCGCAGTCGCTCGCTGACCCGGGTGTTGAACCAAGCCGCGGCCTCGGCTCGGCGCCCTCCATAGGAGGTGGTGGGCTGACGGATCCCGGCGATCTCCGGCTGCGGCGCGACGAACTGCGAGATACATTCCGCCTCGAGTGGCGCGTCAAAGTGCTGCGGAGCGTTGCCTTGATCCTGAAAAGTCGCCGACATCGCCTGCGCCTGGATCGCGACGGCATCACAGACGCCAGCGGCGTGGCGGCGCACCGCAGCGCGGATCCACATGAGAGAGCTCGGCAAGAAAGATCCAGGGGCGGCCGGCTCGAGAGCCAGCTCCAGGATGCCCGAGTTGAGCAGACCGTGGGTGGAATCGAACGGGATGCTGCCGTCTTCGAAGTCGATCCATCGGTCGCCGCTGAGGTAGCTCCAGCTCAGGCCCTCGGGCTTGCGACCGAGGTCAGCGCTGCCTTCCGCCAGCTGGAAGGCGAGGGATACGGTCTGGGGCGCTTGCACACCGCTCAGGCCGAGGTAGAGCTCGCCCTCATTGTCATAGCTGGGCAGGAGATGCGGGTAGTCGGAGTCGATCTCCTGCATGCCCCACGGGTGGACGTGTAGCCGGTGCAGGCCTAGCGAGTCTGCCGCCGCCGGGTCGAGCCGGATCTCGGCCGAGCAGACATAGTCGAGACGGAGGCTCTGCAACCTGGGGGTGTAGGGCGCCGGCACTTCGAAGGACTCGGGATCGAGCGCGTCTTCCGTTTGCCGGTCCACCAGGGCCGAAGCCATCGCAAGGGCCCAACGCGACGCGACTTCGGGGTAGAAGTGGTGCTGAAAGTCGGGCGCCTCGAGCTCCCAGCGCAGCGCGACGTCGCCCGGAACCTCTCCCTGCCGCGGAGCCCGAGCTGACGCGGGCTCAGCAGCCAACCACGGAATCTCGAGGGTCTGCTTGCTGGCCGTTGCGAAGCCTCCCTCCGCGGTCCGAGCGGTGGCGAAGAGGGGCAAATCCTGTGCGAGGGTGCGGGCCCTGCGCGAGTCGACCCAGCGGACCCGACTCGTGAACGGTGGCTGCTCTCCGGCCTTGGAGCCCAGGTCGTAGTGCCGATAGTGCTGGCTCAGGTCTTCCGGAAGGTCCAGCCATTCGAGGTGCAGGCGCAGGTGATCGAGAGGCTTGAAGGCCAGCTCCGGATGAGCGATCTGCAGCCTGGCGCCGACCCCGGGGGTCGCCCCGAAAGGCTCGAAGGACGATTCGGGGTCGAGCCCCATGCCGTCGCTTTCGAGCTGGAGACCCGAGAGGTCCGCAGCTTCGACGCGGAGATGCACCGCGGCGAGGCGGAGCGCGGCGAGCGGCCCTTCCTGGATCCAGTACTGCCCGCGATCAGCCCGCCAGATCGGCCGCAGCATCCATCTCACCATAGGATGCGCCGGCGCGGGGACCGCCGATGTAGACAGTGCCGGCGCAGAATCCGGCAGAGCGACCAGGGGAGCGTCTTCAGGGCCGAGCTCGAGCTCGAATCTGAGCGTATCGAGGTCCTCCCAGCCTTGCGGCCCCGTCCCCGGCGCCTCGACGAAGCCCGAGGCGCGACGCGGCTCGAACCAGCCGGCTTCGCCGCTGCATTCCAGGCGAAGTGGGCTTTCAGGGCTCAGCAGGTTCTCCCGCAGGAGCCGTTCGAGGGCCTGGCGATCGAAGGAGCTGCGGTGGAATCCCAGGCTCAGCGAGAGGGTGCGTCGCCCTTCGTGCAGCTCGAGCAGGCGGGAGGCGATCGCCCAGCCGATCTTCGGCTCGGGGGGCTCGCCGGCTTCCCCGAGAGGCGCTGGAGCCTGACCGAAAGTACGCCAGGACGCGGCGGAATCGCCGGGCGTCCCCTGCGGATGAACGCCAGTGGCATCGTCCGTAGGCTGGAAGACCGTCCAGTCTCCCTCGCGCACGACGTGGAGCGAGCGCAGCTCGGCGACGGCGATCGGGTTGACGATCAGATCGCGATCCGTGGCGTAGAGCCGCTCGATGCCTTCAGCGTCGGGCCCGGCGCTCAGCAGGCTGCCGGCCGGCACTAGAGCCTGATCCAGGTCGGGGGCGAGCTCGAAGAGCAGGGTCACGCGGTCCGGCACCGCCGGCCGCGGGCCGAGGCAGAGGACGCGACGGTAGTAGAAGTCGAGATGACGCCGGGTCAACGCGTTGAGCTCGCCCTGAACAGATTCGAGGAGCTTCAGGAAGGTCAAGAACAGGGCGAAGTGAGGGCGCCGCAGCAGCTCCCCTCGAGCCGTCGCCGCCGCTTCGTCTTGCGGCGTCCATGACCCTTCGACGAAGGATCGAACGGTTTCCCAATCCAGGCGCGGATCGACGAAGCTACCCCAGTCGCCGGCCGGGCGATTGTCGAGGTCGTAAAAGCGGAGCTGTTTGCCGAATCGGCGAGCGAATTCCAGCAGGTCTTCCAGTCGCCGTTCGTCCACCCCAACATAGTCGGGATCGAGCGCCTGCTGTATCCGTGAGGCCTGGCTGGTGCCGTCCCGCGGACGCGGCTGAGGCAGGGTGGTCGTTCTCGCCATCGCCAACCCTCAGGTCCCGAAATACTTTAGATTGGTGGACACGAATAAACCCTGTCCGGAATATTGCTTTACCGGATCGGGAATCGGAGGCACCGGCGGCTGCGGCGGCTGCATCGCCATCACCATCACTTCGAACTTGGCCGTGAAGATCAGCCCCTTGAGCAGGACCGGCTTGCCTCCAGTGAAGGTCTTGAGCGCTTTCTGATTGACCGCCAGGGCGTCGATCTTCAGGGTTCCGATCCCCGGGATGACGTAGGGTCCCGAGGTGTAGGCGCAGCCGGGTACCGAAACCTTTTTTTCATCGCCGTCGACGCACAGCTTCCTGCCGCCCAGGGTGGCCGGGCCGGAGCCCTTCAAAATCCCGGGCAAGGGCACGACCAGCGCAGCACCGAACGTCGGCAGGAAGGTAGCGAAGTCGCCGTCGACGAGGATGAAATCCGGCAAGAATAGCTCCAAGCGTCTTGAACGCGGTACCGTGAGAAGTCAGAGGGCAAGCTCGTTGAACGAGCTCAGAGGACGAGCCCCGGTACGGCTGCCTCTTCGAGATAGAACGGATAAACCAGGTTGTAACGAGAGTTGGTACTCCGCACGGTGTAGTGAATGTTGAGCAGCAGAGCCATTTCAGGCGAGGCGATCAGAACGCCCGATACCAAAGGGCTCTCCGTCACCGTAATGCGCTCCAGGCGAATCCTCGGCTCGTGGTAAAGGATCGCGTCTCCCACCAGGCGAGTGATCCGATTGATCAGGCCCTGGTCGACTTGCTCGAAAAGGACGCTGCGCAGATCGCAACCGAACAGCTCTTGCATCACCCGCTCCCCCGGCTGGGTGGATAGCAGAATGCGCAGACTCTGCTCGATATCTTCGGCGTCGGACACCATTTCAACCTGGGCACCGCCAGCGCCAAAGGTGGGAGGAAAGGCCCAGCCTGTGCCGAGAAATGAGGCCTCAGGCGGCATGGACCGGAGCCCTCGACGGTACCCTCGTGGACGCCTCTGAAGATCGAGGCGACGCTCGGGAAGGCGACGCGGCCGCGTCACCTTCCACAGTAGAACCCTTCTGGCCAACGGCGGGATCGAGCTGCTGCCCGGCCTGCTCCTGCAGCTTGGCCACCAGGGTATAAACCTCGCCAAACGGCTGCTCGGCCAGGGCCGACAGCAGCACGTTGGCTTCTTCCAGAGTCACGGTCAAATTCAGCTCACGCATAGTTCCTTTCCTTTACTTGACAGCACCCCTATTTGACATCGCCCCTATTTGACGTCGACCTTGGCGCCCTTGATCTCGACGTTGCCAGCGGCGGCGATGCTGACGCTCGAGCCACCGGTAATCGCCGCTTTGAGCGCTTTGACATCAAAATTCTTGAGGCATTTGATGGCGGCGGCCATGCCCTCGATCGCGACGTTCATGCCGGCGGATAGCTTCAGGTTCTTGGTGCCCTGAACGGTCGTCGTCAGACCTTTCACCACCACCGCGTTGTTGGCTACCAGCTTGGCGTCTTTGTTGCCGACCACCGCCGTCGTCATGCCTAGCAGGCCGAGGTTCTTGTTGGCCTTGATGTTGGCGTCTTTGGTACAGCGAAACAGGCCGGTCGTCGCTTTGATCAGCGCGTTGCGGCTGGCGGCAACGCTCACATCCTGAGAGCACTTGACCCCCGTGGTCTTGGCCGAGACCGCGAGCGTCTTGCCGACGGTGGCCCGTAGATTGTCGGAGCACTTCACGGCGGCTTCCTTCGAGCGACTCTGCACCGATTTGTCCGCCGCGATCCTCACGTCTCCAGAGCATTTGACATCCAGGTTTTGCGCCACCAGGCTCACGTTGCGCTCGGCGCGGATCTTGATGTCTTTGATGCTCTTGATCTCGATGCCTTCCTTACCCAGGGTCATCGAGTTGCCGTGCTGATCCGAGACGCTAATCAGCTCGGTCTCGTCGTTGAATTCGATGCGGTTTTTCTGCGCGGTCTCGAGGAACACCGAGGCCTTCTCGGCGTCGTGAAACTGCAGGGTGCTGCCCTGCTTGGTGACGATCCCCTTCTCCAGGTTCTCGGCGCTGAGCTCGGCGAGGGCACTCGGCGGCCGGTTCTTCGAGCCGAACAGCGAGCCGAGCACCACGGCGTGGCGCGGGTCGTCGTTGAGGAAGCCGACCACCACTTCGTCGCCGGGCTCGGGACGGAAGAAGTAGCCGCGCCCTTTGCCGGCCTCGGGGCAGGCGAGCCGCGCCCAGACCTTGCCTTTGTCGCCGTCGACCGCCGGCAGGACGACGCGAGCCCGGAATTCCTTGTCGGGATCTGCCTCGAACGCGCTGACGACACCGATCTGCAGACCGCGGACGCCGGGCAGCAGGCCGGCGGCCACCGGCGCCAGGATCTGCTCCTGCTGGCAATAGCCTTCAGGCGAGAGTCCGAACCGCACCTCGGAAAGCCAGCGACCCGACTCGACCCGGTGGCGGATGCCGGTGACTAGGGTCTTGCCGTTGAAGCGGGCGCCGATGCCGAGGATCTCGATCGGGTCGAGGGGTTTGAGCTCCGCCAGACCCGAGACCGTCACCCGACCTCGGAGCATCG
>JBCCEE010000136.1:0-17684 GCA_039030415.1 Acidobacteriota bacterium
ATCGGCGGAGTAGTTCCAGCCGCCGAAGGGGTAGAACCCTTCGCGGGCGCACAGCCGCACGTTGCACAGACCGCCGGCGCAGTCGTAGAAGCCATCGAGGCCGCCGTGGCGGTCGATGTGAGCCTGGCTGTTGCCGTCGGTCGCCCGGATCCCGAGGTTGCCGAGCTTGTCCTCGGGCACGTAGTAGAAGTAGGCCCACGAGTCGTTGCAGGCGCCGGTGGCGTTGCCGACGCTGTTGGGGCCGACGCCGCCGCTGGTGCTCGGGTTGACGTGGATGGAGCCGGAAGGGCCGGCGGTGACCGCGAATCCCGCGACGACGGCGATGGCAACCGCCAGCAGGGTCAATCCAAAAGCGCGTTTCTTTGACATTTCTAGGTTCTCCTTGATGAATCGCATTGCATGGGCTTCAGCTTTCGAGATCGACTTTCGAGCTCGCGCCAAAGCGGCTTCTCAGGGAAGAGCGCAAACCGCGTCGAAACCATGACAAGCAATTTCAAGAGGCGTCATTGAAACTGGCCAGGAGGTATGTCATTCTTTCCTGAGATTGGGCTCTGGGGGGAGCTGCTCGCATGGACGCGTGTTGCTACAGCGCGGGAGTAGTTGATGAGATCGAAGGTCGAGGATGAAATGGCGGAGCCCGGGGTTACCGCACTACTGAAAGCCTGGGGAGAAGGGGATCGCGAGGCGTTCGATGCCTTGGTGCCACTGGTGCTCGAGGAGCTCAGGCGTCTGGCCAAGCGCCATCTGGCGCGCGAGCGTGCCGACCACACCTTGCAGCCGACGGCTCTGATCAACGAGGTCTATGTGCGCTGGGCGTCCCAGGAACGCTTCGACTGGCGCGACCGGGCGAGCTTCTTTGCCGTGGCCGGTGCGCAGATCCGGCGCATCTTGGTCGAGCACGCGCGTCGACGTAAGTCGGCCAAGCGGGGTAATGGCGTGCCGGCCCTGCGGCTCAGCCGTTTGGAAGAGGTGGCGGGCGAGTCGGGAGGGTCGACGATCGACCTCATCGACCTCGATCGCGCGCTGATCCGGCTGGCCGAGATGGAGCCGCTGTATTGCCGGATCGTCGAGCTGCGCTATTTTGCCGGGCTGTCGACGCCCGAGGTGGCCGAAGTCGTCGGCCTGTCGGAGCGCACCGTTTTGCGCCACTGGGCGTGGATCAAGGCGTGGCTCGCCTGCCGGCTAGATCAGACATCTGAGGCGTCATGACGACCGAGCGCTGGCGCGCTGCCAAGGAGCTGTTCGAAGCCGCCGTCGAGCTGCCGGGGGATCAGCGGGCACGATTCCTGGATTCCGCTTGCGGCAGTGCGGGCGGCGCCAACGCGCTGCGGCGCGAGGTCGAAGCGCTGCTGGCGGCGAACGATGACAACGGCAGCTTTCTGGAGCAGCCGCCGAGTCTGCCGGCCGAGGAAGATCAACACTTGCTGCCGGCGGGTGCCTCGATCGGTCCGTATCGCGTGGTGCGGATGCTCGGTCGTGGCGGCATGGGCGTGGTCTACCTGGCCGAGCGGGCCGACGGCACGTTTCGCAAGCAGGTCGCGGTCAAGCTGATCCGGCCGGGTCTCGACGGTCCCGACATCGTCCGGCGGTTCGAGGCCGAGCGTCAGATCCTGGCCAACCTCGAGCATCCCAACATCGCCCACCTGCTGGACGGGGGAACCACCGCCAGCGGCGCTCCCTACTTCGTGGTGGAGTATGTGGAGGGCGAGCCGATCGATCGCTACTGCGCTGAGCGGAATCTCGATCCTCACGCTCGCCTGGCCTTGTTTCGCCAGGTGTGCACCGCGGTATCGTTCGCCCATCGCAACCTCGTCGTGCACCGCGACCTCAAGCCCGGCAACATCCTGGTGACCGCGGACGGGGTGCCGAAGCTGGTGGATTTCGGCATCGCCAAGCTGTTGGACCGCGGTCGATTGCGGGTCGCCTCGGCGTCGACCCATCTCGGTGCGCGACCGATGACGCCGCGCTACGCCAGCCCTGAGCAGGTGCGTGGAGAGCCGCTGACCACGGCGTGCGACATCTATGCGCTCGGGGTCCTGCTCTACGAGCTGCTGACCGGCCGCGGTCCCTACGGCCAGCGCAACGAGCAGACCTGGGAGCTCGAGCAGGCGATCTGCGAGCACCGCCCGGAGAAACCCAGCGTAGCGGTGCTTGGCCGAACCGGCCCCAAGACGCAGATCCCTGAGGACCGCCGCAAATTGAGCCGAGTGCTGCGCGGCGATCTCGACTCCATCGTGCTCACGGCTCTGAGCAAAGAGCCGGAGCGCCGCTACCGTTCGGCGCAGCTGCTGTCCGACGACCTCGGGCGATTCCTGCGCGGTCTGCCGATCACCGTACGGGCCAGCCAGCGCTGGTATGCAACCGGGAAGTTTGTGCAGCACCATCGGGTGGCGGTGGCGGCCGGCACGCTGCTGGTGCTGTTCATCACCCTGGCCGCGGCGGCGCTGGCGATCCAGAACGCACGGCTGCATCAGCAGCGCAGCGAGGCCGAGGTGGCCCGCGATCGCGCCGAGCGCACGATGAGCTTTGTCGTCGAGCTGCTGCAGGATTTCGATCCGGATCGAGCGGTCGAGGTCGACACCGCGGCCCGCGTGCGGCTGCTCGACGCCGGCGTCAAGCGAATTGAGACCGAGCTGGGCGACGAGCCGACGGTGCGCGCCACCCTCATGAGCACGATCGGCGTGGCTTACCGCAACCTCGCCCTCTACGACAAAGCCGAGCCGCTGCTGCTCGCGGCCCTCGAGCACCGCCGGCATGCGCGTGCGAGCGATCATCCGGAGGTCGCCGCGAGCCTGCAGGAGCTGGCGCGGCTGTGGCTGGCTACCGGTCGCTACGAATCCGCCGAGCCGTTGCTGCACGAAGCGCTGAACATGCTCCGCCGCCTCTACGGCAGCGAGCATCCGGCGATCGCCGAGGGCCAGCGGCTAGTGGCGCAGGGGCTGGCCGCGCGCGGTGAGAATCGGCCGGCCGAGGCGCTGCTGGGCGGAGCCTTGGCGATGAAACGACGGTTGTTGGGCGAGGGTCACCCCGACGTGCTCGACATGCTGCGCGAGCAGGCGGTCATGCTCAACAGCTTGGGCGAGTACGGCGCCTCCGAGAAGGTGACCCGTGAGTCGCTGGCGCTGGCGCGGGAGCATTTCGAGGAAGGGCATTCGCAGATCGCCGCCAGCCTCTATCAGCTCGCGGTTTTGCTCAGTCCGCGCGGCCAGTACGAGGAGGCGGAGCGCATGTATCGCGAGTCGCTGGTGATCCACCGTCGGCTGCTGGGAGAAGAGCATCCGATGATCGCCCGCACGCTCTACGGCCTGGCCTGGCTGCTGCAGCAGCGCGGCCGCTACAGCGAAGAGGAAGGCGCTTACCGCGAGGTGCTGGCGATGAATCGGCGGCTCTTCGGCGAGGAGCATCACGAGGTGGCCGGCAGTCTCAACGGCCTGGCCATGCTGCTGCAGACCCGGGGCGAAGCGGCGGCCGCCACGCCGCTGTACGTCGAGGCGCTGGCGATGAACCGTCGGCTGCTGGGCGAGGAGCATCCGCACATCGCGGTGAGCCTGCATTACCTGGCCTTCGGCCTCGAGGAGACCAGCGAGCTGAGCGCGGCGGAGGAGCACTATCTTCAGTCGCTGGCGATGAGTCGTCGGGTCCTCGGCCCGGAGCATCTGATCGTCGCCCGCAACCTCTATCGCCTGGCCCACACGCTGGCGCTCACCGGCCGGCCGGAAGAGGGGGAGCAGCTGGCGCAAGAGGCCCTGGAGATCCTGTCGCGCTCGCTGCCGGCCGACCACTGGCGAGTCGCTGAAGCCCGCAGCATCCTCGGCGATTGTTGGACTCGGCTTCAGCGTTTCGAAGAAGCCAAGCCGCTGGTCTTCGAATCCCACGCCCGCATCGCTGGGGTCACCGGGGCGCGCTCGAACGCGACCCGCAGTTCCTTGGAGCGCATCCGCCGTCTGCGCGCTGCGTTGGGCGAAGGCGGGGCAAGGGAGCGCAGCCCGGACGCGTTCGTCGCAGCGGCGGCAGCTCGAGATTCCTAGCAGCGCTCTCCTGAGAAGGGTAGAGCTGAGGCATGTAAGAGTTATCTTGCAGAGGGTTGAACCAACTGCCGCTACAATAGCGGGATGCCACAAACGCCGAGTGAAGTCACCCGGCTGCTCGATCGCTGGACCGAAGGTGACAAGAGCGCTCTGCCCAAGCTGATGCCGCTGATCGTCGAGGACTTGCGGGGTATCGCCCGCAAGCACTTGGCGCAGGAGAAACCGGCGCATACTCTGCAGCCGACCGCGCTGGTCAACGAGGTCTACCTACGCCTGATCGGACGCCGGACCGTGAGCTGGCAGAATCGTGCCCAGTTTTTTGCCTTTGTGGCGGGCATGATGCGGCGGGTGCTGGTCGATCACGCGCGGCGGCGCAATACGGCCAAGCGCGGCAGCGACGTGATCCGAGTCTCGATCGACGAGACCATTCAGGTGCCGACCGGTGACAAGGATCCGGACCTCCTGGCCCTCGACGATGCGCTCAAGAGCCTGGCGGCGGTCGATGCTCGGCAGAGCCGCATTGTCGAGATGCGCTATTTCACCGGGCTCAGCGTCAAGGAGATCGCGCAGGTCGAAGGGATTTCTCCCACCACGGTCAAGCGCGAGTGGCGTACGGCCAAGCTGTGGCTCTATCGGCAAATCTTAGCGCGTTGAGCTGATGGTCCCGGGCGCTGCTGGTTCTCGCGTTGTGTTGTTGAGCGATGAACCGCAAATGACTCCCGACAGATGGCAACGAATCAAACGGATCCTCGATGACGTGGGTGCTGCCCCCGCAGCGCGGCGACAGGCGATGATCGAGCGCGCCTGTGAGGGCGACGCATCGCTGTTGCTCGACGTCCAGACCTTCCTCGAGCTCGACGACGACGTCGACGACTTCATCGAAACGCCGCTGTGGGCGTTCCACCGCAAGTCCGAGAGCGTGGAAGAGGAGGCGATCGAACCGTCGAAGCGACGGGTTGGACCGTATCGGATCCAGCGCCTGCTCGGGCGCGGCGGCATGGGCTCGGTCTATCTGGCCGATCGTGAGGACGACTACGAGCAGCAGGTCGCGCTCAAACTGGTGACCTGGGGCGCCGATAGCGAAGAGCTGCTGTCGCGGTTTTACAACGAGCGCCAGATCCTCGCTCACCTGCAGCATCCCGGCATCGCCCGCCTGTTGGACGGCGGCACGTTCGACGACGGCATCCCCTACTTCGTGATGGAGTACGTCGAGGGCGAGCCGATCGACACGTACTGCGATCGCCACGAGGTGCCGCTGCGCCGTCGGTTGGATCTCTTTTGTGAGGTCTGCGAGACGGTTGATTTCGCTCACCAGAACCTCATCGTTCACCGCGATCTCAAGGCCAACAACATCCTGGTGACGGAGGATGGCTCTGCCCGGCTGCTCGATTTCGGCATCGCCAAGCTGCTCGAGCCCGATTCCGGCTCGCCCGCGTTTGCGACGCTGTCAGGCTATGCCCCGATGACGCCCGCCTACGCCAGCCCCGAGCAGATCCTCAGCCAGCCGATCACCACGGCCTGCGACGTCTATGCGCTGGGAGTTCTGCTCTATCGATTGCTGACCGGCCACCTGCCGTTCCACGTCAAGAGCAGTAGCTATGCGGAGATGGTCCAGGCGGTTTGCTTGAGCGATCCCGAGCGGCCGAGTACGCGAGTCCGGCAGGAGCTATTGAAGGAAGGCGCTCGTCGCGGTGGCGCTCGCCGCGGTGGCGCTCGCCGCGGTGGCGCTCGACGCGGCGGCGCCCGACGCCTGCATCGACGGCTGCGCGGTGATCTCGACGCGATCATTCTCAAAGCGATGCGCAAAGAGCCGCGTGATCGCTACGGTTCGGTGGCCCAGCTGGTAGCCGATATCCGTCGCTACCAGAATGGTTTGCCGGTGAGGGCTCGCCGCGGCAGTTGGCTCTACACCAGCAAGAAGTTTGTCCGCCGCAACCGAGTCGGGCTCTTGATAGGTGCCATGCTGTTCGGCTTCGCCGTGTCGACCACGACGCTGTGGCGCCAGGCGGACCGGGAACGGGCCGAGGCGGTGCGGGCTCAGAAACGCGCCGAGACCGCGACCAGGTTCCTCGAGAACCTCTTTCTTTCCGCAGATCCGGATCGCACTCGCGGTGAGGATCTCACCGTGCGCGAGGTCGTCGATCAGGGCGAAGCCTCCGCTGCCGAAGAGCTCGGGGGAGATCTCGGGCTGCAGGCGCATATGCTGGGGATCCTGAGCACGGTCTACCGCAAGCTGGGGCTTTTCGATGACGCCATCGACCTGAGCCAGCAGGCGCTCCGGCTGCGTCGCCAGGATCCGCAAACCGATCCCGCTCGGCTCGCCACCGATATCAACAAACTGGCCAGCAGCCTCTATGCGACCGGGAATTATCAGCAAGCCTCGTACCTTTTCGAAGAGGCATTGACGATGCTGCGCCGCCTGGGAAAGGGCGGCGACACCATCGATTCGATCCTGGTCAACCTGGCTGCCAGCCTGGCGCGTCAAGGGCAATTTCGCGAGGCGGAAGCGCTCTACCTCGAAGCCCTGGAGCTGCGTCGCGAGCTGTTTGGTCCTGAAGATCGCAACGTTGCCACTAGCCTCTACAGCCTGGGGTCGCTGTATCTCACGACCGAGGACTTCGAGGCGGGTGAGCCGCTGTTGCGCGAAGCGCTCGCCATCCGCTCTGAGCTCTTGGGTACGGACCACACTCAGGTGGCTCAGGTTCGCGATGCGTTGGGGCTCACGCTGCATTTGCTGGGTCGCTCTGCTGAAGCGAGATCTCTGCTCGAGCGTGCCTTGGAGACCTACCGGCAGCGGCTGGGCGATCAGCATGCCGTGACAGCAGGCATCAAGCGGAATCTTGCGGCACTGATGATCGATACGGGTGAGGTCGAGGCGGGCGGCAGGCTGGCGCAGGAAGCGCTCGACGCGCTGCATCGAACAAGCCCCGACGATGCCTCGGCGATCGCAAATGTGCAGCGGGTGCTGGGGGCTCACGTGATGCTCCAAGGGGACTATGCTCGCGCTGAGATTCTGTTGCTCGAGAGCTATGAGACTCTGGCTCGCACCCGCGGTGCCGCCTCCCACTTTGCCCGCGACGCGAAGCGCCGTCTCAGCGCGCTCTACGAGGCCTGGAATCGACCCGAGCTCGCCGCCAAATATCGCACCGAAGTGGCCGCCAATCAGAGGCGCTCAACGCGAAATAGCTGAGCGGCTGCTCAGCTATTTCGCGTTCCCGCGTCTCGCGATCAATTGTTTCGAGATCAGCAGTGTTGGGCTCTATCCTTCCGCGCGCCGCCGACGCATGCTCTGCGGTGGGTGTCGGCACTTCCGTTCAGGAATCGATGTGGGCGAGAACCGGAGCTCACCGGATCGTCGAGCTCCAGGTGATCCTGCTGGTCGAGAGTCCTTCGGGTGCCAGGGTCTCGGCGATCCAGACCAGGAGAGCGGCCTGGCGAGGATCGAATCGGTCTGCCGATTCGAAGCGAAGCTCGGTGCCCAGCGCGTGCTTGCCGGGTCCGGGGTCGACTTCGTCGATATCGTCGTCGCTCTTGTGCCGGTGCGCGGACTCGAAGAACCATAGGCGGCCCAGGTACTGGGAATCGGCGGCGGGGTCACCACTTGTCAAGGGGGCGCCGGGTCCGGGATCGACCTCGTCGATATCGTCATCTGATTTGCGCCACGGGCCGCAGTCCGAGAATCCCGGTCCGGGGTCGACCTCGTCGATGTCGTCATCTGATTTGCGCCACGGGCCGCAGTCCGCAAAGCCCGGTCCGGGGTCGACCTCGTCGATATCGTCGTCTGACTTGGTCTTTGGCAGCGAGGAGAAGCTGAGCCAGCTCAGGGTCGGGCCATGGTCCAAGCGGGCGAGGCGTTTCGCTCCCGGTCCCGGATCGACCTCATCGATATCGTCATCTGATTTGCGCGAGCCAAAGTGCATCTCAGTCCAGCGGACGCGGGCCCGCTCATCGACTGTGTCGAGATTCAGCTGCAGCTCTTCTTCGATGACGACGGCAGGCGAGAAGCTGGTGTAAATTTGATATTCATCGAGGCTGAGGTCCTGAGGTTTCTCGCCAGTAATTTGGAAGTTGTAGCTTGTGGGTCCGCGAAAAGCGAGCGTTCGATGAGTGGGTGAGCTGTCAATCGTGAGAAACTCTTGTGTTCCCAGATCGCAGCGGGGATCGTCATCGATCGAAGGTGCGATAGCAAGCGAGCTCGACGTTGAAACGTCGATACGGACGATGCCTGATGATTCAATGTCGACGCGGTAGCGGTGGCTCTCGAGGCTTTGCTTGGGGTTGCTGTGCCAGACGCCAATCGGCTCGATTAGTCTGGATTCCTCGCATGATTCTGCTGCGGAGACTGCGTTCGAGGCGATGAGAAGTTGAAATGCTGCGATCCAAGAGAAGCACTTTGAAGCGGTTTGAAATTGATACATCTTTACCTCCTTGGCGACGGAGAGGCCGTCGCGTTGAATGTTTCGCAACACGCTTCAGAGCCCTCGGGTCCGAATGGAACGTGTCGCTCATCTCAAAGGAGGTTGGCCAACCTTCGCTGCTCTAAATAGCAATGGTTGTGCCAGCTTTGATGTCTTAAAATGATCTATTTTCGGCCAATTTATTCGTTGCGAAATGTCGGCGTGCGCCAGCAAAATGTCGCGGCTGCGATAAAAATGTCGGCAGATATGTCGGCTGCCCGGGCGTAACGTCTGTCCGGGCGTTACGTCTGCCCAGACGAATGCCTTCCCGGACGTAACCTCTGCTCGGGCGTTACGTCCAGCCTTCGGCATCCGTACCCACCGGGCACGGATGATCGGCACTCGCGGGTGTCGCTGCTAGAGCTCGGTGGCTAGGAGAGCCCGTCCCGAAACAGCGGTTGTCAGAGGGCAGGTCGCGTTGGTGGAGCGAGCACGGGCGAGTATGTTTGAGCAGAATTCGCGATGGGCTTGCTCATAGAGTCGTTTATCCCAATGCGCTGAGTGAATCGCCGGTGCCGAGGCGAGATACGCAGCGCCGCGCGCAGCCCACCGATGCGACCGTCTATCGATCGTCAACCGATGCAGTCTAGCCAGCTAGGAGAGCCCGAGCTCGGTCATGCGTCGACGCAGGCCCTTGCGCGAGACCTCGAGAGCGCTGGCCATGGCGTCGAAGTCTCCGCCGAACGTCTGGCGGCTGCCCTCGATCTCTTCGCGGGTGAGGTCGCGTGCCTTGCGGACGCGCGGCGACTTGTCGATCAAGGCGTAGAGCGAGGTCCGAGAAAGCCCGAGGGCGGCGGCGGTTGGCTGCAGCCGGTATTGGTGAGCGCGCAGCGCCTCCACCAGCTCCTCCTCGCTGACGTCGTCCGGCGAGCGGTAGGCCGGTTTCTTCTTGGGTGGCGGCGAGTCTTTGCCGTTTTCGACGTCTGGCGCAGCGGTCTCCTCGTCTTCGATCCACCGGGCCTTGGCCGTAGACTGGGGACGCGCCAACGGCGCTGCGTCTTCGACGCCGACCTCCAGGACCTCGACCGGGTCCTTGACGCCCTTCAGCCGAAACTCCCCATGACTCATCCAGTGGACCGAGTCGCCGGCAAGCGGGTGATCTCCCTGGGCCACCTGTCGCGCGAGGTCGAAGGCGGTTCGCGTCAGCAGCGTTTGGCCGGCGCCAGCGAGGGACATCAGGCGGGCAGCCATCGGCTTGGCGATCCCTTCGACTTCGATCGCCTTAGCGCCACGCGCAACTTCAGCGGCCGAGTTCTTGCGCACAAACACCTCTCCCAAGTGAATGCCTGCCCGCGCCGCCAGCTCGACGCCCAGATCCTCCGACATGGCGGCCAGATTCTCGTGGTACTCGAGCGCATAACCCAAGGCGTCAGCGGGTCGATCGAAGACGAAAAGGAAGCCGTCGGACTTGTCGATCTCGTGGCCATCGTATTCCGTCAGCAGGCGGCGCGCGTCTTTGTCGTGCAGAGAAAAGACCGTGACCGCCTGGCGGTCCCCCATACTCTCGATGACTCGCGTGCTGTCGACGAGATCCGTCAGCAAGAGCGTCTTGAGCACGGTGCGCCGGCTCGCGTCGGCAAGATCGTGGTTCGACGGCTCAGATGGAGCCGGTGGGGCAACTGGGCTCGCTTCAGTGTCCGGCAGGGTCAGGAGCTCCCGGATCAGAGGCGTGATCGAGAGCTGTGGAGCGCCGCGATGGTCGATGACGAGATGGCGCGCCACATTGCGCAGCTGCCGCACGTTGCCGGGCCAGGGGTACACGGCCAAACGCTCGACCACCGTCGCCGGCAGCCAAGGTTTCGCCACCACCCCAGAAGTCTCCATGCGCCACTCCTCTCCAATGCTGGCCAGCTCCAGGCGTAGGAAGTGGAGCAGCAGGCGTCCCAGATCTTCGCGCCGGTCGCGCAGCGGCGGCAGTCGAATCTCGTAGCCGCTCAGGCGGTGGAGCAGAGGTGCGCGGAAGCGTCCCGCTTCGATCTCGGCTTCGAGCTGGGCGTCGGTGGCGGCGAGAATTCGCACGTCGATCTTCTCGGTCGTCTCCGAGCCTACCGGCTGAACCTCTCCGGTCTCGAGAGCCCGCAGCAGCAGCACCTGGACTTCGGGCGGCATCTCTCCGATCTCATCGAGGAACAGGGTGCCGCCGCGTCCGCGGGTGAAGTAGCCCGTGCGCTTGGCGTCGGCGCCGGTGAAGGCGCCCTTGGCGGCACCAAACAGCTCCGCTGCCGCCAGGCTCGGTGGAATCGCCGCCATGTTGATGGCCACGAACGGTCGTGAGCGCCTCTGCGAAGCGCGATGGATGGCGTTGGCGACCAGCTCCTTGCCGGTGCCCGTCTCGCCGCGCACCAGTGCCGGCACTTCGAGATCGGCAACCCGGCTGATCTGCCGACGCACCGCGACCATACCGGCGCTCTCTCCCACCAGGCCGAAGCTCGGCAGATCATCCGGCGGCACCGGATCGAGCAGGTGGAGCAGCAGCGTGACCCGTTTCGCCAGCTGCAGCACAATGCCGCGCTCGATCTCGTCCAGGGTGAAGTCACGCCACTCACCCATCGGCTCCCGGTCGATCGCGAGCTGGGTCTTGGCGCCGTTGCGAGACAGCCGCACGCGGCCGTTCAGAGCTCGAGTCATCACCAGCGGCCGGCGGCTGACGTGCGGATCGGCCAGCGGCCGGCGCTGTCCCTGCCCCGGCGCCGCGAACAGCGGTTCGAGTCGAGACAGCGCGACGTCCTGCTCCGAAACCAGCGCCGTCAGCACCGAACGCTCGCCGATACGCCGCAGATCCGGGTGCGCGAGGAGGGTGAACCCCGGCACCTGCATCGCCACGCTCTCCTGATCGCTGATCGCGCTGCGCGTGACCGTATCGAGGTTCTGCCAGAAGGCTGTCGACTCTTGATCCACGCGGAAAGTCTAGCAGCGTGGGCGAATTCGCCGCCGGTCGAGTGGGCGCGAAGCCCAAGCCGGTTGCTTTGGCCTCAGGCCGACGCCGGCAGCGTCGGCCAGAGGTCTCGAATCGATCCACTATCGTAGACGGCGATCCTGCCGAATTGGAGCATGACAGCTTCGCTCTGGGTGGGGCGGAGGAAGACGAAATCGTCCGCCTCTAGGTGGGTCCGGGAGCCGACGTTCAGGAGCTCCTGGTTGGTGGAGCGGCCGTAGGTGGCGTTGGTGCGCAGGCCAGGGGGATCGACGGGATGGGCTTTCCAATAGCCGCCGTGGATGAAGACGGCCTGGGCGAGGTTGGGGTCGAGCCATCGCTTCACGCGATCGAGCGCTTCGAGGACGGGAATGCGGGTCGTAGGCAGCACCTTGAGCGCCGGCGTCGCCACGAACAGAGCGGGCTGGTAGGGCTCGAGCAGATCGGTCTCGAAGTCCGTCGGCTTGACCAGCGCCGAGCCGATCGAGATCTCGTTGGCGACGCGGTCGTCGCGGTAGAAGCGGTAGGTTGGGCTGCCCGCGACGTTGCGTAGCGCCTTCGAGACGGCTCGCTCGCCAAAGATCTCGGCGGCCATGGTGTTGGCCTTTCGGTAGAGCGCGCCGGCGCGGGCGACCCAGCGGGTGCGCCAGCCGCCGAGCGTCGGTACCTTGGCCAAGTGGGCCTCGTAGCCCATGAAGCCATTGAAGGTCAGCGTCGAGCTGCGGGCCAATCTCTGCAGCGCCTCGGCCAGCTCCGGGCCGGGCTCGAAGCCGCCGCGATGCAGGCCGATGTCGAGCTCGAGCACGACGCTGAGCTGCCGGTTCATGGAGCGCGCCAGCCCGGCATAGGCGTCGAGACGCCGTTTAGTGTCGATCAGGAAGTGCACCGAGGAGTAGGCTCGCGGCTCCAGATCTTCTTGGAAGAACTGGGCTGCCGCGGCCACCGGCATAGGCTTGCCGAGCATCTGGTCGGCATCGGGCATCTCCCGGGCGATGTCGATCAGCATCGGCAGGTTGAAGGTCATCAAGCGATCCGTGCGGAGTGCGCTGCGGGCATGCTGGAGCAGCGGCAGGCACGGCAGGGATTTGCTCACCAAACGCACCGCCAGGCTGCTCGGGACGTCGGCGCGCAGGAAGTCCAGATTGGCGTTCAGCCGCTCACGATCCAGCACCAGCACCGGGCTGGCAATGTCGGCCTGCCTCAGAGCCTCCTGCAGGCTGAGGAAGTAGTCGTCGCGCGGGCCGCTACGGTCGATGAACATGGCTGGCGAGCGCGACGCTGGCGCGTCACGGCCTGAGCTCTTCGCCCCAGAGCCGGGCGAGGTGGGGATTGAGGAAGCGGCCCTCGGGATCGAGCTCTCGACGCACGTGCAGGAATCGCTCGAAGTCGGGGTACAGCTGCACGAGATCCGCGTGCTTCAGGGAGTGCAGCTTGCCCCAATGCGGCCGACCGCCGTACTTGCGAAAGATCGGTTCGGCCAACCCGTAGAACCACTCGGTGGATTCCCGGTGGGCGGCGTGCACCGCCAGCGAGATGCGGGGACCGCCCTGGAAGGGGCTGAGCCAGGCATCGTCGCCGGCAGTGCAGCGACACTCGATGGGGAAGAACACGTCGGGCTGCTGGCGCTCGAGGGTCTGGGAGAGCTCCTCGAAGGCTTCGAGCCCGCGTTCGAAGGGCAGGTGGTACTCCATTTCGTTGAAGCGATACTCCCGCTTGTTGGCGAGCATCTGCCAGCTCGTGCCGATCATGGTCTCGGTCTTGTAGCGCTTGGCAACGAAGTTGATCAGAGTCCGGCGCAAGCCGGGCGACCAGCGGGTGAGGTCGCGCAGCCGCTTCATCTGCCCTACCGCCGCATCGTCGTCTCCGCCCGCGTCGGAGTAGTCGGCTTCCTGGGTCTCCTCGTGGGTGACGTTGAACGCGTAGTCGCAGAACGGCAGGTAGAAAAACTCGTAGTTGCGGTGCCTATCCCACAGGGACTCGGCGTCTCGCAGGGTCTGACGCAGCGGCTTGATGGCCGTGCGGCGGTGCAGCTTGTAGGCGGGACGCACCGAGACCCGCGCTTTCGTGAGGACGCCCAGGGCCCCCAGCGCGACCTGCGCTGCCGGCACCAGCTGTGGGTTCTCGTCCGGATCGATGCGCACCAGGGAGCCGTCGGCCGTCACCAGCTCGACGCCTTGGATCTCGGCGGCGAGACACGGAAACCCTTTGCCGGTGCCGTGGGTCGCCGTCGAGGTGGCGCCGGCGATCGACTGCACGTCGATGTCGCCGAGGTTCTTGAACGCCAGGCCCTTGGCCTGCAGAGCGCGCGACAGGCGATTGAGCGAGGCACCGGCCTGCAGCGTCGCAATCTGGGACTCGGCGTCGCAATCCAGAACCTCGCCGTTGATATCTTCCAGGCTCAGCAGTAGGTCGTCGGTGGCGACCAGTCGGGTAAACGAATGGCCCGAGCCCGCAATGCGGATCCGGCCGCGCGACGATTTGACGAGATCCTGGATCGCTTCCGTCGAGCGTGGGCGCTCGAGGCGTCGGGGCTGTGCCTGGACCCGGCCCGACCAGTTGCTCCAGCGGACTGGGTTAGTGTCGGGATAGGCGGAGTGTACGGGCTGCTCGGCAGAAGTCATCGGAGTCTGGGCTTGGGGGTGATTCTGAGCTTCGAGTTTAGCCGAATCGATCGCTATCGCTCGGGCGGCGTCCAACGGGGTTACACTGAAGGCACGACGAGTTGATTGGAGGCGAAGCTATTGATTTGGTTCTGGAAACTCATTGCGTGGCTCGGCTTGGGGCAGGCGCTGCTGAAGCGCAAAGGTATTGTCATCATCAAGAAAGGTTCGACGGGCGAGGGGGCTGAGAAGCCTCGGCAGACGAGTGGGCCGGGATGGCGGCTGGTCTCGTCATACACGGTCGGCGACCGAGCTCGCTCCGCGCAGCCCAAAAGCGATCCGGCCACGAATTCGGAGACCGAGAACCCCGCGAAGGATCGCGACGAATGAAGCGATGACGTCACGAGGACTTTGAAGATGATCCGATGGCGCGCGCGGTCTCTGGGAGGACTGCTCTCTGGTGTGACGTTGGCGTTGGTGTTGGCTCTCGTCTCGGCCGCGGCTGGACCAGCGATGGCGCAGGCGCAGGAGGTGCCGGCCTCGGGCGAGGTAATCGTCGGGGAAGCAGCGAGCGAGGGCGGATCGACCTGGGGCGCGAAGCTCCAGCGGGCGCTGTGGATCTTCCTGATGCTGTGCGTGCTGGGCTTCGTGCTGCTGGTCGCTATCAGCGTCTACCTGCTGTGGCGCGCCAAGAAGCTGGTCGAGAACGCGGTCAAGCCGGATCTGCCGGGGCTCGAGAAGCTGGTCGAACAAACCCGTTCGAAGCACCCGGAGCTCGATCGTGATGCGCTGGCCAAGAGGCTCATCCAGCGCCAGGCCAACCGCGCTGGGCTGGTCGGTTTCGTCACCGGCGTCGGCGGGCTGCCGACCCTGCCGATCGCCGTCCCGATCGACATCGCCGCAACGATCAAGCTGCAGTCCAACCTGGTGCATATGCTCCGGATCAACCATGGCGATCACGGCGGCGCCGAGGAGATGTCCGAAGCCAGTCTGTGGATGATCACCACCGGCGGCCAGGAGATCGTGGCGGCTTCCGGCGCGATGGTGCGCAAGCTAGTCGTCGGCTTCCTATCGAAGTCGCTGCTCAAGTTCCTGCCGCTGATCGGCGGCGTCGTCGGCTTCGCGCTCAACTGGGTATCGACCCAGACCCTCGGGCGATTGACCCTCAAGTGGTTGGAGAATCGAGCTGCGTCCCCAATGCCGTCCTTGGCCGCGGCTAGCGCGGAGACTGGCGAGCGTCCCTCGACGACCGGTCCGTGAGCACCAATGCCCGGCCTCAGCAGCGTCGATGTCCTAGTGCCCAGCCCTCGGAATACGGCCTCCGCAAGCGATGCGCGACCGACGCTCAATGCTAACGGCGCTCGCTCGAGCCTTGCGCAGCCGGCGCTCATTCGAGCGGCGCTCGCTCGAGCCCTGTGGAGTCTTCGCTCGGATGAGCGGAGCTCTCCGCAGCTGATGTGAGCTCGACGCTCAGATGAGCGCGAGCTGTCGCACGGCTTGCTGTCCGCGCGCTCATCGGAGCGTAACGGTTGCAAGCCATGTAACCGTTACGCTCGAGCCACGCAAACCCCACACAAGCGATGGGGCAGCGTTCGAAACTGTGCACAAGCCAGCGCATGCGATGTCGAGTTGAACAGGATTCGCGCAGATGTCCGGCATCGCTAGCCTGCACCTCAGGCAGCCGACTCCAGATTCTCGCGAATGATCCTCGGATGGCGCGCGGCGATCCTCAGCAGCGCTAGGGCGGGCCCCTCCGGTCGACGACGGTCTTGTTCCCAGTTCCGCAATGTATGGACGCTGATGCCCATGGCGATGGCAAACTGAGTCTGCGTCAGCCCCACAAACTTTCTCAGCGCCGCAATATCCTGTCCGGATTCGAGCTCGCCTTGGACAAGGCGCCGCCGCACATGAGCTGGAATGGCCCGCGCGAACTGTTCAGCTGTCAACTCGGGAATATCGGTCATCTCCCTCTCTCCAGGTAAGACTGATAGAGGACATTCTCACGGCGGGTTGCAAAGCGTGCGCTGATGATGCGAATGGTGTCTTCGACTCGCTCGGTCCAAACCACGAGAATGACTCCTCTTGTAATGGGTCCGATTGCTATAAAGCGTTCCTCGAGGTGCGAATGGCTTTCGTCGAAGAGCTCCAGGTAGTTGACGCCAGAGACAAACAGCTCCTGCGCCTCTTGGAACGAGAGACTGTGTTTGTCCTGGTTCTGGCGATTCTTCTCTTCGTCCCATTCGATGAGCACTGATTCAGTATACCGCCGGGTGCGACTAAGTCAATGGCTTACCTGCGAGAGTCAGTGGCTTGACTGTTTGGCCCGAGTGCGGCTTCATCCGCAAAACTATCTGCGCCACAAAATGAAAAACGCCCCCGACGCGTGACACTCTTGGGTGCGACAGTCGGGGGCGAGTCCCGGCCCTAGGGGCCGATCAGCTCGACGGCTCGATCAGTTGGGGCAGATCGAGAGGTCGTCGATGCCGGCTTCGACGATGTCGCCGGGACCGGCGCCGTCGGAGACCCGCACGCGCAGTTGGACGCTGGCGCCGGCCGGCACTGTCGTCGTGCCTTCGGTCCAGGCCGCGCCGTTCTGCACGTCGCCGATCGACACGAACGACGAGTAGGCGCCGCCGTTGACCGAGGTCTCGAGCACGAAGTAATCGCCCGAGGGGTCGTCACCGGCGTCACGCTGGCCGTGGTAGTACCACACCGACAGATCCGACGCGCTGGTGACGTTGAACACCGGCGAGGTCAGCACGCACTCGCCGCCGTCGACGTCGGCGTTGCCGAGCGAGCTGTTGCTGGCGGTGAACAGCGCGTTGCCCGAACCCGTCGTGTGGTCACCGCCGACCTGGGTCGTCAAGCCACCGGTGGTCTGCAGGTTCGGCGTGCCGAGCACGAAGTCGCCTGTCGTGCAGCTGCCGCTGGCCGTCCAGCCCGCCGAACCTCTCTCGAAGTCCTCCTGCGTGGTGCAACCCACGGGGACGTCTTCGTAGACCCGCACGTTTTGGAAGCGGCTGGTGTTGCCGCTGCCGGCGTCGTTGTCGTTGACCAAGACCAGGAACATCGCAGAGCCCGTGTAGAACTGACCCACCGGGATGGTGTAGGTGGTCACGCCAGAGCCACTGTAGTTGTCGTAGGTCTGGTCCGCGCCGGTCCAGTTCTGCGTGCCGTAGAGCTGGAAGATGCGCACGTCGTTGGTCAAGGTGTCGTCCTCGTCGAAGCCGATACCGTGGATCTCGCCTTGCGACGTCGACTGGAAGTCGAATTCGATCACGGTGTTGGCGGTGACGTTGAACGTCTGCGTGGTGCGACGCCAGGTGTTGTCGGTCAGGAGAATGCTGTCCGCGCTCTCGACCGTCACGTTGGCGCTGACATCCTGGGTGGAGTAAGACACCGTCGTGGTGGTCGTCCAGTCGACACAGTCGGTGCAGCCGCTGCCGCCCTCGCAGATGTCGGTGGACTCGTTGCAGGTCTGGCCGCCCGAGCACGGCGCGGTGCCCGCTTCACAGCCGGTAGCCGCGTTGCAGGTCTCGGAGCCGTCACAGAACTGGCCGTTGTCACAGGCGCTGTCGTCCGGCGCGTTGTTGCAGCTGTCGGACCCCTCGTTGCAGGAGTCGACGGTGCAGCTGATGCCGTCGTTACAGTTCGGCGCGGTGCCCGCCTGGCAGCCGGCGATCGC